>DASTDH010000115.1:0-7591 GCA_035710445.1 Chthoniobacterales bacterium
GCCGAGAACTAACCGGACGAGGACTACCTCGTCTACCTCGAAAAGAGTTCGACCGAAACCAATCAGAGAGCTCCTGAATCGAACAACAATATTCACGATGAATGATAACTATCCGGCAGGGACCACCGAACTGACCACCCAAATCGATAGCTTCGCCCAGCGGGCACGCATCAATCAAACGAAACTTACATCTAAACGGAAGCCACATTACGACTTCATCGTCTGCGGGTCGGGCTGCTCCGGTTCAGTGGTAGCGCGCAGACTGGCCGAAAAACCGGATGTGAGTGTGCTGTTACTGGAGGCCGGCGGCAGCGATGATATGCCCAGCGTCGTGGACCCAGGTCAGTGGCTCGCCAATCTCGGGACCGAGCGGGACTGGGCTTTCCAGGCGCAGCCAAATCCTCATCTGAACGGGCGTTGTCTTCCGATGTCCATGGGCAAGGTACTCGGCGGGGGATCCAGCATCAATGCAGTCGGTTGGGCGCGGGGGGCACAAGAACGATTGGGACTTCTTCGCGGCTGAGGCCGGCGACCCGGCCTGGAACTATGAGTCGGTGCTAAATCTCTACCGCCGCATCGAAGATTGGCACGGGGCACCGGATCCAAAATACCGCGGAATCGGAGGACCGATTTTTGTTCAGCCTGCTCCGGACCCTAACCCGATCGCTCCGGCGATGGTAGAAGGAGCGCGTTCAGTAGGGATTCCAACCTTCGAGAATCCTAACGGCCGCATGATGGAAGGTGATGGCGGCGCCTCGATCTTCGACTTGTTAGTTAGGGATGGAAAACGCCAATCCATGTTTCGCTCCTATACCTTTCCCTATATGGATCGGCCGAATCTCACCGTTCTCTCTCACGCACTCGTTACCCGGCTTACCATAGAGAATAAACGAGCTACCGGTGTGGAGATTGCTTACAACGGAAAAGTCCAACGGATCGCTGCCGGAATGGAAGTTGTTCTGTCGTTAGGAGCAATCCATACGCCGAAAGTGCTCATGCTATCGGGCGTTGGCGACCAGGATGAGCTACAACGCCTTGGAATACCGCTAGTGCAGCATCTTCCCGGCGTGGGACGGAGTTTTCAAACTCATCTCGCCGTTGGTTGTATCTGGGAATATCAGCAACCCTTGGTCCCACGTAATAGCGCGTCGGAGGCAATCTTCTTTTGGAAGAGTGATCCTGCGCTCGAAACTCCGGATCTGCAGACTTGCCAAGTTGAGCTACCAATCACCTGTCCAGAGATCGCGGCCAGGTACAATCCGCCGCCAATTTCTTGGACGCTATTCGGAGCTGTCGCGCGGCCGAAGAGCCGAGGCTGGGTCCGTCTGACTGGACCCGATCCGCTCGACCCCATCCAAATCGAGGAAAATGCCTTATCTCATCCAGCCGATCTGAAGGCGGCTATGGTCGGTGTGGAACTTTGCCGGGAGATCGGGAATTCGAGGCCGCTTCTCCCCTTTGCCAGGCGCGAGATTATGCCGGGCAACTTGAAAGGGACCGAGCTCGAAAAGTTCATCCGTGATGCCGCGGTTAACTACTGGCACCAGACTTGTACTGGCAAGATGGGGAGAGATTCTTTGTCGGTAGTAGATGCTAACCTGAAGGTCTATGGAATCGAAAGGCTGCGTATCGCCGACGGGTCGATCATGCCGAGCGTGACGACGGGTAATACCATGGCTCCATGCGTGATCATCGGCGAGCGCGCCGGAGAGATCCTCCGAGCTGAGCATAAGATCTGAAAACCACATAGCCGGGACTATTGCTGTCGCCATTCGCATTCACAAAGTCGCCGTTACCGGTCATGAATTACACCCCAGCGATTGTCTGGCGCTGGCGTTAGGACCGGGTTCTTCTCGATTGTCTTACCACTCTTTCCATCAACGATCGGTGCCGGTGAACCAGTGAGCCTGAGCGAAGAATTGAACCCGCTAAGCCCCGACCGAATATCACCAAGCCGGTTCTCGATGTTGGCTTCCTGCACGTTGGCGAATGAGAAGCTAATTTCGTAAAGCGAGGCTAGTTCGTCCGGCGCAATTTTATCAAAATCAGCCGGCAGATTAATCGTCGATTCGCGTTCTAGAAAACCCAGCAAGCCGGACTCTCGCGGGTCAGGGGAGACACGGTCGAGAGCATTTGCTACCGCGATCTGGTTAGAGGTCTTCGCAAAGGGAGTAAACAGCGCGCTCAAGAAATCAAGGATGACCGAATTGCTTCCGTAGAGCAGCTCGGTCCGAAATACGCGGAACCCATTCAAGACGTTAGCAAACTCACCTGAAATTCCTCCCGCAGCTGTGACGATACTTGTCGCCCGGCTTTGGCAAGAAACCGCCGGTCGGAACTAGTTGCAATGTGCCTCCGAGGGTTACTTGGCCGCTTACATTCAGCGAATCGTGTTGGCCGGTCCCGGTTCCGCCGATAGCGAGCAGAAGCGTTCCGCCCGCATTCTGCGTGTAATTCCCATTTACGTTGATCGTCTGCGGGTCCGCTGTCAGAATGCCACTGTTCAAAATCACACTACCAAACCCGAGCGACTGAGGTCCGTCTACCACTAGCGTTCCGCCGTTTATAATCGTGCCTCCCGTATAGGTGTTAGCGTCAGACAAGGTCAGTGTGCCGGCACCGATCTTGGTCAGCGAACCCGAATTGATGACCCTGCCGGAGAAAATTGCATTGAAGCCGTTCGTATCGATGATCCCACCGTTAGCCAGGAGGGAAATTGTCCGCGACGTAACTAAGTTCCCGACTGCCTTTAGTGTTCCTCCGTTGAAATCGATGAATTGCCCGAAGCCCAGCGGAGTGAGTGCCGCATCGCTGGCAACTAGCAGCGGGCCGCCTCGCGGTGCAATAATGTTCGGTCCAATGAAGGAGCCGAAAGCGAAAGGAAGAACTCCTACCTTAATGGTGTCAATCACTGTGTTAGTAGCCGTAGCGATTACCGAAACCGATGCGACACCGGTCCCGCCGCTATTCATAGTGCTGTTTGCGACGTAGACAAACTTGCCGTCAGGAGTTACGGCCACGCCTATCGGCGAAACTCCAACTGTGATTAAATCAACTACCGTGTTTGTGATCGTGCTGATCACCGAGACGGTTTTGCCATTAACGTTACCGACATAAACAAACTTCCCGTTTGGAGTGACCGCGACCCCACCGCCCCGTTTACTACAGGAATTGACTTCACCACTGCATTTGTCGCGGTGCTGATTACCGAGACCGTGCTGGCGTTAACATTGGCGACATACACAAATTTGCCGTCTGGAGTTGCGGCAACGCCAACCGGGCTACCAGAGGGAGATCCGAACGGAATTGATGGTACAACCACGGTACGCGTTGCGGTGTCGATCACCGAAGCAGTGCCGTCGTTGAAGTTTGCAACGTAGCTGAACTTTCCGTCTGGTGTGAAAGCGATTCCGATTGGTCCGCTTCCAACGGTTATCGGTGGACCTACCAATGTGTTTGTAGCGGTGTTAATCACCGAGACGGTATGGCCAGTGAATGTAAAAAAGACGGAACTTGTCACAAAGGCGTACTTTCCATCAGGGGTGACAGCAACACCGATGGGCCCGGCTGGGACCGAAACAGAACCAACTACCCTGTCAGTTACGGCATCGAGCACTGACACGGTATTGCTACCATTGTTGGCGATATAGACATAGCGGCCGTCGGGCGTGACTGCGACCCCAATCGGCATAACTCCGGTCGAAATCGGAGAGCCGACAATGGTATTAGTTGCCGTATCGATTACGAAAACTTTATTCGAAGCGGAATCGGGGTCTGTGATGTAAGCTTTTACCTTGATTTGCGCATCGCAGGTATTGGAGTATCCCATCCCGGCGCCGAGCAAAGCTGCGAGCAAAATTGGCAAGTTATTCGATGTATGACGAGTCTCCGTCGGGCTCGTTACCGATCGAATATGCGCTCGAACAACGCTCAACGGCGTCCTTCCAAATCACTGTTCTATAAGTTCTGGGCAGATAGCTGCTCCTATGAAACACCCGCGAGCCTCAGCTGATTGCAAGAGCGGATACTGCAGGCCACGGCTAGTTTACGGCTTCGACAACACTAGGGCTATAATCTTAATGAATACCGTAAAAACAGGAATATCATTCAGACTTAGAACCGTCAAGCTTCCAACCACATCGCGGCGGAGTGACGATGTTGAGGTGATATTTGAGGAAGCGCGACCAACCTAGCGTGCCGCTCGGTCGTCCGACGAATACGGAAATTAGACCATATCCTTTGAAGACAAAATGGCACTGGCTACAGGCGCTGACTCGGGCATGGCCCGGGCGACAGCGAAAGGCTTTTGCTGAATCAGGTGCTTCAGTCGCGTTGGCAGATTGGAATGAGAAGGCAGTGCGTTCAGCAACCAGGAACTGGCTGCTGGCAAAAGATGGAGCGGACTTCGGCTGACCGTGTCCCAATTAAAGTTCAGATGCGAATTGGTCTTTCGATTATCGTAAAGATAGTACTTCACACTAGTTGGACCTCAATGACATACCTGGGAGGTCATGAAAGAGGCTAGCTACGGCCAGAATCTCCGCTCGAGTTACGTTAAGAACGCAAAGATCTGGTCGCCGGCGGAGTTGTTTCATCTCGCAACGGTGAGCGGTGCCGCGGTTCTGGGAAAGCAATCGGAGATTGGCCAACTCCGAAAAGGCTCTATGGCCGATTGCGCTCTGTGGGACACAAAGGACCTGCACCCATATAACTCGCAACTGCCACACGACCCTCATGCATTGGTTTCACTGCAGATCTATCGAGGCGCGCGACTGGAAGCGACCAAGGTTTCGGTAGCTGGCGGTCCATCGCGGCTGGGTCTGAGGCGAGAAGCTTGAGAGCCGAGCACGACCGGCTATCGTCGGAGGACGGGCTAACGTTTGGAAAAGGATCCTCTCTCCGCGCCGGCGGACCGTTTCTGGCCCGCCTTCCGAGCAACCTGGGTTTTTCGCTGGGCGACCGTGCGTCTTCGCGACACATGCCTGACGGCTTTTCTTTGGCTCAAGTAAGCCAGAACCATATCCACTGCGGTGGCCAGGTATTGGCCGGCAGAATAAGGGGATCGCTCCGCACGGCTGACTCGGAGTACATGCACAAAAATGATTGCTGCTAACTGGTGGACAACCAGATCAAGCTCTACCGCGCTCAGGGATTCGTGCGCGAGGATTTGCCTTATTTCCCTGCGCATTGGTGCAAAAACCTCGCGCAACAGATTTCTCTCTTCCTCCCCGAAATGTTCCGGATCTCCGACAAAGATGCGAATCAGTGGCAGGTTTCGATTGATGAAAGTGACCTGCGCCTTCGCGCATTCGAGTAGCCGAGTACGCAAATCCCCGGGTACGCTCTGGGCAATCGGCACGCGCGCGGTTTCCTCCAAAAGCAAACGATCCATCACTGCGGACAACAGTTTCTCCTTGGTGCCAAAGCGCCGAAACAGCGTCATCTCACTCAGTCCAGCTTCTGCCGCAATTCTTCGGGTGGTGGCACCTTTCAACCCGCTGCGGACCAGAATACGGCCGGCAGCGCTTTGCAGTTTATCCAAGGTGACATCCTTTTCCGGGAGACGCTTTGGTGGTCGACGAGACACTCGGACGACGCTACCGATTCGACGCTCGGAAGCCAAGCACGAAAGCTCATACAACTTGAATACTGAGATGAATTTGTTGCCGGCTCAGAGTGATGAGATGACTGAAGCCAAAGCGTCACATCCCACATCCAAGCAAAGCAACTTCGCCCGCTCGTCCACTTGTCCGAAATAATCCGCGACCGGTTAGACTAATTCGGAGAAATTGACAAGCGCGTTATCGGACGTCGATCGAGCAACAGCAGCAGCAATTGCTCGATCAATTTTATACGGTGTATTCATTAGCCGACGAACGAAGTTAAGTAGATAGCGAAAGAGGTGATCAAAGCCGCTGCCATTACTGCGACCGCGGCGAGGTTGGCCAAGCCGTAGATCCGCTCGGTTTGCCGATTGACTGCAACGACCGTGTTCGGCCGGATGACCGCGTCAACGTTGCGGCGGTCCTGAATCGAAGCGCGCTGCTTCCGCAGCCGAGCAATCACCTCGGATTCACGTCTAACCCGTTCCGTTAACTGGCCGGCATAAGGTAGTGATATTATATTTTCCATAAGTGTCTGACTGGTTGGTCTTTAGATTGTTTACAAGTAAGTTGTCTTGCTTGCTCTCACTTGCGACATGTCCTTATGCATGTCCGATGCCAACTAATCGCTCGACCGCTTTCTCGAGCGGAAAATGGACCTGTTTCTCGAGGAGAAAACAATTTCGCAAAATTGAGTCTTGGCATAGAACACGAACCTTGTCAGGGTCTCTCGGTGTTTCGAAAATGGGAAAACCAGCGCGAAAGCGGGATGTATCGAAGCAGCGGATTCCGAGCGAACTCGGTTTTCGACCGTTGGAGAGGACGGCGGGCGCGGAGCGCACCGCCCTGCCTCGCGCGACCTAGATAGCGATTTGGTTTCCGCTCTCTTCAGCCGGGAGCTTCAACACCGAATCAGTCATCCAGCAATCGCGGTAATCTCCCTGGCTTTGGCGAGAAAGCAGAAACAGAAAATTCAGCTGCAATCCGCTGGCACTTGTGACCGATACATAGACCTTGGCCTCGCTCCCTTGCACTATAACTCCCCGTACGTCGCTGGCCTGCGATCCGAGCAGAGCCGAATAAGGCGCGCTGTGCACAATTTCCGAAAAGTGGCTAAGGGGCCCAGTCACCAAGCGATTCGAAGGCGACGCAAAACGAAACGATCGCTCTATTCCGGCGTCGGGAGTTGGTTCGTCATTGTGCCTGAGGGCGTCTAACTGAAATTCGACGACCTCTTGTGGCGAAAGGCCAGGATTCGGGCCCAAATCCAGCGGCTCCGATGACAGAGCCGATACTCTAACCAAAAGCAACAGCAGTCCGATCAAAGCTACCGGCTTCATACCTGTGCGAACCCGTAATAATACTGCAACATCACCTCATCAACAGTTAGAGATAGCAATCGACGATCACTGATCACCTCGCACCCCTGCGGCAGGAGTGGGGCTGTTTTGAACCTGCGAGACGCAGTGGCTGTAATCCGTGGCGGTGAATTGGGTCTCTGTGCAGACATAGAACGGCCAGTTGCGTGAGGTAATCGGTGAAGGAGCCGAAGCAGCATAGTAACCGGCGAAAATTTGCTTAACGTTGGGGTTACCGTGGATGGCGGCTGCGAGGGTCTCGAGGTTCCTCGCTGTGAAGGCGTCATATCCATAAGCAGTAGAGAAGCGGTACTCCAGAGCCCATTGCGGATTGTCTCCACCTTTCACCAAATCCAAGTAATATGTGGCAATATCGGAGACTGCGCCGGTGCTCACACTATAATTTAAGATCGAGAAGGCCGGATTGTTTCCAAAGATCGGGCTGATGGCCGGTGTAATACGAAAGCCGACCGGTGGTGTGCTGCCGGAGCTGCTAAGAACACGAAAATCATCCATGTGCGTATGCCCAGCCAGCGCGATCTGCACGATGTCTCCATAGCTTTGCATCAGTTCGAGAAATTGAGTCAAGTAACGATCTCGCCAAAACTGAGTTGGGAATTTGCTGTTGCC
>DASTDH010000116.1:0-4350 GCA_035710445.1 Chthoniobacterales bacterium
CCGAGGAATCGGCTGAGGTCCAAGTAATGATCAATCGTATGGAGATCGCGAATAGAAGATGAACCCAGATCAGTATAGACCCAGGAGCGATGGCGGCGACGCGCGACAAAGCTGAAACTCACCCGACTAGCTGCTTTCGAAAAGAAGGCGACTAGTGCCGATCGGTCATTTCCAGTAAAATCGAGGCAATAGTCGTACTCGCGGAACATTAGTTTGAGCCAAATCGGCAATGAACGGCTGCGGTCGTAGGTCCAAATCTCGTCGACCATCGGAAGTGCGGGCACCAGCTCTTCCGAATACCGATCAATCAGCAAGGTGATCTTTGCCTGCGGCATTGCCTGGCGAAGGCTAACCAAAGCGGGAGTTGTCAATATGAGGTCACCCAGCCGCTTGAGTTGAACCACAAGAATTGACTTCATGGCAGAGTCGCGCCCTAGACTTATTTGCAACGGCTCTGGGGTTCAAGCATTCTGTGCAGTTGCATGGCGGTGCGGTAAGCCTCACCCAAGCGCCGCCGGAAATGCTCCCAGGTAAACGATTCGACCACCCGTTTCCGGCCGTTCGCACCTAGTCTCCGAACCAGTTCGGGACTTCGGTAAAGCACAAGAATAGCATCAGTGAGGGCAGCAATGTCATTAGCCGGAACGATCAATCCGTTCTGACCATCAATGACTACATCACCGGATTCGCGCGTGGTAATTTGGGCCAATCCACATGCCGCCGCCTCGTAAACGGATTTGGCACTGCCCTCCAGTTCGGACGGAAAGATATGCACGGAGCACGATCGAAAGACTTCGGCGATGTCTTTGACGAAACCGAGTAACTTCACGTTGCTGGGAAGGCTCTGCAAAAGGGGTTTGACCTCAGCATGTGCATGCCCGGCCAACCACAGCTCTGCATTCTTCAGTCCAAGGCGCCTCCACGCTTCCAGCAAAAGCGGAACACCTTTGCGCTTAATCAGCGCTCCTACAAACAATGCGCGAAAAATTGGGGGCGACGCGCCCGGCTGAAAACTTTCGATATCGACGCCCCGTGACATGCGAAAGAGCTTGTGGTCGGGAGTACCCAGTACACGGAATGTCTCCGCGGCTTTCTCGGAAAGAACCAAAATGAGGTCGGCGTTTTCGTACTCCTGCAAACTTTCCTGCCGGCTAATCAATAACCGGTTCAACCAACGTTGTGGTATCGGCGCAGATTCCAGCGCGATCTCTTGATCTGTTCTTTGTGGCAGAACCTTGCCTTTCTGCCGATGCCAGGTCGGTACTTCGAGAACCGAGGGAATGCCGAGAGCTCGGGTGATCAGAAGCGATCGGAACGCCTCGCCCGACCAGCCGTGAAAAAGATCGAAACGACCGGTTTTTAGATATCGCGCGGAGACGGCGTCCACCGCCCGCTTTTTGGCCGCATAATAGTATTTGCGTTCCAGGTTGGACAACAGTCGGACCGAATGAAACCGGAGCGTCTTCATTCGGCTCCGATCGAACTCGGTAGACTTGACTCCGAAAGAGACAGCCAGACCAAGTCGGTCATCGATGCCGCGTAGCGTCTCCAATGCCACCGCATCCAGCCCAACTCCACCAATACGAGCGGAAGTGGCATACAACACACTGCCCGGCATGTTTTCGTCGTTGCTCAAGGAGTACAAGGAGTACCAGAAGAAGCCGAAGCACAAATTCGGAATTCAGAATACCGAACGCGGAATACGGAATGGCACCGCGCGGGGCGTTAGAGCGAAACCCGACTTCGCCAGGCCGACGTCCCGGCCAGTCCTATGGGTTCCCAAACGTAAAAGCTAGGGCGCGCAGCTATTCCGTGTTCCGCATTCCGCATTCCGCATTCTGAATCCCCAGTCTCCCTTGCGCTCCTCCAACCACTGGGCTAAAGACTCCCGGTTCATTCAGGATGTCCATGAAGATCGGTCTAGTACGGCGTGGTTTCTCGCGTGCAGGAGGCGCCGAAAGTTATTTGAAACGTTTAGGGCGCGGCCTGGTGGATGCCGGCCATCAGCTGACGCTTTTCGCGACTGAGGACTGGCCCCGGGCGGAATGGCCTTACGGTACTCTGGTACGATTCAAAGAATCGGCTCCTCTTCCGTTCAGCCAGGCTGTGCAAGGGGCTCGCAACAGTGTCGAAATCTTATTCAGTCTCGAGCGCATTGAATCGTGCGATTGCTATCGGGCCGGCGACGGTGTGCATCGAGTCTGGCTGGAAAAACGAAAAACGTTCCAATCGGGCTGGAAAAAGTCGCTTCGGTTCTCGAATGGCAAACACAACCAGATCCTCCAACTTGAGCAGAAGCTGCTGAGCCAACAGGGAACTCGCCGAGTCATCACAAATTCGAAACTTATCAAAAACGAAATTGTGACCGAGTTTGGGTACCCGGAGGACCAGATCTCTGTCATTTATAACGGACTCCCCGACGTTCATTTCAAGAAAAAGCCTGGATCCCGTTGGGACCTTCGCTTCGATGCCGGACTGAGCGATCTCGATATCGGCATTCTCTTTGCCGGCTCGGGTTGGGAACGTAAAGGATTACGTTTCGCCATTGAAGCGGTCCGACGGCTGAAGGACCGGCGTATCAAATTTCTGGTGGCCGGAGAAGGGAAAAAGCCGCGGTTCACGCCGCCGAATGTTCGATTCCTCGGTTCGGTCGACGATATGCATTCTTTGTATGTTGCGGCAGATCTTTTTGTTCTGCCGACCGTCTACGACCCATTTTCAAATGCATGCCTGGAAGCGCTTTCAGCTGGTGTGCCAGTGATCACAACCGCAAGCAACGGTTTTTCAGAGATCATTCAGTCCGGGGTGCACGGAGAAGTGCTCGATCGTCCAAATGACGTTCCGGCGCTTGCCAACGCCATTAGCCACTGGTGCGCGCTCGGCCAAAAAGATGAAGTTCGAGCCAGCTGCACGGCTCGCGCACAGGAGTACACCATTGACCGGAACGTCACCGAGACGATGAAGGTCCTCGAACAGGTTCACCTGGAAAAAACGAACGTCAACGAACGACAGTGAACAACAGCGAGAACGAGTCAGGTTTAGCGTTGACGTTCGCTGCTTTTAGGCTTCACAACCTTGCGACGAATTGGATTACTAGTCTCAACCACGGGTCGGATGAACACCGCTCATTACTCGTCTCTTTCTGTGATGGCCTTAATGGCCTCGATCTCACTCGGGACAGCACTCGCCGACTCCACCGACGAAGCGCTGAATCAGTTTTACGTCGAAAACATGGCAACCCGCCTGACCTCGGAAGCGCCCGCTGGTGCCAGTGAGGAACCGCCTTCAGGCCAAAAGGCAGAAAATGAGCAAAAAGCTCGCAAGGGCGTGAGACCACACAAGACCACTGCAGCTTCGACCCATACCAGCAACCTGCCTGCTTCGAGTCCGGTGTTCAGTTATCGGGACTCCCCAGCGGTTACGCAAAAGGCGCACGTCAATCTTGCTATGGCGGTCGCCAAGAACAACGCTCAGAACGTCCCGGTTTTACAGAAGGAGTTCGCCACCAATCCGGAGACCCGTTTCGATGCTCGATTCTCCCGGTACGGTTATTCCAGCCATAACGTCGCTGATTCGCTCGCCGGCTTCGTGATCGTTCTCTGGGAAATCGTCAATAATCAGGATGCGTCAGCGCATCCATCCGGTATCCGAGAGGTTCGCGCAAAAGTGAACGAACTCCTGCTGTCGAAGTCAGCGGGCAAGGCATACACCGATGCAGAGAAGCAATACTACTCTGATTACTTCAAGGTCTTGGCAGTGATATCAAAGGATTCGTTGCAGAGAAAGTGGTCCGCCAACGATGTTGCCGGTGTCCAAACCGTGCACAACACTGCCTATCAAATTGGTCTAAAGCTGGGGATCGATTTCAAAAGGCTTCAACTGACCGATAGCGGGTTCAAAAAGATTTGAGTCGTCCCGGAGGGACAGTAAGAAAATAGCCCAGCACTTCAGTGCTGGGTGAGCATGTTTTCTAATCTACCCGTCCCGACAGGGACGATCGACTTCGTCGCCTTCCGCAAACGAATCGTCCGAAATGTTCATCTTCTTTCGTCCCTAACGGGACGGACCAATCTGTTGGCTCAAGACCCAGCAATAAATTGCTGGGCTACTTTCACAAAGTCCCTCCGGAACCCTCTTGTCCGTACTGCGAGTACTCGGAAGCTCGTACCAAGCCCTTAAATTAGCGAGCGTGTGGAGTGCTTACGGCCTACCCAATCTTTGGCGCATTCGGACTCGCCTCCGGTCCGAAATAGCGCAAAACGACGAGGTCTTCGACGGGGCTGGTATTTTCGAACACGACACCCGAGCGTGCCGCCGCTTCCGTGCAAAAGACTTCATCTTCAGTCATTT
>DASTDH010000117.1:0-5499 GCA_035710445.1 Chthoniobacterales bacterium
ACTCTCCTTCCTGATAGAGCAAGGCCAGAAAACCTTTGATCGAGTGGCCGCCCTTCCATTTCCAACCGTCGCTGCGATCCATGGTGTGGCCCTCGGGGGAGGTTTCGAAGTCGCGCTTGCCTGCGATTTTCGAATCGCGTCTTTGGACTCGGCAACGAAACTTGGTCTGCCGGAAACAATGCTAGGAATTCTTCCCGCCTGGGGTGGATCCACTCGGCTGCCGCGTCTGATCGGCTTACCAGTCGCGCTCGAAGCCATTCTCTCCGGCAAACAGTATGGCGCCAAAGAAGCGAAGAAACTGGGAATGGTCGATGAAATTGCTTACCCCGAGCGCCTGATGGCGCTGGCTGCCGGTCTTATTCGCGCAAATCAGGGTAAGAAGCGGAAGCTCAAGCTTCAATTGACAAATCGGCCGCCGATTTCGACTTTTGTTGCGAAACAGGCCGAAAAGAAGGTTTTGGCGAAAACTCGAGGCCATTATCCCGCCCCCATGAAAGCACTTGAGGTAGTCGTCGCGGGGATAACGGTTCCTCATACTCAATCTTTGGAGAACGAGAGGCGGGCGTTCATCGAACTAGCCTCCGGTGAAATCGCCCAGAACCTGATCAGGGTCTTTTTTCTGCAAGAGCGGTCAAAGAAGATTTCCGTCCAATCCGACCAGCCGATTCGAAAAATCGGAAAAGTCTTGGTGCTGGGAGCCGGGCTGATGGGCTCGGGTATCGCCCAATGGTTGAGTGCTCGCGGTTTGCGTGTCGTGTTGAAAGACATCGGCCCGGAGCCACTCGGCAAAGGGCTACAATCCATCCACAAAATCTATCGGGATGCCATCAAACGCCGAATTTTTTCGGAAACAGAAGCCCAAGCAGGACTCGATCGGATCCTGCCAACCTACGAGGATATTCCATTGGGCAACGTCGATTTGGTGATCGAGGCCGCGGTCGAGAAACTAGAGTTGAAACAGCAGATTTTTCGGAAGACGGCGGAACAGGTTGCAAATTGTCAGGCAATGGCCTCGAACACCTCCGCTCTTTCGATCGATGCGATTGCCAACGGGTTGCCAGATCCGGCTAAGGTAGTTGGGATCCACTTCTTTAATCCGGTACACCGGATGCAATTGGTGGAGGTCGTACAAGGAACCAAGACGTCGGCACAAACATTGGCGACAGCGATCCAATTCGTGAAATCGATTGGGAAGCTGCCGGTTCTGGTCAAGGACAGTCCCGGTTTTCTGGTCAATCGCATTTTGCTGCCCTATATGATGGAGGCCTTCAATCTCTTTGCCGAAGGCTATCGTCTAGAAAGGATCGACCGAGTGATGCTCGACTTCGGCATGCCGATGGGCCCGCTTCGACTCACCGACGAAGTAGGATTGGACGTCTCTCTCCACGTTGGCAGCGATCTGGCCCGGCGGATTCAAAAACTGCCTCCGCTCACCAACACCGTTGAGCGGTTGATCGCACAAGGCTGGCTTGGCCGAAAATCCGGACGAGGTTTTTACGATTACAGCTCGGGAGGCGAACGCCAGAACCCCGAAATTCACGCCTATCAGCCGGAGACAGAACCGACCGACACCGACGACACCATATTGCGTGATCGTCTAGTGTTGGTGATGGTGAATGAGGCGGCGCGCTGCCTCGCTGAAAAGGTGGTGTCCGATCCGGCCGACGTAGATTTTGCCATGATCATGGGCACCGGGTGGGCTCCGTTCCGTGGAGGCCCATTTCGCTATGCCGATGCGATTGGTATCTCGAATATAATTGCCCGGTTGCGCCAGCTGAGCGAAAACGGCAGAGACTATTTCCTTCCCTGCGCGCTGTTAACCGATATGGCGAATCAGGGTTTGTCGTTTTATCCGGCCAACCCGAATCAGTCGGCTTCAGCATCCTCCCCTGAATTTCAAGCGACCTCGCCATGAAAAATACGATCGCGGGATCAGCAGAAGAAGTTGCGCGGCCAGGCGACGCCGGTCAGCCGGCGTTCAGCGCCGACGTTCGATATGCGCCAATTGAGCGCGCCCGTACCGCTTTCGACCCGGCGGCTATGCAACGGTTGTTGGATGGTGAGCATAGGGCGGTGAGGGAGCTGGTTAAACAGATCATCACGCAGCCTGAATTTCGGTATTTCGAAAGCACGGATCACTACGCTTATCGGAAGCAAGTTCTGGCTTGGACAAAGCGTCTCGCGGACGCCGGCATCGGCCGCATATTTATGCCGAAATATGTCGGCGGAGAGGAAGATCCGGCGAAATTCATGGCGGCGGGTGAAACCCTCGGATTTCACGACCTCAGCCTGATGATTAAATTTGGGGTACAGTTTGGCCTGTTCGCCGCTAGCATTCAACGCCTGGGCACCGAAGCGCATCACCACCAATACCTGAGCGATGCCGCCTGTTGCCAATTGATGGGATGTTTCGCAATGACCGAGATCGGTCACGGTTCCAACGTTCAGGCGCTGGAAACGACCGCGGCTTACGATCCTACTCACGAGCAATTCATCATCCACAGTCCTACTTTTTCGGCGGGCAAAGCCTACATCGGGAATGCCGCAAACGATGCCCGGATGGCGGTCGTTTTTGCCCAGCTGGAGACAGGCGCACAACAGCAAGGAGTTCACCCATTTCTGGTTCCGCTCCGAGACCAGGGTGGTCGGGCATTTCCAGGAATCACCATTGAAGACGACGGTTACAAAATGGGCCTGAACGGTGTCGACAACGGTCGGATCTGGTTTGACCACGTACGGGTGCCGAGAACTGCGTTGTTGAATCGTTTTGGCGACGTCGATCGCGCCGGGAACTACCAGAGCCAGATCAAGAACCCTAGTACACGCTTCTTTTCCATGATCAGTACTCTGGTCGGCGGCCGCATCGGGATCGCGGCAAGCGCGAACAGCGCGGCCAAATCCGCTCTTACCATTGCGATCCGGTATGCTGCCCGCCGGCGTCAATTCGGCCCCGCTAAACCACCTGGGAAGGAAACATTGCTGCTGGATTATCCCGCGATGCAGCGGCGGTTGATGCCGCTACTCGCCATTGCTTATGCGCTCGATTTCGCGCAGAAGCATTTGATCGCGCTGGCTGCTAAAACGGCAGACGACTCCCCACGCACCATCGAGACGATGGCCGCCGGCCTCAAAGCCTGGTCTACCTGGAACACGACTCGAACGATTCAGGCTGCCCGGGAAAGTTGCGGCGGCGAAGGATATATCGCCGCCAATCGATTGGCCGCGCTTAAAGCCGACACCGATATTTTCACCACCTTCGAAGGCGATAATACGGTGCTCATGCAACTGGTCGCGAAGAACCTCCTTACCGATCTGAAGGACCAGATCAAGGACATGCGTCCGGTCGAGTTAACCGCATTTCTGTTCAACCAGAGGATGAGCGGGTTCACCCGGACGATGCCCCTCTTTACCTTGAACACGAGCCGTTATCACCTGCTTGATACCAATGTCCAGCTTGGCTATTTCAAGTATCGTGAATCCAGTTTGCTAGTGCAGGTAGGCGGCGCGCTTCGGCGATTGACCAAAAATCGGGAAATGGATGCTTACTCCGCTTTCACCAGGCTACAGCCAGAGTTGCTGGAGTTAGCAAATGCCTTCGTCGAACGTGAAATTCTGGAGAGGTTTGTTGCGGCGTCGGAAGACGTTACCGACCGCACTTTGCGTGGTTCGCTTCGGCGGCTGCGTGATCTTTTCGCCCTCTATCATCTGGAGCTACACAAGGGCTGGTATCTCGAGAACGGCGTGATGTCGGGTTTCAAGGCCAAGGCTATCAGCCGGTTGGCCAGTGCCCTCTGTGCCGATATCCGCCAGGATGCAGTCGGGCTGGTCGACGCTTTCGGCATTCCCGATTCGTGCTTGGCTGCACGGATCGCGCTGTAAGGATTTATTGTTCAGTTACCCGCTGGAGAAAGTGTAGGGCATCGAAGTTGAACTGTTCCGGATCCTGCAGGAAGGAAAGGTGACCGACTTCCGGTTGCAATAGCAGTTCTGCATTCGGAATCTGGTCGGCCATAAACAGCGTATTCTCCCGTTTTATCTCCGTGTCGTGATCACCGTCTACTATCCAGGTTGGCAAGTTAATCCCGCTCAAGAGCTCCGCTGTAAAATTTGGCTGGGTGTCCCACATCCTATGGATTTGATCACGAAACGATTCGTACTCGTCGGGTGTAGATGACAACTCTGCATACTCCTTCCTCACTCGCACAGCGAGCGCCTTGTTTATGGGATTTTCCGCGACATCCTCTTTGACGCCGCTCGGATCTGAATTAGCGGCGAACGCGAAAAGCTTCGTTAGACGTTCCGGATTGTGGATAGCTATATCCCGTCCGACAATTGCTCCATCACTCCAGCCAATAATCGCAGCTTTCTGGATCTGTAGGTAATCCATCAGGCCTAACACGTCGGAAGCCAACAACTCATAGCTATAAGGCTGCTCGTTGCGGTACTGCGTCCGTGGCCTCGGCTGTCCATTACGACGACCTGATAGTGCTCCGCCAATACTGGCACCTGTTTACCCCAACAGTTTGAGTTGCTAAGTCCGCCATGCAGTAGAATCACCGGTTCGCCAGACCCGAACACGGCGTACCAGATCTTTATGCCCTTTATAGGTGCGTAGCCGCTTCGATCGGCGACCGGGAGCGACGGTGTTGGTGGAACGGTCAGCCACCGCGGCTCCCCACTTACTGCCCGAGGGAGACCGTAGACTAATAGCAGAGGAACCACAAAGATGAAGCGACGGTTGCTCATTCTCTTAACAACACTAATAAAGACAGTCCGGCCTAAGCACTCCCGAAATTTTTGCTTTGGCGTGGCAAAACAAACGGCTTTCGGTGAGCGCATGGCTCAACCCAATCGGCAGACCGAAGAGGTAAGTAAAGACAACACCCCAGAGCCGAGTTTATCGCCGGATCAGCGCGAAGGCTCCAGGAGCTCTATGAGCAGGTTTAGCAAGGATGCGGTTTGTGAAAGAACATGTTGACTGACCAGAATATTCTGATGGAATGAACCTCGAGTTCAGCTACTCTCGGTGTCGTTCACTGCTGAAAACCGGAGAACCGGGTAAATGCCGGAAATACCCAAGTATAAACCTTGGCTTAACGCATCTAACAACCTTAGTAGGCGATGAAGTTATAAGCGCGGATACGAATTCGAACGTCGAGTATGAAAAAGATTCAAATCTCACTGGCTGCAACCTGCCTCGCAGCCTTAGTTGTCGCTATGCCACGCGTAGCGAGTGCGTCCGATGAACAAGGGCTTAATTCCACGTCAACCAGCGCGGGGAAAGATCGCCTCCTTTTAGCTCAGGTCCAGACTGCAAGACCGAAGAAGCAGTCTGCGAAATCCCAGGTTAACGTTGATCAAAACGGAGTGATTCTTCACGGATATGACGCGGTAGCCTATTTCAAACAGAACAGGCCCGTACAGGGCAACACCGCTTATAAGAGCACTTACCAGGGTGCGACTTATTCGTTCGCGTCAGCGGCGAACAAAGCCGAATTC
>DASTDH010000118.1:0-7110 GCA_035710445.1 Chthoniobacterales bacterium
GAAACGAGCGGCCGCGATGTAGGCTTGGTGGAGTCGGGTTTTGGCCCTGCCAGCACAAAAAAAAGGACCGGAGCATTGCCGGTCCTTCCTTCCACAAACTGACTAGAACACCTATGGCTTTTTCGTTGGACTCGGGAATCCTCCGGGTTTGGTCGTTGTCGCTGGAGTATTGGTTCCCGAAGGCTGTGCGGAAGATTTGCTGCTCGGACTGGCCGCCGTTGCTGGGCGATTTGCGTTAAGCTTGGCGATGACCACGTCACTGAAATCCATGTTATCCTTTGCATAGACCAGCACGGTGGTCCCAAGACCTGCGCTCCGTCCGGACTTGTCGAGCACCAGATCGTAATTTTGGGTTTTTACCTGATCAGTAACCACCTTCATGATGTCATCCACCAAACCGGATACCATGTGGCTTTGCTCCTCCTGAAGCTGTTTGGAACGAGAATCGCGAAATTCGGTCATCTCTTTTTCTAAGCCTTGCTCCTCGGAAATCTTTGCATCCCTTTCTTGCGCTTTCTGATCTTTGGTGGCTGCGCTGACATCCGGACGATTCATTTCCTCATTCAGCTTGTTGATCGCGTCGATATCTTTCTTGCGGGTCTCCATGCGCTGATTGAGCTCATCGTTGGCGGATTTTTGGGCTGCTTCCAGTTTCTCCTTTGCCTCCTGAGTTTTGTAGTAGGCGGCCAGCACCTTCTGCATATCAATCGTGCCAATCTTCAACTGTTGGGCTTGGACTGGGGCAGACAAAAGTGCGCTGGCCAGGCAGAAGCCGGCGATCGCAATGAGTCGGGATTTCATCATATTAATACTAATCACTTACTAAGAATAGTAGCGTGGCTGGGTTTCGAGTCAGACCGTCATCGACAAATTCCGTTCAAAATTGATAACCAACGCTGAACTGGAATCGCCCGCTGGAATTGTTGAATTTGTCGGATTGAACGGGAATACCGTAGTCGATCCGGATAGGACCGATCGGTAGATCGAGACGAAGGCCAAAGCCAAAGTCGGAGTTAACATTATTGGTGCCGAAACTCCATGAACCAGCATTCACAAATCCAGTATCGTAGAAAACCGCAGCTCGCACTCGCTCAACAATCGGGACGGTATATTCAATAGTGAGCCGGGCAAGCGAATTTCCACCGAGATCATCGCCAAATTGATCCTTTGGACCGACGTCTTGATATTTAAATCCGCGGAGATTATTCGCACCGCCAAGGTAAAGCCGGTCATAGATTGGCACACTGCCGCCTGATCCCCAGGTGGCTACCGTTGCCGCCTCGGCGTCAAAAAGCAGGATCGTATCAAAAGGAAGATGGAAATATTGAGAGGCAATCAGATCAAATCCATAGATCTGAACGTCGCCGCCCAACGGTCCACCGGCTACATAGGTCGAAAAGTCGATCCTCGTGCCTTTGCGAGTCAAGAAAGCGTTATCCCGTTTATCATAGGTCAGCTCAAAGGTCACTCGGCTTTCCAGAGTGTCTCCGGCTTGGTCTAGCACGAGCGGGTCGTTCGTGGTGATTCCGTAGATGTTGGTATCCTGCAGCCGATACTGAAGTCGAGCCGCCAAGAAGTTCGTTATCGGCTTCCGCAAGAATATATCGAAACCATAGTTTCGCTCGTTGTAGACATTGCTGTAGAATTGAGAATCCAGATAATAGACCTCTCCACCGAGGGCTAGACGCTGATCGAGAAAATAAGGTTCAGTGAGCGAAATCAGCGCTTGAGTTTGCAGGGTTCCGATCTGAAAACGAGCGCGGAATTTTTCTCCTGCTCCGGTAAACGTACGCCAGTTAAGGATGTCGAAGTTCCCTTGATTCAATTCGGAGAACCCGACCAGACCCTGGTTGGAGTCGAAACCAAGACCGAAATTCAATGAACCGGTTCGCTTTTCCTGGACGACGACATTGAGGTCCTTTCGGCCAGGTACGAGCGTATCGGATGCGTAGGTATCGACTTTTTCGAAAAACTGAAGTCCTTCCAGCCGCTTCTTACTGATATCAACGCGAACCGTGTCGAATACATCACCTGGAGCCAGAACCAGCTCTCGGCGAATCACCTTGTCTTTGGTTCGGGTATTGCCGCTGATGTTAATGCGCTCCACGTACGACTTGATTCCTTCTTCGATCTTATAGTGGAGATCCACCATTGCTGGTCCGGCCGGAGTGGTTTGCACCGCGACTTTAGCGTCCGCGTAGCCGGCAATACCGTAGGCATCCTCGACCGCTTTGATATCTTTCTCCAATTTGCTCGGCGAAAAGACTTGGCCTTCGGTCACTTTGATCACTTTCCGGAAATTGGCCTCCGTGACGATCTGGATCCCTTCGATGGTCACCGCATTGACGTGATACTGAGATCCCTCATTGATATAGATGAAGATATCGACTTTCTTGGGATTAACTCGTTCGATTTTGACGTCCGTGATTTGCACGTCCGCGTACCCGTTGTCCTGATAAAGCGCTTTCAGTTTCTGAACGTCGTCATCGAGTTGCACACTGCTCAAACGTCCCGCTCCGGTAATAAAACCCAAGGGATTGCTCTGCTTGGTCTTCATTTCTTTCCGCAGTCTGCCGGCTTTCAGGGCCTGGTTGCCAAAGAAGCGGATGTGCCGAACGATGCCCTTGGCACCCTCGCTGATCGCATAGGTCACAGTCGCCGTTCCCTGCTCTTCGTTGGTCGTCAGCTTATATTGAACGTCTACATCCGGAAATCCGCGCTTCTGGTATAGCTCGACGATCTTCTGGCGCGCTTGCTCCAAAATCTGTTCGTCCAACGGAGTATTGATCTTCAAATTGATCTCGCGACGGATCCGAGAAACCTTCACCCGTTCCGCGCCCTGAATATAGACACCAGCCAGGGTAACCCGTGTTTGAACCACCACGATGACCTTGACACCGTCCGGCAGCGGTTCGCCGTAAATTCGTACGTTAGTGACTAGCCCCGTCGCGTACAGAGCCCGAACATCATCTTCGACGGTTGTTTCTGAGTAAGGCTGACCAACCGTTGTCTTCATGTTGGTCAATATCCGCTGCCGGCTCAGCGTGGCCGGACCGGCATATTGAATCTCGATCTGACGAACAATCGGCGCCGGCTGTCTGGGAGCGGGAGTCGGTACGGCACTCGGCGGCGTTGCCTGCGCCGCGGGTGGAGTCGGCTGGCCAGCCGGTTGTTGTGCTTGGGCCGCGGCTATGAGCGATACGCCCAGAACCGCGGACAACATCCAGTTCCGGCCTAGGGGACTCTTTTGATTCATAAATGGATAACTGGGCGGACAATCAAGGCGAATGGCCGTAATTCATGGCAAGGCTCTCCTAAACGTCAACAGGAAAAACCTTTTAAACCAGAGGGGAAGCTGGCATTTCGGATGAAAGTCAACGCCAGGATGACAAAACGGTAATCGATACGTCACGCACAAATTTCAAGCGGACGCCGAGATTCCGTAAATTCCGGAGATGTCAGAGGAACCCTCGTCTTTCCCGAACAGCGGGTTCAGTTCAGCAACTGATAACGATTGTTTCGGGCCCGCGGCTCGTATCCAGCGTCCGAAATCAGCCGCTCCATTTCTTCGCGAGTCAGGCGAAAGGTCGTACCAGCGCTGCTGACCACGTTCTCCTCCATCATTACTGATCCGTAATCGTTCGCCCCAAAACGCAAAGCGATTTGGCCGATGCGCGGACCCTGAGTGACCCAGGAGCTCTGCAGATTCTCGATATTATCCAAATAGATCCGAGCCAACGCTTGCGTCCGCAAATATTCGGCAGAACCTGCCGGCGTCGCTTTCAAAACCACATTTTCCGGCTGGAACGTCCAACAGATGAAAGCGGTGAAGCCGCCGGTCCTGTCTTGCAGCTCTCTCAACCGGTCCAGGTGCTCGATCCGATCTTCTATCGTTTCCACGTGGCCAAACATCATGGTGGCGCTGCTCCTCAAATTCTCTTCATGAGCGATCTCCATCACTTTGAGCCACTGTTCGGTGTTGCATTTAAGCGGTGCGATCCGGTTCCGAACCCGATCCACCAGAATTTCGCCGCCGCCACCTGGAATCGAGCCGAGGCCAGCCTCCTTGAATCGAACGATGACCTCTCGCAATGGCATCCGGAACACTTTGGCAAAATGGTTGAATTCCGGTGGGCTAAATCCGTGGATATTTATTTGCGGATATCTTTCACGGAGGTGGTGCAACAGATCGAGGTAATAATCAATGCCGAGTTTCGGATGATGCCCGCCTTGCATCAAGATTTGTATGCCGCCAATCGAGACCAGCTCATCGATCTTTTGATCGATCTGTTCGTGGCTTAGGACATAATGGTCGCTGTCACGCTCCGTACGATAAAATGCGCAAAACTTGCAATAGACGTTGCAGACGTTCGTGTAGTTGATATTTCGCTCGACGATGTATGTGACGATCTCATTTCCCCGCTGATTGTACGCATCCATCTTCGCCAGGTTTCGCCGATGATCCGCTAGCGCACCTAGTTCCTGAAGAGGGAGATGATACAGTTCAAGCGCTTCGTCAGCGGCAATTCGTTCACCTGCGAGCACCTTGTCTACGAGCGACGTTTCCAGCATTCCGGCTTTCATCGGGTAAACTAACACTAGCAGCCAGCCGGGCTTTCGCAATTGAGCGGGCACGGTGAAATCTGAGCAACCAGAAAAGGGCGAATCCGGGCAGGTAGCCAGCCTCGGCTTGCCTCCAAGTCCGGCCGGCTGTTAGATTGGTTTCGCACCGACCCAAAAATACATCGCAAAAAATTGGAACTGCTGGCGTGGCGGAAAACTTTTATCAGGAAACTGTTCAATCACCGAAAAGCGCTTTTGACCTCTCCTTACGGCCGCCTCTTTTCAGCGAGTTTCAAGGTCAGACCCGTGTCCGAGAGCGTCTGGAACTAATGGTCACTGCCGCCAAGCAGCGGGAAGACGTATTGGAACATGTGCTTCTGAGCGGGCCGCCTGGACTGGGAAAGACAACTCTCGCGTTCATCCTGGCCAACGCAATGAGCGTCAACATCAAGAGTACGAGTGGGCCGATGATCGAGAAGGCGGGCGACCTCGCCGGTTTGCTGACGACGCTGGAACGGGGAGATATTCTCTTCATCGATGAGATCCATCGGCTTCAGCCTGCGGTCGAGGAATATCTCTACCCGGCAATGGAAGACTTTCGCCTCGATATCATCATCGACCAAGGTCCAAACGCGCGGAGCGTCCGGCTCAGCTTGCCGAAATTCACCCTGGTCGGCGCGACCACCAGAGCTGGATTAATCAGCTCACCTCTGCGTTCCCGGTTTGGCATGACTTCTCGGCTCGATTACTACGCGGCGGCGGAACTTAGCCAGATTATTGAACGGAGCGCCGGTTTGATTGGGGTGGGAATCGACGGGGAGGGCGCGCTGGAGATAGCTACTCGGTCCAGAGGCACCCCGCGAGTAGCGAACAATCTGCTGCGCTGGGTCCGAGACTACGCCCAAGTGAAGGCCGACGGGTTTATCGACCGAGCAACCGCTGATCGCGCCTTGCAAATGCTGGATATCGATGATGACGGCCTGGACGAAATGGATAAGCGCTTGTTGGAAGCATTAGTTTCGCGGTTCCAGGGAGGGCCGGTAGGAATCAGTTCGCTAGCGGTCGCGGTGGGCGAAGATTCCGGAACAATCGAAGAAGTGAACGAGCCTTATCTTATTCAGGAAGGCTACCTCAAGCGAACTCCGCAGGGCCGGGTGGCGTTGCCCAAGGCGTACCAGAAATTGGGCGTCAAACTTCCAGCCGGCCGGCAAAGTGAACTGTTTTAGCGCGGGCAGCCCCCGTGCCGCGATGGGAGAAGGCCGGGAGCCAGTGATTGGTGAGAGGTGACTGGTGAAAACGAGATTGGTAAAAGGTGATCAGCGCGTCGGAGCGGTAGGTATTCTCTGCCGCGAAGCGGTTACAGACTCAGCCCAGGCCGTCTTCGCGGGGGAGCAAACCTACGCACCCACAGCCCGACACCTCTCACCTCTCACTGATCACCAATCACTAATCCCGATGTTACTCTTGCGCTTGCGCTGCCGCTTTTCTCGGACGCTTCGGCGGCGACTCCGCCTTTTCTGGATACTTGATGGTGTTAGGCCAAATAATCCGCCAGGGCTGAGTCTTTAGTCTCAGCGACACCTCGTTGAGATTGGAGGCCATTCCGCCAAGATTGGGTAAGACAGTATTCAATGCCCCTTGAACCTGGGCCAAGATCGATTTCAAACGCTCCGATGAACCGTTCAGATTTGTCAGTGTTTTCTGCAGGCTGTTATCCTTGTTCAACTGGGCCGTTATTTCCTGAACACCTTTGAGGGTAGTTTGAGCGCTTTGCAGAGTGGTTTGGACGCTATTCAACGTTGAATCCACCGATCCACCCTTATCAGTCAATGTTTTTAAGTTAGCGCAGACCAGCCGAAAGTTATCCAATGTTTTGTCCAAGCCGGTGAGCAGCCTTGAATCCTTTCCAGTCAGCTCGGTAAGGTTCTGCAAAGTTCGGCGCAATTCGGAGAAGGTCGAAGTGGCTTCCTTTAATACCGGATCCAACTTGTTGATTATAACGGGACCGACTTCACCTAGATCCGGTACGCGAGCGCCGACGAACGAGTCACCGCTTGCGGCCCGGCCCGAATCGGGATCGCCATTGGTAAAGTCGATGACGTATTCGGACAGCAACCCAAAAGTGCGCATAGTCACCTGATTCTCTTTGTAAATCTCGGCGTCCGATGACACCTGGACGGTGATCATCGCCTCCCATCCCGGACGCCCCGGTGGCCGCAGAGCAATCGGTACCGGCGACTGAACACTTTCGACTGTGCCAATCTTTCTTCCCGCCAGCATCACACTTGCGCCTGGCTTAATTGCCGCAGCATCATCAAAGAAAATTTTATAGTGAGCCACCGGGCGAAAGAGACCGGGTGCTGACAGATACAAAACAATCCCAACGGTCAGACCCAGCGTAAGGATCACCAAAATCCCGGTGCGAATTTCGTTACGAAGGATCTGCATTCTCTATCGTTTCCGTAATCGGTCCTACTACTTCCCCGGTAACAAACTGTCGAACCACCGGGTTCACCGCGTTGCGAAATGATTCTGGGGCACCATCCT
>DASTDH010000119.1:0-6363 GCA_035710445.1 Chthoniobacterales bacterium
TTAGAGTGATTTTCTTCATCATTCACCTTTTCCTTCGTCGGATTGCTCTTCGATAATCCAGGACACTTGCACCCAAAGCTTTATTTCTTGTCATGACCGGGTTTAGCGATTATTGACAAAATGTTTACAGTTATACCTCCGAATGTGGGTTTAACCAGCGCGTGCAGGATCCGGAACATCAAGCCATCTCCCATCGGTGAGGTTCCCTTCCGTCAGTATTACTGGTCTTGTGGTTCCAACAAGTTGTGTCAGATTGTAGCTACTCTCCAAGAAGGTCGTCTCATTTGAAAAGCCTGCGCTTGATGTCCGGCCAGAACTCTTTGAGTATCTGCCCCACGGTATCGGTCCCAATGTAGGTGATTCCCCACTGCGACAGGACATCACCCGCGGTTCGCCCCTGGGTGCGATAGGCCATGCCAGCGAGCGCTGCAAAGGCGTTGCCGAGGATTTCTGGCGAATTAAAGGTGGTGGCGCCCGAGTCGGATTTCGATACAAAGATACGATCAATAGCGTAGACGAGCCGACTTTTCTTTGAGCCTTCGCCCTTGCGGAAATAACGAGGATCCTTGTGAAATAAAGCGGGTACGATCGCTTCCGGGAAGAAGTTGCTAATCACTTGATCCGCGTAACTGAAGCCATATCGATGTGCAAATCCTCGGACCCCCTGCCGATATAGGTTATTGTCTGAGCCCTCTAACTGCGAAAGGCCAGCGAAGAAGGCCGTTGTCAGGAAAACAGGGTAATCGAATGAATCTTTTGTCGAGATAATGAATTTTTGTCTTGTAGTGATCGGCTGGAAAGGAGCTGATCCTTCGGCCATACGATAATTCGGCAAAACACCAAATATGTGCTTGCTTTCAGGAGGTTGGTCGGGACCGGGCTGGTCCTTATCCTCCTGGTTCGGCGGCGGTAATGAACCTTGGGGGGACCTGCCTTGCGCAGGAGCTGAATTCTCCACATCATTCTGGCACAGACCAGAAATCCCGGCAAATGTTAGATCGGCCGGCCCACCAAACAAGGGATTAGCGGCTGGCGGACTCGGATTAAGAGGGTCTGGCTCCGCGATGTTCGTGATCGCCTCACCACACCTTGTCTCTTTGTCCATTATTGGCACTCTGGCGTTGGGTATGAGCGCACTTCTGCCGGCTGTTACTGGATCAATGGGGGTTCCCGTGATTGGCTGACCCCAAAGCACGGATAACGACCCGGTCCCAACTGAAATCAGGATTGTGAGCCAAGCAGTACTAGAAGCAAAATTGGTGAACGTCACGTTGGTCCCTGAGTTGCGATATCTTTCTATACCAGTTGTCACGTGAAAACATTCCTTCGATAAACCAGTTCGCGGTGATCGAAGAATCGGGCCGATTGCAGGGTTGCTTCGGGCAAATCAGACATTCTGTCTACGTCAATCTCGCATGAGGTACGCGGCCTGGCTGCGCCGGAACAACACCGCACTTCGCCATACCCGTGACTTACCGCTAGGCCAAGGCGGGCTAGTCACCGGCACAAAGCCGCCCGTTGGCACACTGCCGAGCACTCGGAAAAGCAGTGAGGTAAACTCTGTCACCTCGTGAGTTCCGTAGGACATTCCGAGACGGAATAAACCAAACCGCAAACCAGTATGAAACATTTGGAGGCAACACGGAAATGAAAAGCAGCGCAGCACATCCTGTGAACCATAAAGGTATCTTTCCCGGCCAGAAAAGGACGGACAGGCCAATCATGGATACCTGCGACAATGCACGATATACAGCGATCTTGCAGCGCAAGAAAACGGAACTACTTGTCGCGTTCCGCGGGCGCGGGGACCTCGCCCCTGTGTCTTCACCGGATAGTATCGAAGAGGTTCAACTCGCCGAAGTTAGAGAGCTGGAGATTGACAGCCTCGATCGGCGGGCTTGTCTACTGCAGGAAGTCGAAGGCGCGTTATCGCGCATTTCGGATGGCTCGTACGGACTGTGCCGGCTCTGTGATGCAAAGATCAAGCCAGCGCGTCTCAACGCGGTTCCCTGGGCGCCGCTCTGCATTGATTGCCAGGAAGACGCCGAGAGAAAGCAGGGCACAAACGGCCGATTCCTTTACAACGCTGTCGATGAGGCTGCGTAAGATGCAATTCTTCCAATCTAACACCTGCAACGTCACCAAGTCTGCTCACCTCACACAGCCCGCGTATTGGTCCATTCGCTAAGTTTGGCAGAGGTGTGTCATGTTCAGCCAAGCTAACAATACACCCGAGTCATGTCGCGCCGGGCTCGCGCCCGTAAAGAGCTTCAATGTCACGTGCTCGGAATGGATAGCAATGTGGTGCGGAGATGATCTGCCAGGAAACCCACCAGATTCTTGATGGCTACTTTGATGGCGAGTTGGAGTTGGGCTATCGCCTTGACATCGACAGACATCTTAGGCGCTGCACCGGTTGCGCGGAAACTCTAAAGAACTATCAAGAGCTGCGCCACGGCATTCAAGCGAGCACTATATATTACAAGGCACCGGCTGAGCTAAAGGCCAGCATTCGAATTTCGCTTCAGGATACTCGCAAAGCGGAAGTGTCTTGGTACCGGCTGACCAGCTCTCGAAGGACCCAGTGGTTAGCGGTAGCCGCTAGCATTGTCGCGGTTGGCATCGCCACGGCGATTGTGTTGACAGCGCTGTCAGGCTCGTCTGCTACCGAGGTCATGACAACGGAGGTGCTGGATGCACACCTTCGGTCAATGATGCGAGACCATCTGGTCGATATCTCTTCTTCGGATCAGGATGCAGTGAAGCCGTGGTTCGCTGGAAAGCTGGATTTCGTGCCCCCGGTCAGAGATTTAACTGATCAGGGATTCTCCTTGATGGGCGGGCGCTTGGAGTATTTAAACAGACGGCCTGTTGCTGCATTAGTGTTCCGTCGCGGTCAACATACAATCAATCTCTTTGTATGGCCGGCGTCGCACCCCGGTACATCGATCCATACGAACACAATCCAGGGCTATAATCTTGTCCACTGTGGTTGGCTTGGCGTCACCTACTGGGCGATTTCCGATCTAAATTCGGATGAACTCCGCGAGTTGGTTAAGTATCAACAAAAGTGACTTGCGCCCGTGTGAGTTTACGGCCACGTCGGCACAAGGTCACGCCTTCATGCAGTGTTCCCACATTTACAAGAATGACATCGGAGGGCTTGGCGGAATATCTCGTGGCCTTACGGGATACGGATGTGTAGGATTTATGGCGAGAGGAACTTTCAAGACGACGATTCGTGTCCTGCGGAACGCCGGCTTCTGCATGGCGTTTTGGCATGGAAGTGCCATGGCTCAAGAAGCGCCAGCGAAACAGGGTGGCGAATCAACTCTGTCTGCAGCGACCCCAGACGGCGTGGTGACATCCGAGTTTGGATTGGCGGCCCGCTATTACCAGCAGGGCAACTATGCGCAGGCGGAGCTTATGTACCGCAAGATCCAAGCCAGAATGGAAAACAGGTTGGGGCCGAATGATCCGAGTATGACCACCGTTCTGCGGCTCCTGGCGGAAGTTAACGTTGATCTTGGCAATTACCACCAGGCGGAAGAGATGGAGCATCGGGTGCTGTCGATTTTGGAAAAGAGCTTCGGGAAGGACGACCCCGAAATTGCCGTGGTCCTTTCGAACTTGGGCAGAATGTGCTTCTATCAGGACAGATCCACCGAGGCTGAATCGCTTTATCATCGGTCTCTGAGCATCAAGGAGAAGACTGGTGGGGAAGATGACAACGACACGGCCACGATCTTAAACAACCTCGCGGCGCTATACCGCTCACAAGAAAAGCTTGCCGAGGCGGAGCCGCTGTACCGGCGTTCGCTGGCCATCACCGAGAAGAAACTCGGACCGGAAGACCCGCAGACGGCGACGGTTCTTAATAATCTGGCAGAGCTCTACGCCAGCCAAAGCCGATTTATCAGGGCGGAGCCGCTTTACCGGCGAGCGCTGCTTATAAATGAAAAAGTATGGGGGCCGGAGCATCCGAAGCTCGTTCCCACCCTATGTAATCTGGCTGGACTCTATCGAGCCCTGGGCTATTACGAAAAAGCCGAGCCACTGTATCAGCGATCGTTGGTGATCCTACACAATACCGTGGGCTGGCAACATCCAAGCGTCGGCAACGTTCTTCACAACATGGCAGGCCTCTATGCCCAGCAAAACAACCTGCCCGAGACGGAAAACCTGCTGCGTCGCTCACTGGCCATCTGGGAGACGACCTTGCCCCGGCTTCACCCCAACATCGCTATCGCACTACACGACCTAGGCAGCCTCTACGTGATTGAGCATAAGTACGCCAAGGCGCAACCATTGCTGGAACGCCTGCTGGCGATTCGCGAGGAAGTTTTGGGAGCGAACGATCCGAAGTTGGAACCCCCTCTGCAGGCTCTTGCAGAAGTGTACATGGCTCAGAGGAACTACACGGATGCCGAGCCGCTGTATCAGCACTTGCTCTCTATCCAGGAAAATGCTGGCGGCCCTCCGAATACAGAATATGCCGCCAACCTGACGAAGTATGCATTCCTGCTGCGCAAGCTGAAACGAAAAACAGAAGCCACGGAAGTAAGCGCGCAAGCCCGGGCTGCTTCGTCTGCTGCGAGCGCCAGTTCGCTGCCGGCGAGCTCAGAGCGCCCCGTCTCTTTCATGCCGTAGTTGGAGGCGGAAGATATCATGTCCAACCAGTCCCTCACGGTCCGTGTAAAAGAGCGTCCGGCTGCTGCTCCCGCTGGTCGGCGTCGGAGAGTATCCGGGTGGAGGAATGCTCTGCTCCCCTTATCGCGTCTCCGCGGTCACCGTTCCGGCCGGAGGCAGCCGAGTACGCACAGCGACTCGGGAAAGCTCTCGATCGCATGGCCGAGGAGGATCGGCGCATTGACAAAAACTGCGGAGGCGATGAGTGAACTCCCCTCACGAGCCCGCTGCGATCCAGGCGAAACCGGCTACGGCCCGGTCGGAGGTTTCAGATAGAATCGGCGGTCTCATGGCCCGCCCGAACAGGAGCAAGAAAATGGCTTACGCATTCATAGGAATCGTGTTCGGCGCCATCATCGGCCGGGTTGTATTTGTTCTCAGGGATCGGATTGCATACCGCCGGCAAGTGGGCGTGCGGATGGACGAGCTCGCCCTTTGACGGTAAGCAGGCAGGCTGGAGAGTGGTGGGGCCAATGCGCCGCCTCGTCCGCTGGCGCGTGTGAAGAATTGGAAAATTCCGCGGCCCTGTTCTCCAGCCTGTGGCTGCGAGTGTCGCGGAAGCACGTCGCGCCGGAAGAAAAAGAAGTTAAACCAAGACACGGCAGATCGTGTACTGACGCGTATTCCTCACGGTCCAGCCGAGGGTCACCGTGATGAAGCCAGACCCATTACCAGGGTAAAGAGTCATCACACATGATGACTAGCGGTCCCATAGAATGGCAAGTTGCGCGCGGATGCCGATCCCAGGAGAGGATGAGGTTAAACCTATGGGAAAACCAAACTTCAGCTCAACGTGTGTGCAGCTTCGATAGATTACTTCGGGTTGCAGCGCTAGCTCGGTTTTGCCAGTAGCCGTATTCGTGTCGCCGACCAGTTCGAAAACGGGTACGACACGGGAAATAGTCGACCATACCATGGCATCGTGATATTCCAATACGGGCTGCCTTTGCGACAAGCCACCAACCGTAGTGCCCCAGTCTATGTTTGAATGAAGCACGAGGTGGTTACCAACGCTGCGATCAGCGAAGATACCAGCACGCAACTCCGACCCATCTCCTACCAACTGTTTGCGACCGGTCGGAGGCTCCACAATTCCGAATAGTGACACGGCGTAGCGGTGCGTCTCGCCACCAAAGAGCAGGTAGCGCGCTCCGATCCCTACCTTACCCCCGCCAGCCAGCGCTGGCTGATTGTCCGCCAGTCTTTCGCGAAAAACGGGGAACTGGAGATCGAGTTCCAGGCCGCGCCCAAGGCCGATCGTAAGGTTGAGCAAAGGGATCAGCTGACCACTTATTGAGCTTGAGAAGTGTGCGTACTCATAACCAATTCTCAGGCTGCCTTCTCCACGGGCCAGGGGGTCTGCAAACTTGGTCGAAATCGGCTCCAAAGTCTGAGCCCGTAGGCGCATGCCTGACATCGTCAAGATCAGACACAGCAAAACGGCGCCCTCACTGCGGCGAATTCGAGGTGCAACGCGGTCATGATAAACCGTGCGATGTGGCATGTTTCCGCCGACCTGGGACGAATATGAAGACTCGTACGCGCGCCCATTAATTCCCCAGAACGGTGGAACGTCGATTGCTAACAATCCCGGTCAATGTCCGACCCAATGACAGAGGCTAAGGCCGGCACCGACTCTGGAGTAGAGGCAATGCCGGGATGTGTTACGGGGGA
>DASTDH010000120.1:0-2441 GCA_035710445.1 Chthoniobacterales bacterium
GGTCATCTCAAAACGCGCAGAACTCAAACTACATGCGTGTGCTTCTGCGGCCCTCGCATCCACCAGTTTTCGATTCGCAACATCGTCCGATCACAGCAGGCGGCTATGTGGAAGGCGCTCCAATCATTTTTAAAGACGTGACCCATGCCTCCGGCTTGGACCGATTTCACCATCGGTCGGGGACGCCAGAGAAAAGCACCATCATCGAAGTGCCAGGCTCAGGTGTTGCTTTACTCGACTATGACAACGATGGCTGGCTGGATATTTATCTTTTGAACGGATCGACAGTCGCTGCGCTGCAAGGTCACGAGCCGGCGCCGAAAGCGATGCTGTTTCATAACAATCACGATGGCACTTTTACCGACGTCACTGCAAAAGCCGGAGTTGCGAACGAGCGTTGGGGGTTCGGAGTTGCAGTAGGAGACTATGACAACGATGGCTGGCCGGACATTTACGTCGCCAATTACGGCAAGAACCGGCTTTATCACAACAATCACGATGGCACCTTTACTGATGTAGCCGAAAAAGCAGGAGTCGCGCTGGGTGGCTGGTCCGCCGGGCCGAGTTGGGGCGACTACGATCACGACGGGCGACTCGATCTGTTCGTACCCGGCTACGCGAAATTCGATCCAGCTAACGCGCAAAGCTGCGAGTACATGGGCACGAAACTTTCATGCGGCCCGCTTGGCATGGAAGGCGAACCCGACCACTTGTTTCACAACAATGGTGACGGCACTTTCACCGACGTTAGCGCCAAGGCCGGCGTTGCGGACGAGAAAGGCTATTACGGATTCGCTTCGACTTTCGTCGATGTTGATGACGATGGTTGGGTGGATCTGCTGGTGGTGAACGATTCCCGCCCGAATTACCTCTACCACAACAAACACGACGGCACATTCGAAGATGCCAGCTATCTTTCCGGTTTTGCCCTGACCGAGGATGGTCGTCCTATGGCTTCAATGGGATTGGCGGTTGGCGACTACAATCGCGACGGTCGGCTCGACTTCTACGTTTCCAATTTCTCCGATGATTACAGCGTGCTGTTTCAGAACCAGGGAAACGGCATTCTTTCCGATGTGACGTACCAGGCGGGATTGGTTGAACCGACAATTCCGTTTCTGAAATGGGGCACCGGTTTTCTCGATTTCGACAACGATGGTTTGCTGGACATTTTTGTCGCGAACGGGCACGTGTTTCCGATCATCGACAAACAGGAATGGGGAACAACCTGGGCGCAGAGGCCGCAGCTGTTCAGGAACATGGATGGCGTGAAATTTCATGAAGTACCGCCAGCGACTGGAAGCGGGCTGGCCCTTCCTACTCCTGCGCGGGGCGCGGCTTTTGGCGACTTATTTAATGACGGTCACATTGACGTCGTGCTCAATAATCTTGACTCCACGCCGTCTTTGCTGCGCAACGTTGTAAATAACCGCAACCACTGGCTGGCTCTGAAATTAGTTGGCGGGCCTAAGAGTCCCCGCGATGCCACAGGCGCAAAAGTGTTTGTGACTGCGGGCGGCTTTCGCCAGCGTGCCGATGTTTTCAGCGGTGGAAGTTATGGATCCAATTCCGATCCGCGTGTGCATTTCGGTTTGGGGAGTGCGAACAAGATCGAAAAGCTCGAGATCGATTGGCCAAGTGGATCAAAGCAGGAGGTCCGGGTCCCTAAGGTCGACAGGATCTACGCGATTGAAGAAGGTAAGGGAATTGTGAGTAGATGAGCGCTGACGGCGGTAACGTACAAGAAAAAAGGCCCCGAAATCTCGGGGCCTAAATCAAAAGAGGCAGGTGGCGGGAAGTCAGCGGGCGCCGCTTAAGCTGAGAAAGCGGCTCGGGTCGTAGGATCGAGGAGAATCAACGAAGAGGATCACGAACATTGGTTGTGCGGCCTCTTTTCTTGAATTCCTAAAATTGCACTTGCCGAGCCAAACTCCAGACGTGGGTCCAAATGGTCGCCGCCGACGTAAGATGATGCAGCCAAAGGAGATCCACGGGTGACCAAGGCGATGCGGGGAGTTCGCGTGGCCAGCGAAGGTGCAAGATTATGCACATTCGTCGTCTCGTCCTGCGCTTCGGGATTTTCGTTGTGGAAAATTTTGTCAAGCCCCTTTCGACACCGATTTTGGAGTAAACCTCACAAAGCAAACGAAATATAAATCGGAGAATCATGTCCCAAATGCTCTTGCCGGATTGGTATTCTGAAGATGAGGGAAAACATTCGAGGTATACGGTCGACCAGACGAAGAGCGCCAAGTCCGGTTCCGAGCGGGTGCAGGCATGATCCGACGAAGTTCTCTGGCAGAGTGTTAGAATCAAAAATCTTTCCGTGGAACGAATCTCCCCAACGTTAGAGAAGATTGTGGCCGGGAGCTTGCGGCGCGCACCGACCGGGCAAGCCCCTCTGCTGGCTTGGCCTTTGGCCTGCGGATCGGCCGTTGCGG
>DASTDH010000121.1:0-5663 GCA_035710445.1 Chthoniobacterales bacterium
CAGTAACCGGATTGGCGCTGTACGCATCCAAAGATGGCAAGGCGGATCGCTATGTCTGCTTTGGCATCAAGGAATGCGTAGAGTTTGCCGCGAAACAGGGACTGCCACCAAAAAAGTTTGCTGAACTTATGGGCGAAGCGCTCTCTCATGGGCCGGCGAATGAAGTCAAACGCTATCTTCCAGCAGAGCAGATCGCTTCGCCTGGAACCTTAGCCGCCATGAGGAGTCGCAAGTGAGCCATTGTCAGATCTGTCTCTGTCCGTCGCCGCATCATGCGGTTAATTGTCCAGTCGCTACCGGAGCACCCGTCGCGGGTGCTCTGTCCCAACAACAGGTGAACGACTACCAATTCACCCAACTGATCCAGTTATTGAACGATCATTTTGAAGCTGCCGCTCAAGGCCAACGCGCTGTGATGGAGGCTCTGGAAACCCTCACTCGGGCGCATCTCTCCACCGTCCAATCCATCGAGGCGATCGTGGACCGGAGCGTCCGCCAAGCCTTCGAGCGCAACCGACCGGGAGCGAACTAATGAAAATCGATAAGCAGAAAGCCAATGCCGCAATCGACGACTATCTGGCGGCGATTCGGGATCCCAACAACATGCCTTACCGGGAAGCTAGTACGTACGTTGCGGACGCTCGTCTGGAACGCTTTGGCGTGATTGCCAATACGCGAACGATGGATTTTGCGGATCATTGCGTGCTTTGGTCCGCCTGTATCGCGATTTGCAAACGGGTGCGAGAAGTCTCCCGCATTGAGAAGGAACAGCGTGCCGTCAGAGCCGGGAAAAGTCTGGAGAAGACAATCCGTCATCTCAAAGATCCGAAGAGTACTATCGGACGCGGTATCGCCGGCAAGCGGTTCCGTCAGCATTTAGCCGATAACGGAGTCAAATGATCCGAAAAACTATCCTTATCTTTCTGATCGTTCTGGGCTGGCTGGCGCTCCTGGGAGCGATCGCAGTGAGCGCTAAGGCGGGCGACCGTTTTTGTCCCAGTTCAGCGGACATAATCTGCCACTGGAATTGGTCGCGAGTGGATGGCGATTACACCATTCGCCAATATCAACGTCTCTCCGACGCGCTTGACCGGGAAAATTTGCAGAGTCGGCTCGACTCGTTTCTGTCTAGCCAGGGGTATTAAATGCAGCCGCTTATTACTCTTTGCTGGTGGGTGGCGGCTTTTTGCCTCGTACCCATTGTCGGCATCGCGATCCTCGGCTATTGGAAGCAATTCTGGATCATTGTCGGAATTCTCGGTTGTTTTGTCGTCCTCTATTTTGGTCAACTGCTTTACCGCATAGATCGCATGGACCAGCAGAACTATCCGCAGAAGAAGTTCCATTACTGGACGAAGCGAATCCAATGATTCACGAATTGTTCCGACTAATTATGAACTACGACTATCCCGATGAACCCGAACCCGAGCAGGAATGGACTTTCTGCAAGCAATGCGGCGGAGCTGCTCGAGCTGGTGAAGACTTCTGCGACGCTTGCCGCGCCTGCGGTTACGGCGAGAAACCCAAGGAGGCCCGATGACCCTTTATATCAAATACGAACACTGGCCAACCTTTGCCCTCGCCGAGCACTTCGATTCTCGCGCTGAGATCATCGAGCTTCTCGATATGCTGACCGATCCCAAGACGATCGCTTGGCCGCCGATTGCGCTCGTGATCAAATGATGCAACTCTAGCAACCGTAAAGGCCCAAGTTCATTCCCCCCCCTCTGTCAAAGCTGACGGAGGGGGTTTTTTCTTTTATGCTCTCCATTCGTGAACAACGGGTTTCGGCTTCCGGCACTGCGCGGCCTGGGAGAGTTGGCTGACGCTGAACCGATTATCGTTATCGATACTCGGGAGCAGGACCCGTTGCCTTTCTCACGTCTCGCCACTCGGCGCGGCACGCTCATTACCGGTGACTATTCGGTCGCCGGCCTGGAAGGACTCTTCAGCGTTGAGCGAAAGACAGTCGAGGATTTGACCGGCTGCTGCATTGGAGGTCGCGAACGATTCGAGCGCGAGCTGCATCGGTTGCGCGGCTTCCGGTTCCGCCGCCTACTTATTATAGGCACCGAGGAAATGATCTGGCGTTGCAAGTATCACTCTGGCATCACGCCCAAAGCGGTCATGGCGACCTTGTGCGCCTTTGAGATCCGGTACGATCTGCCAGTTGTGTTCGCGGACACGCCGGAGAAAGCTGGCACCTTGGTAGAACGCTGGGGATTCTGGTTTGCCCGCGAGACAGTCGAGACGCTCAACGAGCTGAGTCGCTCCACGCCGGCCAAATATTTCGGCTAAAAACCCTACGAGGTGCATAGGGATTAGGCGTATGGTCGCCACCAATGAAGAAACGATTCCTCACGCTCTATCTCCTCATGGGATTGGCACTGCCAGGCTTGGCAGCGAATTACTTCGTCCGGCCAGGAGGTGCCGGTTCGCGAAATGGCACGGATTGGAACAATGCGTACGCGCTTCCCAGTGACGCAAACGCGCAAGCTGGCGATATCGTGTGGTTGGCCGGCGGTAGCTATCCGCGGTTCAGTTGGAGTAAGTCCGGCGCCGATGGCAACCCGATTACCGTCCAACGCGCGCTCGCAAGTGATCAGGTCGCGACTGCTGCGCCTGGCTGGCAAGCGAGCTTCGATAGCAAAGCGAGCTTTCCAGCTACGATCGGGCTAAATGGTTCCAATGTCGTTATTGACGGACGCACGGGCGACCCGGTCCATGAGGCTAACTCGCAGCGCGGCGCCGACTGTGGGATCGAGATTACACAAAGCGGTGGCAACGGGAACGGGCTGGACTTCTCGGCGGCAGGCCAGAAGAATATCACGCTGCGTCATATTCATGTGATCGGGCCGGGAATCGTGACTCAGTCGGGCAATTGCCGCAACGCCAATTTTAGTGGCGGCGGAGTAGTGACCAATTTGACGATTTCCTACTGCGATTTCGGTGGTGGAGGTGACGCTGGCGTGTATGTCTCCTGCAGTGGCGGAGTCAACAATTGCGTGATCGAGTACAGTAGCTTTCATGACCATAATGCGATCAACGCGGCACAGTACCATCCGAACGAATTGTTCCTGGGCATATGGAATGGAGGTACAGTTAGGTACAATCGATTATATGATGTTGGGGTGATGGGACTTTTTTGGGGTTACCATGTTACTGACGTCGCGATTTACGGCAATGTGTTCGAACAAGGTAGTCGAAATAAGAGCAGTGGCCGCGGAGTTAACTTTTCCGATCCAACCAAAGATTCGCCTTGTTCCGCGAAAATTTATTGTAATACTTTCGTGGACCTGCCGATTTCGGGAAATGACACGGGGCGCGGCTCTGGTGGCTCAACGGGCAATGATAGTCAAAAAATGATTTATCAGGATGTTAGGAACAATCTCTTTATCCACACAAGTAATTATATCGGGTCGACGGGCAACCCCAGGATCATCGATTACAATTATTACACTGATGGTGGCAACCTTCAGAACCAAGGCGCAGCCTGTGATCAGCATTCCATTGTTAACGGTGCGAACCCGGTGGTCCGCTACGTCTACATGGCAAACGACAACGACTATCATTTGCGATCCGCAATCGGTGGCGGAGTTAACTTAGGCGCGCCCTATAATCGCGATATGGATGGGCGCGATCGTGGGTCCGGCGCCTGGGACGTGGGAGCATTCGCCAGCGGTCAAGCGCCTCTACCAACTCCCACTCCTAGTCCAACTCCGCCTGGCCCGACACCGACTCCGACACCACCGGGACCGACACCCACTCCCACTCCAGCTCCAGCCGCTAAATTCAAAGTGGGCGACCGGGTAGAGGCGACTGCGGATGTCAACGTGCGCGAGACGCCCAGTGGCGCACTGGTGGGATCGCATCCCGCTGGCGAGCAAGGCATGGTAATCGCTGGTCCGACCGATGCCGTCTTTAGCGGCTCAATCGTGCATTGGTATGATGTGGGATTTGATACTGCACCGAGCGGCTGGGTCGGAGACGATAATCTGGCGCTGGCAACGGCTGGCCCGAGTCCAACTCCGACTCCGATTCCCACTCCCACTCCGCCGCCTGTACCGACACCGACTCCGACACCGGGAACAGCGACCTATAACCAATGGCTCAATAGCCAAGCCGAGTGGATTCGGAATCATCCGCCGACTCCGGACCAGTAAAATTGGTCGCGAAAAGGAAGCGTCTCGCCACCAATTGCAACGCAATGCGGTGATAACTTGAATTTCAGCCGACAAAATTCACGTTTTTGTCGGCTGATCAGTTTTGTCTTCTTTAATGGAAAATTTGCGCTATATCCGATCAGTTGTGATCATTTATGAGTATGGATACGTTTCGTTGGGTGCTAGTGTTCGTCAATTTGCTGATCACCCTGCTCAATGTCGGACTGCTTTGGTATCTGCTCGCGTTGATGGAAGAGATCCGAAAATTGCAGCGCGCAACCCAGAGCAATCTCGATGAAGCCGAACGCCTGCGGCAGCGACTCAAAAACCTCAATCCCGATGACAAACCATGAAAAAATACGAACGTAAATTCGCCCGCCTGCCGATCCGTGAGGCCCGCGCCTCTCTCCATGTTCAACCCAACAAGTGGGACATCAAAGATGCGGTCAAGGAAGACCCGGAGAACTGCGCTTATGCGCGGTGTCTGCGGCGCACGCTGGAGTGCCAGCATGTGTTTGTCTTTAAGACCGTCGCTTACATCGAAACCCTCGACGAGAAAGGGCGCCCAGTTATGCAACGCTACATCGTGCGCCATTACGCCCGTGAGTATCTGCTGCGCTTTGATGGTGGCGAAAAAGTTGAGCCAGGCGGGTTTGTTTTCCATGCGCCTAATCGGTCAAGAACTCTGAATTACAAAGTTGAACACTATCGAGGACGACCGCGCAGCCCGCATGCCCGCTTGACGGGCGAGACGGTGCAACCCAAGAGCTATTCGCTGAGGAATGGCAAAGGTCAGGTGCATTTCTCTGGACTTGGAGTTATCACCAAGAGCGAACGGCCGATAAGTAGATGAATGCCCCATCTACCCTTGCTCAAGCTAGAGTTAACTCCGCCCGAAGTTAGTAACACGTTATCGGCTCTGACCAAACACGCTGAGGAATTGCGTGAGAAAAGCCTCAAGCCTTGGCTCTCATCGAGTGAGAAAGAACTCTACGAGAGCCAGCTTACCGAAACCCTCAACGTTATTAACAAGCTCAAATGAACAACCTCTTCATGTGGGGACTGACACTAATCGCGATCGTGCTTATGACGATTTGGTTGTGCCAGCTCTTGGGCCTCAAATGAATTCCCCCCAGCCAGCTTGGATTGAAGGAGGGCAACCATCGTCGCATGGCCGCGTAGAGCTTCGTCCAAGCTGGAATATCTCTCGGAATCGATTGGATCATCGCCTTTGAAGAGCATCGACTCAAACCAGATACCTCGAGCGCTCATCCAACCGTGATCCAGTCCCAGAAAAACCGTGGAAACGCAGTAATCGCCTTGCTCGTAGAGCGCGATCCGGCGCGGATGACCTTCGATAGCCCATTGCTCGAGTGAGCAAGGAACCACCTGGTCATCGACCAAGTGGGCGAATCGCTGCCGGCTAAGGTACTCATCAAAATCTGGAAAGCGATTTTTCATTGGAAAATTGCGTGCAATTTAGATCATAAGTATCACTTT
>DASTDH010000122.1:0-3517 GCA_035710445.1 Chthoniobacterales bacterium
TTAAGCCTGGAGGGCCGTTTCTCGAGGCGGCGGATTGCCGAGATAATCTCCGCCTCATACTCCGATTCGCCGCTGCGCAACCGATTGGCGTCAGTAAAACTTCGGCGGGTCCGAATACGTCGAGCATCCGCCCAGGCGGCACTGCGACGATTGCGACGCGTCGTGGTCTCTGCGTGACAACATTCGTAGAGCTTTCGCGGCGCTTCTTCCGTTGTTTATCCTGCTCTTTTACTGGCATCTATTGCAGGAAACTATGCCAACTAATTCGCAAAGTAACAGTGCCACAGAATTATGTATCATAACAATTAGGCGTTCCGAGCGTTATTGAAACTGATGCGTCACGACCGTGGAGTAGGGAAGGGCGACGGACTTTAATGGTGTGGGGACTATGGAGCGCGGGCGGCGGCTGAAAGAGATTAGGTTCACTGAATATCCTTTGAGAGACCTGCCGTTTCTTGTTCCATCTGCCGTAATTGTGGTTCCAACTGTTTGGCTACCCTGGTAAGAACAGCTCTCTTGGCAGCCTGCGCTGTTGTATCCATGCACGCCAGCGACACTAAGGACATGCTCCGGCGTGTCGGTATGTGGCACCTAATGGCAAGAGCCAGAGTCGGCGACCCAGAAAAATGACGCGCGGGAGCTTGTCCCTACCGTTCCAGGCCAATGTTAACTCTGATTGATCGCCCCTCTTTTTCGGCGTTGCGTTTTCAATACCGCGGCCAGCCGGGCCGCACCGGCCCGCGAAGCGGTGATCTCAGTGCTTGCCCGATCATGCAGCCGCGCGCGATAAAGACGATAACCATAGTGAGTGACGCGTTCGATTGCTGGCAGCTTCACCACGGCATGCCTGCCGATCTGGATAAAAGGGTCGCCACCTAGCCACCGCATGAGATCAGCCAACAGATAATAAGTGGCAAACTCTTCCCGAACGGCATGGACCCAAGTGCGCCGTTCCCGTCGCAGCACCGCTGCAACCTCGCGACGGGCGAGCAGCCGGATGTGGTCGCCGTCTACATCCTTGACTGGCAGCAACTCGTTGGCCATGCCAGTAGAACACATTTTCTCCGGTGTCAGGACTCCGTTGGCGTGATCGGCGGAATTCGGGGAAGAGCCAACCTCAAAGGGCCGCAGATATGCCAGGAGGCGATTGACCGCCTCAGTGACTTGATCCGGATCCAACGGCTTTAAAAGATAATGCACCGCCTCCAGCCGGAGGGCGTCGGTGGCACGGTTCGCGTTTCCCGTCGTAAAAACCAGGCGTGGCGGCTGCGGAAGCATAGCCAGTTGCGTCGCCAGCGAAACACCGTCTTTACCTGGCAGATTGATGTCGACAAAGACCGCGTCCGGCCGCAACTCGGCGCAAAGACGCAGGCCTGTCTCCTTCTCGATGGCCGACCCGACGACATCTACCTAGCAGGTCTCGTCCAGCAGCGCCGCCAGATATTGGGCGGCCAAGGGCTCGTCTTCGATAATAACCACTCGGATCCGGATCCACATGAGAAAAAGTCTTAGTTAGACGCCAGTTTTCTCGCCGCCGCGGTGATAGCCCACCCGCGATTCAATGAAATCTCCGACCGCTTTCGCAAGGGAATGCGCATCGTCACTGCGGTGCCCTCTCCAACCTCACTACGTACCCCCAGCTGAAACGAGCGCCCGAACAATCCTTGCAGCCGCCGGCGTAACAGCACTAGCGCGTGAACCCGGGAGCGTTCTGCGAAAAAGAGGTGCTCGACTTCCGTGGAAGGCACACCTTGCCCGTCATCGCTCACGCTCATTTCTAGCCAGGGTTCTTTCGCACGGACCACGAGACGCAGCCGCCCGGCCTGTGGCGACGATCGGAGCCCGTGTTGGATCGCGTTCTCTACCAGCGGCTGGAAGGAGAAAGGTGGCATTAGAACCTTCAACAAACCCGGATCGATCGTCTGCTCCACTCTTAATCGGTCACCGAATCGCAGCGATTCGATGTCTAAATAAGCACGCACTACCGCCAGCTCTTCCTCCAGGGGTACGAGTACTCGCTCCGGTTGATCGAAACTGGCCCGAAGAAATTGGCGCAACCGTCCTGTGGCCCGAGGCACTTCTCGTGGCGCGATCGTCGCCAACGCCGCCAGCGTATTCAGCGCATTGAACAAAAAATGAGGATTCATGCGCGCTTGCAGCGCGCGGACCTCGGCCAAAGCCATTGCGCGGGTTTGGTCGTCACGGTCACGTACCTGCTCGATGATCGCCAGAATCAGGGCCGTGCCCAAACCTTGCAGCACTGGGGCCATTCCCATCTCCGCGATCCGGTAGAGTGTCGCAGGCGAATGAGGAGCGAAGAAGAAGAGGAGGCCAGTCCGGAGCAACGATACTCCCAAAGTCAGGCAGAAGCCCGTCAGCGGATGTTGCGCCAGCTTCGGGCGCCAGCGGTACAGCAACCCTCCGGCCAAACCACCGCACAACATGGAAGTTGCGATGGAGCCTAACGGCAGGCCGTGGTGCGCGACGGCCAACCAGGTGACAAACACGCTGACGGCCAGTCCGACCCAAGGGCCCGCTACCAGACCAGCCGCGCATACTGCCACGATTCGTTCGTTGAGCCAGCCGGCGTGTGAAACAGTGGCTTCTTCGATCAGGCCGAGAATCAAAAAGACCAGCAGAGCCGCTCCTTGATCGCGCCTCGACAGCAGAGAACGCTCGAGATTCCTAAAGCCCGGCACGAGTGTGAGCGCAAAGGCTGCCGTTACCAATATACAAACTTCATTGAAAATAGACTCCATCGCGAAAATCCCGGAACCGATTACTAAAAAGAGGCGTCCGGGGGGCGACAGAACAGCTTCATAGTCCGGCCGCAGATCCGACCGCTTTCATGGCGGTTGATTTTCTGCGCCGTAGCAAGTCATGTGGCATCAAACGCGCATATTGAGAGTACTCTCCCAGCTCGATGACGAACTCAATTGACTCGCCACGGAAATGTGACTCTTGCGTTTCAATCGCCCGGCCATCATCGAGGTATGTGACACCGTGCACCAGCATAACCGGTTCGCCAATTTGCAGATCGAGAATTTGGGCATCCAGCTCAGAGGCCAAAATTGCTCTCAGGGACTGATGGGCGGCCGCGATGTGATGATGGTATTTTTTGAAGAGAACCAAGTATAATGAACCTTTGAGGTCTTCCCGCTTCAGATCCGGGCACCGCGCCACGGGAATCCAGCTTTTTTCCAGAACTAAAGGTCTATCATCCGCATATCGAACGCGCCCAAAGTGCAGCACCGGATCTTTCTCATTTATCCCAAGCTTTGCGGCGACATCCTCGCTGGGCAGTTCACGCGCGAAATGAAGCACCTCAGTTCTGACTTTCAACCCGGCCGATTGAATGATTTGGGTGGTGCTCTTTACACCGAACATGTCTCTTGAAAAGGGCTTGGGTTTACCCTTGGCGACAAGGCCTCGGGGATTCACGTAAGTGCCTTTCCCCTGTTGGCGGCGGATATAGCCTTCGTTAACGAGCTTGGCGAGAGCTAGTCGCACCGTGGTC
>DASTDH010000123.1:0-2068 GCA_035710445.1 Chthoniobacterales bacterium
CGCTTTGGGCTTTCTTCCCTACCTCAATACTCTGTGGAACGGCTTGGTCTACGACGATCAATACCAGATTGTAGAGAATCCATTCCTTCGCAGCTTTCACTTTCTCGGCCCGATCTTCACGACTTCGGTCTGGTCGTTTCAAGTCAAACACGCAACGGTCACCTATTACCGTCCACTGATGAGCCTGTCTTACCTGCTCATCTATCAGCTGGTTGGACCAGTTCCGTACGCGTTTCACCTGGCAAGCGTTTTGTTGCATTGCTCGGTCGTAATTCTTCTCTTTTTCGTCACGCGGCGCGTGTTCGAATCGGAGCTTCTGGCTTGGATTAGTGTTCTCTGCTTCGCGCTTCACCCGATTCATACCGAAGTTGTCGCTTGGGTCGCGGCCGTGCCGGACATCCAGATGACGTTCTTTTTGCTCCTGGCCTTCTGGTTCTATCTGGGGCTCGAAAGCGCAACCCGCCGGCCCTGGCGGGCGGCAGCGAGCTGCGGGTGCTTCGCGCTTGCGCTGCTCTCGAAGGAGCCGGCCGTCGTATTCCCCGGAATAGTGTTGGCTTACGATCTCATGCGTTATTTCGGCCCGAATCCTCGTCCGTTCCCAGCTTATCTCAGGGACCAATCGCCGTTGTGGGTTCTGTCTGGTATCTACTTGTATTTTCGATTCTTCGTCTTATCGGGCATCGTCGCCAACTCAGTTCGAACAAACATGACCGCGCGCGAAATCGTACTTTCCGCAGTCTCGCTGTTCGGCAGTTACATGCAGAAAGTGGTGTGGCCAGGCACCGCGGGGGCCGCCTATAGGTTCCGCATAACCGTGAGCGCGGCCGATCCCCGGTTTGTGGTCGGCGCGATTTGCCTGTGTGTCCTCGGCGTCGCGTTTTACATTCTCCTCCGTCGGCGTAGCATGGCGGCGTTCGCCATCGCATGGCTGGCGTTTCCTCTGCTTCCGGTTCTCGATGCCAAGGTTATGGCATCAAATGTCTTTGCCGAGCGATATCTCTACTTGCCTTCGATCGGATTCTGTTGGCTTGCGGCCGGCGCTGTCCAGCACCTATGGGGCAAAGCATCAGTGCTGAAGTGGCGCATCTTCCGGCCGGTATTGTCCTCCACCGCCGCTGTGGCGTGTCTCGCGGCCACCTCCGACGTGATATCACGGAACGCGGTTTGGCACGATGGGCCCCGGCTTTTTGCCGCGATGTTGAAGCTGGACCCTGCCAATGCCACCGCGCACTCAAACCTTGGAGCGACGTACTGGAATACTTTCCGCAGGAAAGATGCGATCTCAGAGTGGTCAAAGGCGCTTTCCGAAGACCCAACGAATTTCTTTGCCTTGGATAATCTCGGAATCGCTGCGCTCACTGAGAAACGCTATTCCGAGGCCATTGACTATTTTCGCCGGGCAGTTGACGTCCGGCCCGGTTTCCCAAAAGCCCACGCCCATCTAGCCGATGCCTTGGCCGGTTTCGGCGATTCCCCTGCCGCTGAGAGGGAATACCTGAAAGCGATTGACCTAGCACCGTTCGACATCGAAACGCACAACGCATACGCGAAATTCTGTGCGAGCCAAGGACGTGTTCAGGAGGCAACTGAGCAGTACCGCCTGTCTCTGTCAGTAGCACCCACGTCGGAAGCGCTCGACGCCCTGGGGCGGATCGCACTGGATTCGACGCAATTAAACGGCGCCCATAGGCTATTCCAGGAGGCGGTTGATATCGATCCATTTGACTCTGCCGCGCATTTCGGGCTGGCCGAGTCCCTCGCAAAGATGGGGAAGTCAAACGATGCCATTCGACACTACGAACGTGGGCTGGAAACCGACCCGAAGAACGAGGCCGCACTTAACGCTGTGGCAAAATTGCGCGCCGCCATCCGCAACTAATCGCCGCTTTTGTTTAGAATCAAGGTCTTTGTCCCTCACGAGCTAATTGACTTCCATCTCAGCGTGGATGCCTGAAATCGTCCCGCGTGGTCAACCGGCAGCCCGGCTGGACCAAGCCAAAAGCGACAACAGGACGCGAACCGAAATTCGCGTCCTGTTATTCGTGTTCGGGGATTGGGGGCTCGTCAG
>DASTDH010000124.1:0-7476 GCA_035710445.1 Chthoniobacterales bacterium
CACCAGATACCTGCTCCTGGGACCGCGCGACGGCGGCAGGCGTTATTTGAGCGAAGATCTTGCCGTCTTGAACCGGTTGGGAGCTTGTGTTGTCGAACAGGTTGAGCAACTTCGTGGCGTTCAGATGCAAAATCTCGTGTCACAGGCGGAGCTGAGAGCGCTTCAAGCCCAGATTAATCCCCACTTCCTCTTCAATTCACTAAACACACTCTACGGAACTATAGATCGAGGCAACGCCGAGGCCCGCCAGTTAGTCTTAAGTCTGTCTGAGGTGTTTCGTTACCTTCTGCGCACGGATCGCACATTTATCGAGGTCGAGGAGGAGTTGAAAATTGTCCGGGCCTACCTGGAAATCGAGAAACTCCGGCTCGGTCCGAAATTGCGGACTGAAATTCAGATCGACGATGCCGCCCTGCATGCCAGTATCCCCATGCTCTCGATTCAACCGCTAGTGGAAAATGCCGTTAAGCATGGCGTCGCGGCGCGGATGGGAACTGGCTTTGTTCATCTCAGCATCACAGCAGAAGCCGACGTGATCTCCGTAACGGTTTCGAACTCAGGAGAATTTGACACCAAAGCCCTGACGTACACGCGCGGCAACGAGGGTATAGGCCTGGCCAATGTACGACGGCGGCTGGAACTGTGCTACGGCGAAGAATCGCGCTTCAAGGCACAGGCGGAGAACGGCATCACTACCATCGGTTTCTTTCTACCGTTGAAACTGGCAGCCGCGATGTAACGCATAGCCATGTCCGCCCATCTCCTGTTGCAGGCCGCCCACCAGCGGTTCTCGCCCGCCGATCTGAAATTCGTGCGGATCGTCGATGGCGGTGTGCTAAAAGGATCTGAGCACCGCGGCTCAAACATGCCCTTGAAAACCTTGATAGTGGACGATGAGCCGATAGCCCGAAAGGTCCTGCGCGAAGATCTGGAATCCATCGAGGACATCGAGATCGTCGGAGAGGCCGACGACGGCGCTACGGCGCTGCAGAAAATCGTGGCGTACCAACCGGATCTTGTGTTTCTGGATCTCCAGATGCCCGCAATGGGTGGGTTGGATGTCGTGCGCTGCCTCAAGCATGGCGTACGCATGCCGGTGATCGTCATCGTGACTGCCTACGACAAGTACGCCTTGGAGGCGTTTGAGGCGGGCGCGATTGACTACCTGCTCAAACCTGTCGGCCAACAGCGTCTGTCGGAGGCTGTCGAGCGTGCAAGGCGTGTCACGGGCAGAGAGGCCATTGAGCGTGTAGCGCAGCTTCAGGAAATAGCCGATCCACGTGCAGGACAGGGTGCAAGAAGAATTGTGGGAAAGGTCGGTGAGGAGTATTTTCTGCTGAGCGCGGACGAGATTTACGCCTTCCAAGCGGATGGGGACTTGGTATGGATCTTCACAGCGAAGCGAAAATACCTCGCGACTCAGACGTTGAAAGTACTAGGGCAGCGCTTGGCAAGTACCAGTTTTCGACGAATTCACCGAAACGCATTGGTGAATGTCGATCACGTGCGCAAAATGAGCGCTCTCAGCAGCCAAAGGTGGCTGATAACCCTGAGCAATGAGCAGGAGTTCATTGCTAGCAAGCGCCAGGCGCGAAGCGTTCGTCAACTTCTGAATTGGTGAAGCGGAGGGCCCGGCCGCACTACTTGAAATATCTTTGAATATCGGCCTTGTCGGCGGGCTTGGCGCGTGCCCTTTCGAGCCTGTACAGCGCTTCGGAATGACCAATCCCTGCGGATGCTTGCAAATTTCCCCATACCCACACCAAAGATCTGGGTGAGAACTGAATTCGCGTTCCGTCCCTGAGGTGGACCGCGATCATTTGATTTCGAATGCGATGCGCGGGGTGCATCAGGTTTCCCGCCTCAGGCAGCAAAACGAAATCCTGTACCCATTGATCCTTGCTGGTCGATCGGTCACTATCAAACATATATCCCAGAGCTTGAACTTCGGCCCCGGCGGGAATCACCAGTCCTGTGTTGAGAACATGAGCCTGATCCTGCAGCAGTGCTGACCAGTTCAGCACGAGGTAGTTGTCTGCGCGCTGGCTAATTGGAGTGAGATCGGAGAGGTCCAGCTCACTAGTCGAGGCAGTAACGAATATGGTTCCGAAGATTGGTACGCCAGCAACGAGAGCGACCAGAACCATCGTGCGAATGCTCTCGGGTCGCGATACGACACTCTTTCTTCTCTTTACCTTCGCTCGGCCGCCCACGCAGTAAACTCTAAGCGCGCAAAACATTCCGGCAAAAGAATATTCGACAGGCGGCCTGATGTACGGCATGGGCGAGCAAGTCGGTCCGATCAGCGGAAATTGGCCGCAAACGAGACCGGCTATCTTGCGGCTGCCCGCTCATGGCACAGGTTAGCCCGCTCACCGCCGACTTCCATCCACAGGTCAAATTTATCTAGGTGTTTGACGGATAGCATTCGGACAATCGAAGGATGATGAAGCTCGCTGTATGTATTCTTCTGTCTCTTGTCTTCCTATCTGGTTGCGTGCCGATTTTTGCGCAGTCCATTAATAGCGGCACGGTGACCGGCAGCGTAACAGATCCATCAGGCGCCGTGGTCCGCGGCGCCCAGGTTTTGATCCAGAACCGCATCACCGGATACCAGCGGGCCGCCGCCACGGACGACGCAGGCTCGTTTCGCTTTAATAACGTGCCCCAGAACCCTTATCAATTAACCGCGACGGCTCCCGGGTTCAGCACGGCCAGCCAGGATATCGACGTCCGCAATTCCATCCCAATGACCGTCAATCTCTCCTTAAAGGTCGCCGCAGGCGAAACGAGCGTGACGGTCCAAGCCTCTGGCGGTGCGATCGTTGAGAATGATCCATCAGCGCACGTCGACGTCGACAGAAACTCCATCATGAAAATCCCAGCCGTCGATCCGGCCGGGGGGCTCAGCCAGACGATTACGTACAGCACTGGAGGCGTCGCGGCTGACGCCAACGGCCTGTACCATCCTTTGGGCGATCACTTTCAATCCAGTTTCATCATCGATGGACAGCCGATCACCGATCAGCAGAGCAAAATCTATTCCACACAGATTCCCATCAGCGCGGTCCAAAGCATGGAAGTCATTACCGGGACGCCAGACGCCGAATTCGGCGACAAATCAAGCCTTATCGCACAAGTTACAACCCGATCCGGTCTCGGAAGTGGGCGGGTTTTCGGCAACGTGGATGCCTCGTACGGGTCTTTCGGCACTACGGGAGGGAGCGTCGGCGTCGGCTTTGGTAACGAAAAGTTTGGAAACTTCCTGGCGGTCGACGGAGTGCGCAGCGGACGGTTTCTGGATACTCCGGAACTTACGCCGTTCCATGACATTGGAAATAATCAGACCATCTTCGATCACTTCGATTACCAGCCCGGCAGCAAGGATATCGTTCATCTGAACCTGTTCACGGCGAGAAACTGGCTTGAGATTCCAAATTCGTACGATCAGTTGCCGCAGGATCAGCGCCAGCGCGTGCTCACCTGGAGCATTGCGCCAGGTTATCAGCATACTTTCAGCGCGCACACGTTATTGACTGTCAACCCTTACATCCGTAAGGATCAGTTCAACTATTACCCCAGCCGCGACCCGTTCAACGATACACCCGCCACTCAGAGCCAGAACCGGCAGTTGCTGAATTGGGGCGTCAAAGCTGACATCTCCACAACTCACGGCCGTCATAACCTGAAATACGGTGTGGATCTGAAGCAGACGCGGCTGCTCGAGAATTTTGGGTTCGGTGTCACCGATCCCACCTTTAACTCTCCTTGCATCGGCGCGAACGGAGCTTCGGTAGGCGACCCCGCGCTCACGAATCCCTCGCAGTGCGCGGGGGCGGGTTTTCAGCCTAACACAGCGGATAACCCCAATGCCTCGGCGCCTTTTTCGCCCAGTCTGCTTCTTTACGACCTGACGCGCGGCGGGAATCCATTCTCATTCCACGGCGCCCGCAATATCAATCAGTATGCAGGCTACGCGCAGGATGACATCATGGTGGGCAATTTCCTGTTTAAAGTTGGCTTCCGCCTGGACCGTTATGACGGGATCACCTCGAGAACGGGGCCCGAGCCGCGAGCCGGCATTGCATACAACGTAAAGAAGACCGGAACCGTTCTACGCATTGCCTATGCCCGAACATTCGAGACGCCTTACAACGAAAACCTGCTCCTGGCAAGCGCGACAGGCGCGGGTGGCTTGGCTCAGAACGTTTTCGGCTCCAACTCCGTGCCGATCGAGCCAGGCTTTCGCAATCAGTTCAATGTTGGTTTTCAACAGGCGATCGGAAAGCTTCTGGTGGTTGACGCCGATTACTTCTGGAAATACACCCACAATGCCTATGACTTTGGCACCTTGTTGAATACGACGATCGCTTTCCCGATTGCATGGCACAACTCGAAGTTGGACGGAGTCACTGGCCGTGTGAGCACCACGAATATTCACGGGTTCACGGCTTATTACACTTTCGGTCACAACCGCGCACGATACTTCTTTCCTGAAGACGGTGGTCTCATCCCGCAGGGCACGCCTTTGAACGGGAGTGTTTTCCGGATTGATCATGATCAGGCATTCCAGTCGACGCTAAGTTTGCGGTATCAGCGGCCCAAGAACGCCGAGTGGGTCATCTTGACCTACCGTTATGACAGCGGGCTTGTGGTGAGCGGCGTACCCGATGCCGGCGCCGCCTTAGGCCTGACCCCCAATCAACAGGTCTCGCTCGGCCTGGCCTGCAACGGAGTTTTTGCGACGGTCTCCAACCCGCTTACGGGTTGCACAAACCCGGATGGCACAATAGGCAAAGTCACATCGAGGCTCATCACGCTTCCACAAGGCGGATACGGGCCGTTCCCCAGCCAGGAGAACGACGACCACAATCCGGATCGCGTGAAGCCACGCAATGTGTTCAATCTAGGAGTTGGAACCGACAATTTGTTGCACCGGGAAGGACCGAGACGTATCACGGCGTCGATCGAGGTTGCGAACCTGACTAACAAGACCGCTCTGTACAATTTCCTCTCGACGTTTAGCGGAACGCACTTCCTGCAACCGAGGACAGTCGTCGCTCGCATCGGGTATACGTTTTGAGATCGAGTCTCAGAACGCACCTTACGAGCGTGCTGACGTAGTCTGCGCCTTCCGCGGCAACATACGTGTCGAGTTCAGGATGAACGTCAGCTCAGACGAAACATGGATGAACGCCGCAAGTAGAGGATTGAGCATGCCCATCGCTGCGAGCAGCACACCCAGGCTGTCCACGGCAATTGTTCCGTAGAAGTTCTGCATGATGATCTTCATGCACTTGCGGGCGATACGCATCGTTTCCACGAACTTCGCGAGGTCGCTGCCGATCAATACGACATCAGCGCTCTCGCGTGCGACATCGGTTCCGGAACCCATCGCCACACCGACCGTTGCCTTTGTAAGCGCCGGGGCATCGTTGATGCCGTCTCCCAGCATGACTACTTTTCGCCCGGCGTCGACCATCTCAGTAACCTTTTCTAATTTTTGCTCGGGCAGAAGCTCCGGATACACACTGGCGATGCCGAGAGATCTAGCCACTGTTTTGGCGACGGACTGGGAATCACCAGTGAGCAACACGATCTTGAGCCCCATTTTCTGCAAATCCCGAACGGCGGCCGCCGCCTCGGGACGCAGGTTGTCCGCTATCAGAATAGTGCCTAAGAACGCGCCGCGGCGGGCGACAAGTACTTCCGTCGCGCCCTCGTGTTGAACCCGGCGTGGAGTCTGGATGCCTAGTTCTTCCATCAGCAGGTGGTTGCCGACAGCAATCGCATCACCATCGACTATGGAGATGATCCCTTTACCGGGTGTGTAACGGAATTCAGCGGCATCCTTTAGCGCAATGGATTGCTCGATCGCTTTGCGCACCACGGCCTTCGCGAGAGGGTGCTCGGAACGCCGCTCGGCGAGTGCTGCCGTTTCCAGGACAGCTTGCTTGCCGATGCCGTCAGCGGGTACCACCTCAATGACCTCAGGCTGTCCGAAGGTCAGGGTTCCTGTCTTGTCGAAGATGGCGGTGTCCACCTGCGACAGCAGTTCCAGAAATAGACCGCCTTTGATAATGGACCCTTCGCGGGCCGCGCGCCCGATGGCGCCGAGAACCGCGAGTGGCGTGCCGGCAGCAATCCCGCAAGCTCCCGCGACGATGATGACCGAGATGGTCGACCGCGCGTTATGTGTGATCAGCAAAGTCAGAGCGGCGGCTCCGAGGGCGAAGTACACCAGATAGCCGGCGAGACGGTCCGCTGTCCTTTGGATGGGCGCGCGCGAACGTTCCGCCCGTTCAACCGCCTCGATAATTTTGCCGAAAGTCGTGTCATTCCCGAGGCGATCCGCGCGGATCTCCAACGCGCCCGACTGGTTGATCGTGCCGGCGTAGACCAGCGCCCCGGCAGTCTTCTCGACCGGCATGGATTCGCCTGTAATGGACGCCTGGTCCACAAACGAGTGCCCGTCGAGCACCGTCCCATCTGCAGGGACCCGGCTTCCCGGATTGATCAGCAGACGGTCGCCAATTCGAATTTCAGTGATGGGAAGCTCGCTGACCTTGCCATCGCGTCGAACGGTTCCGCTGCGAGGCAGCAGATTGACCAGTTCCTCAATTGCCCGGCGGCCCCGCCCAACCGTGAGACCTTCCAACACCTCCGCAGCCAGAACAAACAGTGCGATCACCAAAGCCGTAAAGAACTCGCCAACCACCAGTGCCGCCACGAGCGCTATGGTCATCGAAAGCTCCATCGTCATCCGGCCTTCGAAGATGTTCTCCACCGCCTCTTTGAAAATGGGATAGCCGCCGATCAGGGTCGCGGCGATACCAATCATGCTGAAGTGTGCCAGCGGTTCCCAACCGCGGAACCAGACCGCAGCCGCAGCCAGCGCGACGAAAAGGATCCGGACCAGGTCCTGCCAATCCACTCCGTGCGCATGTTCCTCATGATCGCGGTCATGATGCTCGGTAGTCTCCTCGTGTGTGTGTTGAACCGCGATTTCTTTCGCGACATCCGTGTTCAGGGAATCAATTTCAGGGTCACCTGTGTGTCGAATGGACGGCATGATTCGCTTCCTCTAAAAGCTGTAGATCACTTCATATAGCTGTGGACAATGTCGATCAGCTCTTCGGCCGCCCGCTTTTGCCGCGGTTTGGGCCTTTCATTTTCGTCAAGAACGTGACACCGGATATGGCCCTCGAACAACTCCGCCATAAAACCGTTCAGGGCTCCCCTGCAAGCCGCGACCTGTTGCAGCACTTCATGGCAGTCGGCTTCCTCGGCGAGCGAACGCTCAATTGATACCACCTGTCCCTTGATCCTGCGAATACGTGTAATCAACTTCGCCTTATCACGTCTTGTATGCGCCACAACGGCCTCCGGATATACTCCCCCCCAGTATAATTCGCTCTTCCGGCAGACCTCAACCTTAGCCGGGACCAAAGTTCTACACAAGCAAAATCTCTACGC
>DASTDH010000125.1:0-3581 GCA_035710445.1 Chthoniobacterales bacterium
TATCAGAAGAGTACGGAAGGCAGATACGCCCCTGCTGGCTCATTGTACAGCCCCAAGGTCATCAGCGTCATAGGCTGGACGACTCGAAGGCCATTCTCGAGGCACCAACGGAAAAGGTCTGAATTACGCGTCGGCACGATGATACCCGGTCCTGCAAAGGATTCTGCTGAGGCTATCAATGCCTGGAGATCCAGGTTCGTTTCGGCGACTGCGTGCCCAAAAAAGGCCAGTGCCGTGGCATATCCGGTAATCCGTGCATGGCGCTCGACGACCAATGCGGTACCAGCCTTTATGGCATCCGCCAGCTCGCCCGCGCGATCATGTCCATGAACTTGCATGCACAAGCGCTTACAATTCTCAATGTCCGAAACCTGCGCCGGCCGGATCGAACACCCTTCAATTTGTTTCCGAAGCGGTCGTCCCTGCATGACCGAGACTGGCTCGCGGGCATCAAAGCCCAGGCGGCTATACAGTGCCAAGGATCTGTTATGAAACGCTGATTGAAGCAGCCGGACTCCCGGAAAGTTGCGCTCGCGAGCCCGGACTAGTACCGCTTCCATTAATTTCCAGCCAACGCCACGATTCTGGATGCTTGGATCGACTGTGATCGGTCCGAGACCCGCGATCGCGGATCGCTCATCGAGACAGTTGCTGCCCACCATGCGCCCGTCTGACTCCGCCACCACGCAATAAAACCCCGGGTGGGAAAACATCATTGAGAGAAGGCCAACCGATACATCGGGCGACGGGAAGTCGGGTGGAAAGCCATGATCGGTGCTGATCTTATGGAAAGCGTCGAAGCAAATTTGTCCGCACACAGGTGCGTCTTCCGGCGTAGCGCACCGAACAGCAACGGATGGAGCGCCCAGGTTTTCGACTACCTCTTTGTGCAGTTTAGATCTTGTCGGTCCCATAGGTCGCATCGACGGGGATTCATAGAGTTAGTGGTCATTGATGCAGTGAAAGCAGGCAGCCAAGGCTGTGCTACAGTGGAAACTAGCACTACGTTTGCCGACCAGTCTCCAGCTTGCTTAGAATTGCCAGCATCGTCTGATTGAGATCAACGTGATGGTGAACCATCCTCCACTCGCTGCCTTCGCGGCGGAAAACGTTGGATACCCGAAAATCTGCCTGAGCTTTGTCTTTCCCAATCAAAACATTCACATGCTCCGTGCCTGTCTCGTAAGCAAGATCCTCGCCTACAGAAATGCGTTGATCACTCAGTTCAACCCTCCCGTTCGAGCAAATCTTGGCTAAATTCTCCCATGAAGTGCGGATCTCGTCCCAGCCGACTTGGGTCCCGCCAGTAGGGTGCATTGTGGAAACGCCTGGATTGCGTGACCAGACATCTCCCATGGGTGTCCAATCGCCATTTAGGACACAGTTTAACGCTGCGTAGAATTTATCTGATGCTTTGCGAATGTCGTTTTCAGCGCTCATATTTGTTTATTTTTATCACTGCATCATGGCAAATTCCGATGTGATCTGACTATCGCACTTTGGTGCTAAAGGATTAGCCTTTCGACCGACTCATTCTTTGGGGCGATAATGCCGTCAGGATTGTAACAATCACCTCGGCGAGCGTCTAAGGTTTGCGGGTTGGCGCTCCTGTGTCTCAACAATCCAGATTGGCAGATAATCGTTGCTGCTCTGCCTGAACATGACACCATTAATCGCGAATCCGTAAATTCGTATCCATTAAGGACATCGCTCGCCCCAAAAAACCGATTGACCCGGATATGGTGGAAAAACTCGCCAGCCACGGCTGCTCGGCTGAACAGATCAGGGTTATCCTCGATTGCGATCACCGGACCATTGAACGCCGTTTTGCCCCTATCTTAAAAAAAGCCCGACTGCAGCGCGATGGTCGCCTCCAGGTCAAGCTCTGCCAGGAAGCCTTCGGTACCCCCTGCAACACCGCGATCGCCATCTTTCTCGCGAAAAATTGGCTAGGAATGGCCGATCGCCCGGATACGGTGGTTAACATGGTCCAACACGCCGGCCCCAGGCCAGATCGTCTGCAACGAGGAAACTAAGAAGAGGCCGGTGGATATGAGCCTGGTACATCCGGCGCGAAGCGCTCCTTGAGAAGCAACGCCTGGAAGCACTCGGGAATGCGCCGAATGGCCCTTGCCGGGGCACTCCCTCCGGCCGGGCGGACGTCTCCTGACCCTAAGAACCGGTCGACCCAGAACGTGTCGCCCGGGTCATCGAGGCTAGCTCGTTAGGGCACTGAGTAGACCAGCTTGCCCTGGACACCGCCGGCCTCAAGCATCTCGTGACCGCGCCGGATTGTTTCGGCTGAGAGGACGCCAATATTATGTACGCTCACTGGCCAGAGTCTCCGGGCTTCATAAAGAAATGTCAGTTCATGGAGTTGTTGAGTGTATCTTGGCCAGGTTTCCTTGGAACTGAACAGGCCGCGTGCTCCAAGCATGTGAAAATGCAGGGAAGCAGATTTGCGAAACAGTGGGCTGGATCTTCCGTGCCAGACCGGCACTGTAAACGGGTCGGTTTCTTCGACTGTCGACACGATGTCTCCATCGAAATCCACCAGCTCAAAACAGAGTCGTTTCATCTCGCCGCCGACGAAATCCAATGTCTTGTCGAAAAGAGAGCCACCGTTCGCTGCGATCGCTTCTTCGGTGAGTTGCTTCAGACCTTTGTCGGGGTAATGAAGTACCTGCTCGGGACTCAATCGCAACTGATCTACGATGAATCTGGTACTGGCTTCCCGTCCGGATGTTGTCACAATCTCTTCTACACCGATCATCTGCAGGATCTGGATTGCAGCAGAACCGAGTCCGCCGGCACCGCCTGCCACAAAAACCGAGTCATTAGGAGTTGGTCTTGCTTTGAGACGGATGGCTTGATTTGCGGTCAGACTGGCAACAGGAACTGAAGCGGCCTCTTCAATGGACAAGATTCTAGGCCGGACCATGACGAATTCATGCGGCACGCTAGCATACTCGGCGTTTGCGCCGTTGCTGCACGGCCCGCCGAGATAGGCCCAGACTTCGTCACCAACTCGCAGCCGGCCGACGCTGCTTCCCACCTCTTCGACAACTCCGGCCGCATCGTGACCAAGCACCATCGGAAGATCTCCGCCGTAACGCCCCTGGCGGATCTTATAATCGATTGGATTAAACGACCCGGCTCGAATCCGAAGCAACACTTCATCCGCACGCGGCCGCGGTGTGTCCCGCTCTACTTCAAAAAAATTCTCGGTTCCGCCGAACTCGCTGATCGCAATAACTTTCATGCTTTGTGTGTATATAGAAGCACAAAATCCTAGACAGAAAGGAAAGAAGAATGACAAAAGCATCTCTTCGGTTGTGTCATTAAGCGTGCAGCCTTCAGGTCAGCCGCACGTAAATCGGCTCAGCTGATTGCGATCGAAGAAAATGCAACGTTTTCTCCGCACGGTAATGGTCGGCAAAAGGCGGTTTCCGCGTCTCCTCGTCAAGGTGAACGAGAAGCGGCTTCGCCGGATCGAATACGCCCTTGCAACCGGTAAGCTGCCTCCCGATGGCTGGACACCTCCTGACCAAGCTCCTCCACTCTAGTGCGCATCTCATCCC
>DASTDH010000126.1:0-7692 GCA_035710445.1 Chthoniobacterales bacterium
GCTGGCAAAAGGGACGGCGGCATAATGACTACAGAATCGACTCCACAAAAGGAAGCGGCACCCCGGCCAAGAAGTGCCGCATCACTAAAAACAAATTCTGCGGAAGAATCGCACATCTCTTAAAAGACTCAAACGCCGGCCCAGATTGGACCTCGCCTTTATCAACTGAAGCCTATCTGCCCCGGCTTCAGCACGACTGACTGGATTAAGCTGCGTCGTTGGCAGCGAATGAAGGACCATGCGCGATGGATCACCGACTTTATCTTGGAAGCACACGAACGAACCTTTTTCGTGACGGTGACCTTCTTTCGGTTTGTTAGAATGGATTCTCAATCTTTGCCGTCTTTGCCTGGACCAACTGCGCTGTCAGAGCATCTAGAGAAATTAAAACCGAAGTGGTTCGCGGAAATTGAGCTTTTCTGCGCACAGTTGCACGATAGCCAGGGCGCCAAGGTTATTCCTGAAAGCCGGCGAGGTTTTCGCCGCCCGTTGTAACGCGAGCAACTCGGGGTCATCCGTATTATCTGAGGGCCTGACCCGAAGCACCGCCAACCGCAAATGGATATTTACTCTCTCTATCGCGCAGAACGATCACACATTCGGCGCTCTCTCGGCCCCGGCGACAGGTGACTAGCCATGTTTCCAGATCAAAAAAGCGGCCCCGGCGCACCGCGGTTTCATAAAGGTTCATTTCGGTTTTTCCATCTCTTCTAAGATCGTGAACCCTGGCGCCGGCGCGGTTCACCGCGATTTGGGTCTTGTGGCAAACCCGTTACTATCGGGCGATACCCTCGCGAATTCGGGTGAAATGAATCGAGATCTTGAGGGGGAAAAGATAAAAGCCGTAATCTCCCAGCGTAAAGAGCCGTTAAGGCCCGATAGCGATGGATTTCGCACGCACCTCGAAGAAGCGCTCGGCGTGCGAATACCGGTTCCTGGCAGCCATAGCGCATTGACACTTAAATCAGTTTCGCCTCTTTGGATTCCACTGTCACCGGCAGGTCAAATTCGAAAGTGGCCCCTCGGTCAGCGTTGCGCGTCGCCCATAGGCGGCCGCCATGGTTCTCGACGATCGAGCGCACGATCGCGAGGCCCATGCCCATTCCCTTTGGTTTAGTCGTGAAGAAAGCATCAAACAGCCGTGGCATGACTTCGGGCTCTATGCCCTTCCCGGAGTCGCGGACAGAGACGTGGATGCGTCCCGCTTCGGGCTGATTTACACGCATCTCCACCTCGCGTGGCCCGTCAACACTCTCGCAGACGGAATCGAAGGCATTCAATACGAGATTCATCAACGCCTCGATAAGCTGGGTCCGGTTACCAATAACGGTCGGAAGCGTGGTTGGCAGATCAAGCCGCAGAGTGACGTTTTTGAGTGCTGCGTCCGCCCTGACGATGCGTTCGACATCAGAAACAATCTGGCGGAGGTCGACGGGCGACATCTGCACTTCACCTCGTTGAAAGAGCGCCCGAACATTTCGGATGGTTTCAGCCGCCCGCGCGTTATCCTGGATAACGTCGTTGATGGCGGCTTTTACCTCCCCGAGGTCCGGCGTTTTCGCAGCAAGAAGGCGGCGCGCAGCTTGGGCAGTAATCTGGACTGCTGTGAGCGGTTGGTTCAATTCGTGAGCTAGCGAAGCCGTCAGCCCTCCCATCATTTCTGTGCGCGAAGCCTCACGCATTTCCTGCTCCAGGCGGCGGATCCGCTTTATCTCTTCTTCGGCCCGCTTACGGTCACTGATGTCCACTATGACCGCCGCGAAAAACGCGGGCGCGCTTCCAGTAGTCGGGACGAAGACGGCACTGACGTCCGTCCAGATCACACTTCCGTCCTTGCGCAGAAGGCGTTTCTCGATTCGGTAATCTCGTCGTTGCCCTTCAGCGGATTTTGCGATCCGTGCTTCGGTAGCGGCACGATCTTCCTCGAGGGTAAGCTCCAAAGGGGTGAGCCCTTGAAGTTCCTCCTCCGTGTAGTCGAGCATTTTCTGAAGAGCCAAGTTTGCTGCGATGAAGCGGCCGTCTGGAGCGCACAACGAAATGCCTGCCGATGAGTTCTCAAACAGCTTGCGCCACCGCTCCTCACTGGCACGCAGAGCTTCTTCGGCCTTGGTTCGATCGCTGTTTTCGCGCCTCAGGTCAGCATACAAACGGGCGTTTTCTAGAGATATAGCAGCCTGTGAGGCGAGCAGTTCCAGCACCGCGAGACGGTCCGGAGTGAAGACGCGGGGTGTCAGGTTGTTCTCGAGATAGAGCACACCGGTCAGTTCACCCTGTTTTAGGAGCGGCAGACAAAGGATTGACCTGGAGTGCCTAGGGCGTAGGTACTCGTCCGCCGAAAAGAGGTTCTGGACCGAGGCGTCGTCCAGAATCACGCTCTCCCGAGTTCGGATCACGTAGCGAAGGATAGACTCGGGAAATTTGGGCAGCGTCACGAACGCTGGCCCAAGCATCACCTGGACGCTATCGTCGTGCGTCGAAGCCTCAGCCGCGATCCGGTGCTCGCGTTCGTTTGGAAGGAATAGAAGACCCCGCTCGGCGCCGGCGTGCTCGACCGCGATCACCATAACGGTCTCGATGAGTTTCCCGAGATCGATCTCGCGGGACACGGCTTGGAGTGCCTTGACCACGGATATGAGCTCCAGCTGCGCGACCGGCGCCCCGATTGTAGCCGTGGGATAGAGCGGCCCTGGTTCCTCGCGGAGATATGGGTGAGACTTCTCGATTTGCTTTACCTTGCCGTCGGCGCCCCAGCGGAGATAGCAATGCCGGGCGTTCCGCAGGTGGGCACGGCCGATCGTTTCGAAGCCTCGATCCAGATAAAATCTACCCGCGACTTCGTTGGCAATACCCTCGTGGTGGAGGAAACTATTTTCGCGTGCGAACCGGATGGCCTGCTCGTAGAGGCGCATCGCCTCGACGTCCCGGCTATCGACGCGGGCAACCTCGGCAGATACCAAGGCGTGCTTGTCTAAAAAGGTAGGCGCACAGCTCTCCGCCCAGTCTCGAAGCTGCTCCATATGCGCGGTAAGCGTCTCCCGCCACTCCCTTTGCCTATCGGATGGTGCCGTCTTAATGACGGCCGCGATCGCGAGCGCGGTGTAGTAATAGTAGTCAAGCAATTGGATGCACCCGGTCGTGGCCCAGAGCAACGGCTTTGCCTTCTGGGCAGCCGCGATGGCCGCCTCGTAGTCGCCCAACATGAATCGCGTCTGCAGTTTCAAAATCCAGTACCAACAGACCGTTGCCCGGTCTCCGGTCAGCTGCACTTCGAAGGTCGCTTCGTCTAGATGTGTGTCACCGAAAGTGGAGAAGAACGCATGCCGTCCCCGCATGGTCTGGATGAACTGTTGTTGGCTTACCACACGATCTAAGTAGTCACGAGACTTGGCTTTCCGGACAAAGTCCAGGCACTGCTCGGACGCGCGCCACACCTCGTCCAGGTGATCTCCTCGCGCGAGAAGATCGGTGACGGTGTGGTCGCAGCAGTAACAGGCGAAGATAACGTCGCCCGTTTCGACAGCAGCGGAGAAGGCAGCCCGGACGAACTCGAGTGCGGTGGTGACCGGCTTCGTCCAAATAGCAACCCATGCCATATTCATGTAAACCTTCGCCTTGTAGGCGGCAAATCCATGTTTCTCGGCGAGATCGACACCGAGCTTTCCAAAACGGTAGGCATCGGCGTAGCGGTGAAAGGCCCGCCCGAGGATGTTCCCGAACGTCGCATAGCCATGCGCGGAAGCATCAATAGTCCCGTACTTCAAACTCAGGTTTACGATAAGGCAGGTTGACAGCAAGAACAGGTTCTTATCGGTGAAAAACGCAACCCGTAGACCCGAAAGGACGCGCGTCGCGGCCTGAATTTCCGGGTCGGTCATCGGAGGCAGGTCGATAAGGCTCTCGATGGATCGCGCGCCCAGGTTCCACCAGACTTTCTCGTATTCATCGTGAACCTGTTCCCAGGTGGGATGTTCCGGCATCTCGACGCCGAATAGGCGCAGGCATTCGAGCGCACTGGCTACTGCTTCCTGGTACGCCGATTTCATGATGTAGAGATCAATTCTCAAGCGATAGGCGGCCGCCTTGTCGGTTTTTGACGCCGCTCTCTCGATCAGCTCCGAAATGAGGCTTGCTGCATCTTCGAAGTTTCCGCACAGGAATTCGCATTCTGCGCGCAGCAACGACAAACTGAACACGAGCCCGTACCTTCTTTCCCAATCCTCTCGATTGACCAGGGCCATTCCGGCGGAAACGTAGGTGCATGCAGCGGCGTAGGCGGTTGAAGCCTTGGCCTTTCTTCCGGCGCGAAGGTTGAGTTCGGCCACGCAGTGTTTCTCGTTCTGTTCGTAAATGAGTGCCGCGCCACGGTTGAGCTGGGTGACGACATCGAAGATATTCTCGGCGAGCTCATCGGCAGACATTCTCACCATGAGTAGGCGGCCGATTTGCAGATGGACCTCGGCGCGGATCTCCTCAGGGATCAGCGAATGGGCAGCTTCCTGGATGCCGTCGTGGACGAATCTGTAGGAGCCGCCCAAGCGGACGACTAATCCCTCACGGAGGGCTGCCCGGAGATCCGAGTGCAGCTCGTTCTCTGGTCCACCGCGGACCATTGTGAGGGCGATGACCTCTGCGCTGTTTCCTAGAGATGCAATCTGTTTGAGGGTTTCCCGAGTGATCTCGGGAAGTCGAGTCAGCTTTCCGACTAAGAGATCGGTCACATTTTCGGTGATTCGCCGCGCCCGGATGCGGTTGACGTCCCATCGCCAGGCCCGCTCCCGCGGATCGAACTCGAGAAGGCGTTCTTCGGCAAGCGCCGTAAGGAACTGGATCGCGAAGAAGGGATTTCCAGCGGTCTTCTCATGAACAAGCCGCGCGAGCGGCTCGATGCGGGTGCTCTCTTGGTGGAGGCTATCGGCGATGAGCTGGCCCACATCATCGAGGGACAGCGGGGCGAGCGCGATGTCGCGCACGGTCGCCTTGGCCTTGCGGATCGAGTCCAACCTCAGCATGAGCGGATGGGACGGGTTGACCTCGTTATCCCGATACGCGCCGATAAGGAGGAAGTGCCGGACGTCAGAGTGGGTCAGCAGATGTTCGAGGAATTCAAGGGTAGCCGCGTCCAGCCATTGCAAGTCGTCCAGGAAGAGAGCGAGCGGGTGCTCCTTTTGGGCGAAAACACCAAGGAAAGCGCGGAACACCGCCTGGAACCGGTTCTGCGCTTCTTGGGGGGGGACTTCCGGCACGGGCGCCTGCTTGCCGATCATGAGCTCGAGTTCGGGGATGAGGTTTACGACCAGTTGGCCGTTTAGACCCACGGCATCCCGGATCGCGTCCCGCCAACGCTCAATCTCTGCCTCGTTCTTGCTCAGAATCTGGCGGACCAAGGTCTCGAAGGCCTGGGCGAATGTCGCATAAGGGATGTCCCGCTTGTACTGGTCGAACTTACCCGAAATGAAGATGCCACGCGGCAGAACGATGGCTTTGTGCAGCTCGTTTACAACCGATGACTTGCCGATCCCGGAGTAACCGGATACAAGCACCAGCTCTGGGGTGCCGTGCGCCACCACTCGGTCAAAAGCTTCGAGCAGAGACTTGCTCTCCCGATCGCGTCCGTAGAGCTTCTCCGGGATGAGGAGTCTGGCCGATGCATCGTGTGTGCCAAGAAGAAACGGGTCAATTCGTCCGAGGGACTCCCAGTCCGCCAAGCATCTCCTGAAATCGACCTCCAGGCCGGCCGCGGTCTGGTACCGCTCCTCGGGGGACTTGGCGAGAAGCTTCAAGACGATGGCCGATAGGCTCTCTGGAACCTCTTTCCTCCGCTCTGCCGGCGGTCTCGGCTGTCGTGCGATGTGGCAGTGGACCCACTCGATGGGATCGGAGGCGGTGAAGGGCAACACGCCTGCGAGCATCTCGTAAAGCGTGACCCCCAAGGAATAGAGATCGCTCCGAGAGTCGATCGACCGGTTCATGCGGCCGGTCTGCTCGGGCGCCATGTAGGCGAGGGTACCCGCAATAGTTTCGGGAGGCTCGGAAGCCTGGCGCTCGCGTGGTAGGTCCGAAGCAATACCAAAGCCGGTAAGCCAAGCCTGACCCGACGTCGGGTCCACCATGACATTGGCCGGCTTAATGTCCTTGTGGATGATGCCGTGCTCATGGAGCCTGCCCAGCGCGGCTGAAAGGCCGATGGCGATACGCAGAAACCGCGTCAGGTCCAACTGTGGCTCAAGAAGCCGATTGAGAGGCTCGCCGCCCGGGTCATCAAGCACCAGCACCGTCCGTCCCTTATCGCGAACCAAAGCAAGAGGTAGAACTGCCCAAGCCGGGTCAAGCTTGGTCCTGAGCGCGTATTGGTGCTCGAGCCGTTTAAGGGTCCCTTGTGCAAGCTGTTTCGACAGAGGCGCGACAACAAGAATATGGCTGGGTTCAGTCTCCCTTTGGCCGCGGTACAGGACGAATTCCGCGTCTTTCCATAGCGATTTCAGGGTATATGACGAAACTTCTGTCATCGCGGTTTTCAGCCAGATGGAATCATCTCCCATCAACACGTGGCCGAACTCGGCTTTGGTGCGTGTTGACGATCGCAGCTATCGTATCGTTTCGCGTATTTCTTTGCAGCAACGAAGTTTTAGAGTCCTCAGACGAATCAGATCGAATTTCGCAACAAGTGTAACCCTCTGCTCTCTTGTTAAGTTTAACTCGGCGGAATGAGGACAGGAGATCGCCAAAAGCAAAATGAAGGAACATATTCAAAGCAAAGAATGTTGTACTGTTCTCTGTACTTGCTTTGCGTGTTCCAGGAGTTAGGTCTCAGTTGGCATAGACCGAGAATTTCGTAACGGAGCAAAGAACAGTCGAGGCACAGAGAGCGCTTATTTCTCTTCAAGAACAAAAGACACCGCCGAGTCTCCGCGGCGGTGCTTGGATGGTAAACAAATCCAATGCGGTTTCTATAACCGCAGGCTGCATCTTATCATATTAAATCGGCTGAAGGAGTCGATGGCGTAAACATGATCACCATAATTTCGATTAGTGTTTACCGGTTTTTTTCCCCGACAGACGCGCGCTCCGCACTCGAGGCACGAAGTAAAGTCGAAGCCTCCACCCGCTTCAGGCATTAGGACAGGGTCAGTCTCGAGCGCCTTCGCCGCTTCTCCGTATGGAGAAAGCATTAAGCCGGATGATGACAAGATAACGGAAGTGCAACTAGCCGAAAAACAGCAGGAACGGACAGACAAGTTAACCGCCCTCGCTATGCTGCTGCTTATGTTGGGTGCTTTAGGCGCCGGCCCGTTTTTTATTTCCCGCGAAGAAGTCGGGGAACAGTCGCCGCATAATAAGACCGTTCCGCTAGCCCCGCCTTTTGAATCGGTCCAATCCGAACCGTCAATAAGCGAGAGCACTCCCGCACCGATAAACCCGTGGAAACAGATACCCGATACCCGATGACGCCAACTACTCAACTCAAACACCATGCTTCACATGAGTAAAACCGAACTCGATTTGTCTGCTCTTATCGACCAACGCTACAGCGCTCTACATAAATTCTAGAGGAAAACGGCGCGAGAACCGGGATGTCTGACGATCGCAATTTCGAAACTGAAGGCGAAGCAATCGAGTCCGGAGCATGCCTTCTAATCGGAGAAAAAGCTGCACCATACGAAAAGAGCTAACCCTCAAAAAAGATTTGAATCC
>DASTDH010000127.1:0-9940 GCA_035710445.1 Chthoniobacterales bacterium
GACGCCACCGCGATAATGATGATAATCCCCTGAACCGCTTGTTGAATATCCGGAGAGATTCCGAGCAAAATCATTCCGTTACCCAACACAGCAATGATCAAGACACCAACCAGAGTATTGAGTACCCCTCCCGCGCCTCCGCTCAATGATGTACCACCGACCACCACCGCCGTGATCGTCGAAAACAATCTGCCGTCTCCGATAGTGGCGTTGCCTTGGCCGAGCTGTGCTGCCGCTAAGACTCCCCCGATTCCATAGAACGCGCCGGCGAGCGTGAAAACCAGAATCTTGACCCGGTTAACGTGGATGCCGGAAAGCAAAGCAAGATCTTCCCCGCCTCCAATTGCCATCACATGACGGCCAAATATTGTGAATCGTTCGATCAGCCAAGCAAGAATCAGCACACCCAGAGAAACCCAAACCGCCAATGGAAAATTGAGAAAGCGAGTGAGAGCCAGCGCCCGAATTTCTGGGTCTAATACGCGAGCGTTCCGCCCTCCCAAGATCAGAGTGGCCAGCCCGATTCCGACGAACCAACTGCCCAGCGTAACCATGAAGGATGGAACACGGACTCTCACATGAACAAACCCATTCAGAAATCCGATGGCTGCACCCGCGATGATGGCAAAGATTGGGGCGGTCCAGCCGAAGGAATTCTGGTTCATATCATTGCGGACTAAGATGGCAACGACGACTGCGCCGAGCGCAAGTATGCCCTCTACCGAAAGATCGACACTCCCCAATAGAATGACGAAGGTCGCTCCCATAGCAAGTACCAGTGGAATCGCAGCAGAATTGGCGATTCGCACAAAATTAAAAAAATCAAAAAAACGCGGATTGAGTAACCCGATTAGGAGCGACAGGACGAGCAGCGCGAGAAGCGGTGCAAAAGATTTGAGCCGCTCCAGCCATTTGCGAGAGCGCGTTTCCGGTCGCGCCGGTTTAACTTGACCCGGCTCAATCTGTGGAATTGTGCTCGTCGAAGATTTGTTCATTCCGCGAAAATGTCTCGTCGCCGTGCTCCTGATCAAAGGATATGGAGATAGTCGGCGGTCGGAGGGTGCGCCCCTTGCGGCATCCGGAAACGACTCAGGGCCCACCCAGATACTAAATTAGACATCGGCTGTACCAGGTCGTTTCGGAACAATAAATAGCTCCAATTTCGTCAAGGACCGTTCGCGGGCGCCGCAAGCGGCGCCCCCTCCGACGTAAGGGATATCTCGATAGCTTTTTCGCGACAACCAGGATTAAAGCAGCTCGCCCTCCGCACGCGACCCAAGCCTCCCATTCAGCTCGCGACGTTGCCCCAATAATCGTCCCAATCGACCTTTGGTGTGGTTTGAATGTAATTCTTTATGAAATCGTCGACTGTGTCTTTGGTCACAAGGATGCCCTTTGCGCTGTAGTTGCGATGATTGGCTGGTTCTTTGGTGACGTCGAACTTGCCCAATCGTGCGGCGTATCCGATCGACAGGCCCATTCCACCTTGCCAATACGGATTCCAGGACGCTGTCGCCGCCATTTCGCCGCTTTTGACCGCCTCGACTGCCAGTTTGATTCCGTCTGTGCCGGAAACAGGAATTTTACCGTTGAGCCCTTCCGCTCTTAACGCTTCGAGCGCTCCACTGGCCATATCGTCGTTGGCCGCCCATATCCCTTTGATATCCTGACCAAACTTGGTCAGCCAGGTACCGGTGATGGTAAAGGCTTCCGACGCTTTCCAGTTGGCGACCTGGAAATCGAGCAATTTTACCTTCGAGTTTGCGGCCAACGCCTTTTCCATACCCTGCTTACGCTGGATGGCCGGAGTATTGGAAATGATTCCACCCAAACCAACGATCCCGCCCGACCCGCCAAACGCCTTGAACAAAGCTTCGGCCGTCTGCTGGCCATAGGTCACCCCATCGAAAATGATGTGGGCTATATAATATGGATCAAAGTCTTTCGGGTGGAGATCGTCCGGCTTATTCCACTGGGTGACTACCGTGGCCTTCGCGTTCACGCAAGCTTCGACAATGGCGCGAGCGTCCGGCGAATCGTTCGGATCCACGTTCAATACCAGGTTGCCCCCGGTCTTCGCCAGGATAGCGCGGATATCAGCGATTCCTTTCTCGCTATTTCCTTCGGTAACCAGGGTGACGTACTCGCAACCGACCGATTTTGCAAAATCGGCACCTCCTTGATTCCAAGTCGCGTGATACGGATTGGCGAGAGATCGGATCGAATTTACCAAGACGGGCTTGTTGTCCGCGGCAAACAGCCTTCGCGGTATCGATGTCAGAACCGCAGTGGCGCCGGTAACGGCCGCGGCGCGACGAATAAACGTCCTCCGGGGAATCGGTTGACGGATTAGATCAGAGTTTTCAGGATTCATATCGCTCAACTCCACTTCCGCACTCTGCTGGCAGAGATTTTCTCCAGCTAGCGACGGGGGGATAACGCGAGGCTATGTGTTACCGCCGAAAAATCAACACGGAAATAATACTACAGAATAAAGTGGCGCTACCTAATCCGTTGCGAATTCTATTCAAGCCTCTGATCTCGGCTCGATCCCCTGTTCTAGCAGAGCACTGGATCTCAAATCGCCGATGGTTAATCCTGCAACCATCTCACTGATCCAATAAACAGGTCGGTTTATCGTAGTATTCTTCCGTAATTCTGGACGAAACCTCAGCCCCGATGCCTCTCTACCTCCGCCAACGATGAACGGATAGGTATCGTCTTTGCTCGGGCATTTCTGCTTCCGTCCTTAAGCAACCCTTTGCCGCACTGATCAAGGGTATCACAGCGGCAGCGGCTTTGCATGCGGACGAGCAGCCGCCGTTTGGCTTTTGTCCGATCAATTACCGCCTCCAGTTCCGCCAGCTTTTGCCGAGACAGTTTTTGCCACCGGGTCGATGCCCGGGTACTACCAGTAAAACCGAAAAACAGTTCTCGGATTTCACCCAGACTGAAGCCGATTTCCCGTGCGCATCGTATCACGGCAAGCCGGTGGAGAACGGTCATATCGTACCGTCTCTGCCCGCTGATTCTCTGGGCCGAAGGAAGTATTCCAATCTGTTCGTAATAGCGGATAGCCGAGGGCCGAAGTCCGACCATCCTTGCCACCTCAGAAATGGCCAATTCCGACATCCGGCATCATAAATGATCTCGTTCCGATTGCCATTGGGAGCCGATACAAAAATTGGAAAAACCTCTTGCCTTCAAGTCGACTTGAAGCTGGAGCGTCCCGACTATGGTTCAAAATGACAGAAACTTTCTCTGGCCGGAGAACATATGAAAAAACTCTGGCTAAAGATGATCTCGATGGCAGCGATGGTCGGAGCCGTTTTGTCATCATTTGGTCACTCGAGGCGGAACTCGGCTCAGGTGACCGATACTTCGACCAAGCCAAAGCAGGAAAGTCCGTTCGCTTGCAACGCGTTTGCACTCTCTCCAGAACAGCGGAAACGGCACTTTAATGAGCTCAGTCCGGCTTTAAGGTCATTGAAGAAGAGCGTTCGGGAACTCGACCACGGATATGAATTCGAATTTCCAGCCGATGCGATGACGCTCCAGCTATTGGTCGAATGGGCGATCCAAGAGCGGACTTGCTGCCCCTTCATCGACATCAATTTGCGTCTCGAGCGAGAAAGAGGTCCGCTCTGGTTGTGCCTGACCGGAAGGAAAGGCACCAAGAAATTCCTTCAAATAGCCGCTGCGGCGTGGATCAGCCAATGAGTAACCTTCTTTCAGAGGCGATCATCGCGGGTGCAATCCGGGCCTCGACCCTCCAATGCGACGCCGGCCGAGCCGGAAAGAGTAGTTGGCCTAACTATTCAGAAATACCGTCGCGCAAGAAGAAGGACTTTCGCAGTTCCTGATTGCTCTAGCCCTTTCGCGTCTCGGACGGAGGCTCCTGAAAAACAGATTTCCAGAGCCGGCGGAAATGGCGTGCATCCGCAAAACCGCAGCTCTCGGCGATCGATTCAAGCGTGAGCCGTGAATCTCGGAGCAGCGATCCGGCAAACTCGAGTCTCAGCCCCTGCTGATACTGCAATGGAGTAAGGCCGGTCGTCGTTTTGAAGGCTCGTACCAGATTACGCGAACTCATGTTGGCAAGCTTCGCCAACCGTGGTAACCGGACCGGCTCGGCAAAGTGTGCGCTCAACCAATCCTGGACCCGATGGACACCTGGATGCAGGTGATCTCGGAACGAGAGATAAATACTCGTTTGATGGTGAGCGCCATGTCTGCGTAAAAAAACGACTAAATCGCGCGCGACCTTCGCAGTCAGAGTCGGACCATGGTGCAGCTCGATGAGGGATAAAGCCATATCAATTCCCGACGCGATCCCGGCACTGGTGGTAATCCTGCCGTCATGCACATAGAGAGCAGTAGTTGCGACCGACGCTCGGGGATATCGGCGTTGCAATTCGTCCGTTAACGACCAGTGGGTCGTACACCGGCGACCATTCAGGAAACCTGCTTCACCCAACGCAAAGGCGCCGGAACAGACCGATGCGAGACGCGTTCCGGTTTTGTATGTCTCTTGTAACCAAGTCCGAATCTTGGCCGGCAACCCACGATCGTTTTCGATCTGCTTCGCTCGCTGACCTGGAATAACGACCAGATCATTTGCGCCAAGCGCCGGCAGTTCCGTCTCCGTCTTGAACACTAACCCTTGGGCGCTCTGCGTTTCGGTGGAGCCGGCACAGAAGAGCAATTTGTACGTCGCCCCATAGTCGGCCGCGGAATGGAACGCCTGAGCGGGTCCCGCCATGTCCAAGAGATGAACGCTCGGCAGCAGTAGGAAGACGACTCGACGGGAAGCGGGATCGGTCACGAAGGCGGTAAGCCAGGGGTCAGTTCGGCTGCTGATAGGTCGGCCACAACTTGTGCGACGCTCCGGATTCTGGCAAAGCGTCTAGCGAGTGCGTATTCGGTGCGCTCAGTGATCGCTTCCGTGCCGAGCTCGGATCCACCGGCCCAATGCGGGATCGGAAATGTCAACGTTGCTTCGGTCACAAAATCTACTTCGTACCCGAGGTCGCCGGCGTCGCGCGCGGTGGTTTCGCAGCACTGTTCGGTCTGAATTCCGGTGACTACCAGGCGCGGGGCTCCCAGCGAATTCAATCGGCGTTGGAGATCCGTGCTGGTAAAGCAACTACGCGTAGTTTTGTGCAGCACGACATCTTCCGGACGAACATCCAGGAAATCCATGAGGCGATAATTCGGGCCGGGGCCCCAACCCGGATCAGAGTCCTGATGTAGAAAAAAAATGATGGGCTCTCCGGCCGCGCGATAGGCCGAGATCAGAGTCGAGACGTTCGATTCAAATCGCGGGTTGTTCCGGCGGCTCCAGCGGTTTGTATCGGCGATAAACGTATGCTGCGCATCAATCACTAATAGGACGGAATAAGACATGGTTTCAAATATTTCCCAGTAGATGTAGAAATTGAACTTATTCGGCTTACATAAAAGATATTGAGCGAACACACCAGGGGTGAATCGGACAATTAGCGGACGAATTTAGACAGCGGAGGCATCCGCCCTTTTCATCCGCGAGCACAGCACCGAAGGTGCTGGATCAACCACTGTCGATTCTTTTTCGCGCTCGAGCCTTCCTAAATCATTCTTCGACCGCGAGGCGATTGCCATTGTGGTTCGACCGTTTTAGGTTCCCGGTCTATGGACTACCGATATCTAGGATGGACCGGACTTCGAGTCAGTGAGCTTTGCTTAGGTGCAATGACTTTCGGCCGCGAAAATGAAGCGGACGAGTCAGAAAGCCATTCCATGCTCGATCATTTCGTTGCGGCCGGCGGCAATTTTATCGATACCGCGAACGTCTACACGACTGGCGTCTCCGAAGAGATACTGGGTAATTGGCTCAGCCGCCTGCAACGGGATAGCCTCGTGATTGCTACCAAGGTTCGCTTCACCATGGGCGACAGCCCAAATGATGTCGGTTTAAGTCGTAAGCACATATTATCTTCCGTCCACGCAAGTTTGCGGCGGTTGAAGACTGACTATATCGATCTTTATCAGGTTCACTGTTGGGATCCAGGAACTCCGTTGGAAGAAACGCTCTCAACCCTGAATGACTTGGTTCGACAAGGACTGGTCAGATATGTCGGAGCCAGCAATTTTACTGGTTGGCAACTACAGAAGGCCATCGACTTGAGCCGAGCTAACGGTTGGGAACCGTTCACTTGTCTGCAGCCCCAATACAATCTCCTTTGCCGGTCGACCGAATGGGAGCTTATTCCACTCTCACTGCGCGAAGGGCTTGGCATTATTCCTTGGAGCCCCCTCCGCGGCGGCTGGTTATCGGGCAAATTCTACCGCGGCATGGCTGCTCCTCCAGCCGGTTCTCGTATTGAGAAAGCGGAAGAAAAAGGGTGGTCGGAAAATTGGACCGCATACAATCGGGAATCGACCTGGCGCACGCTCGACGCACTTCATTCGGTGGCCAAAGAATCCGGCCACACTCCGGCTCAAGTAGCAATCAACTGGCTCTTGCGCCGGCCCGGCGTTACCGCACCGATTATAGGCGCTCGCCACCGTGAACAATTGGAGACGAATCTCGGTTCGATTGGCTGGGAACTATCCCCGGAACAAGTGAAAAAACTCGACGCTGCCAGCGAACCCGAACTGCCTTATCCATACGACTTTATCCAGAAGCTTGGGACCGACCGGTGATTGATAAATGAAGTAGCTGCGCTGCTTGGAGCAGCGAAGAGTTGCCAGATAGCCGTGCGTCCGTTCCTGGCCCAGAGGCTACGCTGGCGTTCTTCGGTACAAGCGGCGACTGTCCATTCGAGCTCTTGGCATCGCAGACCAAAACGACGGAGCGAAGGGATTCGTGTGACTGACCCGAGAGCGCAGTCGCCATCGCCCGCCGTGACCCCGCCGCTTTTTTCGGGCGACCAAAGCCAAGGCGACTGAGTTTCGCGGTCCGTCTTAACGAGTCGCTCCGTTCAACGCTTTAAGATTATGGACAGGATCAACTTCGGTTGGACAGTCGCCGCTACCGAAGGGCTCGCGTGATCACCGAAGCATCGACTGAATCTGATCGAAAAGAGAGTTAGCAAGAGTTTTTCTCGATGCCCGTCAGCTCAAGAGCTTGTTGATCTCGGCAAACGAAAGACTCTCGGTAAAGAGCTCGTCGAGCGAACGATCATGAAGGAGTTTAGTGGCGAGCTGTTTTAGTCGACCGAACACCGCCTCCGATAACCGTGCGCCGACACTCAACCGCTTTGCGCCGGTCTTTTCTATCTCCGCAATAGGGGCTACTCCCCGGGTCGCTAGAACGTTGAGTGGAACGTCTACTGACTCGACGATGGCGCGGATCTTATCCAATTGAACCAAACCCGGCACGAAGAAACCATCGCCGCCCGCCTCTCGATAAAGAGTACCGCGTCTGACCACTTCGTTCATGGCCTCTGGTTCCGGCACCAATGAACGCAAAACTACATCAGTCCGCGCGTTCAGAAAGAGCGGCACATCTTTGCGGTTGGAGACCTCCTTCACGACGTGAATCTTTGAGGCCAATGACTCAGGCGTTTTGCTTCCGTCTTCCAGATTGATGCCTACCGCTCCGGCGTCAATAACCGCATCAATTGTTGTGGCCAGCGTCGCGAGATCGTCGGTAAACCCGCTTTCAAGATCGACCGTCAAAGGAAGATCGATAACCTGGATAATCTCCCGAATTGCACGGATAAGGGCGTCCACCGGCAGCTTTTCGCCATCCGGGTAGCCGTGCGCCCAGGCTAGTCCGGCACTGGTTGTTGCAATCGCTTTGGCGCCGGCCTCTCTCAAGACCACTGCGCTGAGAACGTCCCAGCAATTCGGGAGAATCAGGATGTGAACTGCGCGATGGAGTTGATGAAGGCGGTCGCCTTGGCTTTGCTGGAGGAATTCATCATGGCCCTTTAGGCTCAATAAGAAATAGCAGATAGGAGATAGCAAATAGCAAATAGGGGATCTGCTTTGATGCACCGGTCCTATTTGTCGTCTGCTATTTCTTATTGCCCTTCGAGCTGGAGGATCGCACTGGTATGCATGGCCCGCTTTGACCCGCGAGTTGCGGCTTTTGGGATCGTTGGACTCGTTGGGCAAATCGGTTTGACGATATTGGCCTGGGGTGACTGGAATTCATTTTTCGCGCATCCCGCGCGGGCCCTATTCATCGTCTTCTCCGTTTTGCTCGCCGGGATTGTCGGCTTTTCCGGAACATCCGGTCTTAGCCCCGGCAAATCTCACTCGCCAGAGAGCAAGCGCATTCTTTTTCCTATCATTGTGCTTTCTCTCGTAATGATCGTCGTTCCGCCCTATTGCGATCGGCGCGATCTCTTTACCATTGATGGCGACGTGACGCGTTATCTGGGATTGGCCGTCTACATCGTTGGCTCCCTTATTCGGTTGGCAGCGGTTTTTGCTCTTGGCCACCGTTTCAGTGGAGTGGTCGCGATCCAGCCAGACCACAAACTCAAGACGGACGGTATCTACCATGATGTTCGTCATCCAAGCTACAGCGGACTGCTCTTGGCCATGATCGGCTGGGCACTTCTTTTCCGAAGCGTTCTTGGTTTGGCTCTGAATGTTCCTCTTTTTCTCCTATTGTTGAGCCGAATGGCGGACGAAGAAAAATTTCTGGAAGCGGAATTTGGTGAAGAATATCGCGCTTATCGCGGGAAGACGTGGCACCTGCTGCCTTTCGTCTACTAGTTACCGGAGTAGCCGCAGCTTCCAGCTGCGTTTGTTCTCGAGGTTCAGCTACGGGTTGCAGGTCGCGGATTTCTCGTTTGGCTGGCGCATTTGATCCATTGCATTTGGCCAATCAATTCCCTCGCGTGGTTTCGCGAAAAGAGTTAGCGATCTTCTCGAATAGCGGTCTCGCGGCAGTTTCTTTCGATTCCAAGCTCCAACAAATTACCTGATAAAAGCCGGTTTCCCCTTCGACGTAGGTAATCAAATAGGAAATCCGCAGATGGTTAATTTCCCCGCGGACAACCTCCTGGATGGCCGAACGACCCTGGACGCTCGTCGAACCCCGCAAGCCAGTTTGCGACGATGTAAGCTTCTTTAGCATCCGATCAGTGGCATCGCGTGCGTAGTCAGCCAAATCTCCGGTATAGTCTTGCTTCCCATCCCTTAGTATCATTACGAACTGGTTTTGGCCGGAATCATTGGCCACGATCACCGCATCCTCTTTGATCTTTGGATTTTCCACCCAGGAAGCAGGAACCGAGATTTCACAGGAATTGTCTTTGGCCGGAGCAACCCGGAAGCGCTCCGACAGATTGTCTCCCGACGAACTCGCCTTAGAGATAAGCCCGATCAGCAAAACCACAGTGAGCAAGCAAAGCAGCGAAAAGCCGGCAATGGCGCCAGCGATGGCACAGGCTCTTAACACCACCTGCTTTGTCCGGAGCGCGACAATAATGCCGGCGACCAGCATGATCGAACCCGCCGCACACAATGCAAATACAGTCAAAATTTGACCTAGAGAATAACCAGCGAGATACGCCGTATCGTGATGGGGTACCATTGGTCGTCCTAGCTTGCAGATTGAGTGCAGGGATTATCCAGGTTGATGACTCAGAGGTTGCCCTCCATAGGTATACGAGGGAGTGCCCGGCTAATTGCCGTTTCTTCTCTTTTTTTGTCCGCGTTCAGCAACTGCCCAGCCGCCCGCCACAAACCACGGTCGGTGGAATAGGCTAACCACCTCGAGCTTGGACCGGAGATCGGCAAAATCCAATGCATTCCAATTGGCCAGAATCGGGTCTCTTTGCGAGACTTTTATTGAGTGCGACCCGCGCCCACGTGGAATAGAGTCGGTCTCGCCCGACTCTCGTCTTACTACCGGTCTGCGAAAAGTTCGGACCGAGTATCAACGATTCAAAAGACCATCATTGACGCTAAGACATACCTTCGATAGATGGACGAGAGC
>DASTDH010000128.1:0-6021 GCA_035710445.1 Chthoniobacterales bacterium
AATAATAGTCCGCTGCTTGAATATGGCACTGAGCGGACCAAAGCAACGGCTCTATTTCACGGGCTATGGCCATCGCGGCCTCATATTGGCCGGACATAAAACGCGTCCGCAGTTTCAGGATTAGACCGAAACAAACGGCTACGGGCGCAGAATCTTCACTGAGTTCCAGACCGGCGGGTTTACTTCTTCGGCGGGCAAACTGGAGACGCTCACATCGCTTCCGCGCATGCATTGAATGAAAGCCTGGGTACTAGTTAGAATGGTTACGACCTGGAGGAATTTCGCTTTCTGGGCAAAGTCTAGCGCTTTCTCTGATTCAAGCCAAAGCTGATCCAGGTTATCGCCATGGGCCAGCATGTCCGTCACCATGTGTTCCAGACTGTAACAGGCCAAAACAACATCTCCCGATTCGACTGCAGCCCGGAATGACGTGCGTAAGAACTCGACGGCGACGGTAAGGGGCCGTGTCCAGACGACCACCATCTGCGACAGCAAGTAGATATCCGAGGTCCAAGCCGAGAATTGGTGTTTTTCGATAAGCCGGATGGCGAGCTCGGCAAAACGATCACCGTCGTGATAGCGATGAAAAACCGGCCCGAGAAACAGTCCGAACCCTGCATACCCATGGGCGGAAGCGTCCGTCGTCCCATGCGTGAGACTAATGTTCACCATGTAACAGACGATCAGCTGCGTCAGATCGGTATCAACGAGATACGCCGCCCGGGAAAGAATAGAGAGCACACTCATGACAGTCTGCATCTCGGAGTTGGTCATCAGCGGAAGGTCAATGAGGCTCTCAATCGGCCGCACACCTAAGTTCAGCCAGACTTTGTCGTACTCGATCTGGACATCCTGTCGAGTTGGCTGGACTCGCATGACCACGTCGAACATCTGCAAGCACTCGAGACCGCTCTGAATCGCCTCAAGAAGTGCCGATTCCACCATGTGCAAGTGCATTTTCAAACGATAAGCAGCCGCCCGGTCGATCTTCGATTTGCCTCGAGAGAGAAGCTCTGAAATCAGCCGCCTGGTCTCGGCGAAATTGGCGCCGATGAACTCGCATTCAGCCATTTCGTACCTCAAATCGAAGGCCAGTTTGGGTTGGGTCTCCCATCCCCAGTCCCCGAGCAGCGCGATTCCAAGCGAGAAAAAGGCACCGGCTGAAGCATAAGCAGCCGTGGTCTTTGCCTTTCTTCCGGCCCTGAGGTTCAATTCCGCTGCGCGGGTCTTATCATCGCGATCGCAAATAAGCGAGCCGCCCAAGTTGAACTGGTTGACAATATCGAAGATATTTTCAACAACCTCGTCAGGCGACATTCGGGTGAGCAGCTGGCGACCGATAGTGAGATGGAACTGAGGGCGTGCCTCTTCTGGGATCAGGGCATAGGCGGCTTCCCGGATGCGGTCGTGGAGGAACTGGTAAGAATTGTCGTTGCGCAGAATTAATCCAGCCCGTACCGCCTCCCAAAAAGCGACGTGCATTTCCTCTTCTGCCCCAGCGGTGACTGGCAGAATAGTGCTGACTTTGACTGCATTGCCCAAGCAGGAAAGGCGTTTCATTGCTTCTTGCGTGACGCTCGGCAAACGCCGCAGTTTGACGATCATGAGATCCGCCACGTTATCGGTAAACCCTTTGGCGCGGATACCTTTCAAGTCCCAGCGCCAGGCTGCCTCTCGCGCCTCAAATCTCAAAAGCTGCTCTTCGGCCAGCGTGGTGAGAAACTGAATCGTAAAGAAAGGATTACCCCGGGTCTTATTGTGGACCAGTGCTGCGAGCTGCCGAACGCGCGGCGGCTCGCAAAACAGCGCGTCTCCAAGCAGTTCTTGAGTGTCTTTTAAAGAAAGCGGTTCTAGCGCAATCTCATGAATTGCTGCACCAGCCGCACGGGCGGCGTCCAATGTTAGTCGCAAGGGATGGTTAGCAGTAACCTCGTTTTCGCGGTACGCTCCTACTAACAAAAGAAACTCGACCTGCGGATGTGTGAGAAACTGCTCGATCAGCTCAAGGGTTTCTGGATCCAACCATTGCAGGTCATCAATGAATAAAGCCAAAGGATGTTCCTTTCGTGCGAACACGCCGAGAAACCTTCGCCAAACTGCCTCGAACCGATTTTGTGCTTCCTGAGGAGGTAGATGAGGGAGGGCTGGTTGCTTTCCGATTACCAGCTCTAGTTCGGGGATCAAATTCACCACTAATTGACCGTATGACCCAAGCGCTTCCAAAATCAGGTTACGCCATTGAATCACTCCCTCTTCGCTCGTGCTGAGTATTTGATTCACCAGCGTCCGAAACGCCTGTGCGAGTGTCGCGTACGGCACGCCCTGTTTATTCTGATCAAACTTCCCGGAAACAAAGATGCCGCGCGGTAGCACGATCACCTTATACAGCTCCTGCACGAGTGAGGATTTCCCGATCCCAGAGTAGCCGGAGACTAGCACTAATTCCGGCTTGCCAGATCTGATCACCCTGTCAAAGGCCTGGAGTAAAGTTTGGCACTCCTGTTCACGGCCATAGAGCTTCTCCGGAATCAGAAGCCGGTCTGGCACGTCCTGTTGCGCGATTGGGAACGGCTGGATTCCGCCGGCTGAGTCCCATCCCAGCAGACATTTCCTGAGATCAGCCTCAAGGCCGGCAGCCGTCTGATAGCGCTCTTCTGCTGTCTTCGCGAGAAGTTTCAACACAATTGCCGAAACTGGCTCCGGGATTCCGGTGATAGGCTCGCGCGGTGCTGCCGGCGTTCTCGCGATATGACAGTGAATCCATTCAATCGGCTCAGAGGCAACGAACGGAAGCGAGCCAGTGAGCATTTGGTAAAGCGTAATCCCGAGGGAATACAGATCGCTACGAGAATCGATCGACCGATTCATGCGTCCAGTTTGTTCCGGCGCCATGTAGGCCAGTGTGCCGGCAATCACTTCGGGAGGTTCAAGGATCTGGTGTTCCCGCGGTAACTGCGAAGCGATCCCGAAACCGGTAAACCACACCTTATTGGTAGTAGTGTCGACTAGAATGTGTGCTGGCTTAATATCCTTATGAATAAGACCTCGGCGATGCAGTTCACCCAGTCCCACTGCCAGACTAATCGCTATCCGCAGGAAGCCGCCGATTTCCATCGGTTGCACTAGGAAGCGACCGAGCCCGACGACCTCGGGACCGGGATCCTCGAGTACCAGCATCGTTCGCCCTTCGTGGCGAATTAGTGCTAGGGGTTTTAGAGCGCAGTCTAGATCGAGGCCTTTCAGCAGGGAATATTCGTGCTTAAGCCGTCTAATTGCCTCGGGGGCCGGCTGTCTCAAAACCGGTGCTACAACCAGAATTGGTCGAAGCTCCCCTGTTCCGCGTCCACGGTAAAGGTTCAGCTCCCCGTCCGTCCATAGATTCTCGAATGCATATTTCGAAATCTCAACCACTTCTGAGTCAGCCTCTCTGTAAGTTCGGCGTCCGCGGTTCACAGTTCACATTTGGCGGTTGGCATACCGCGATGTCCGGATTTAGCTTGTTGCACAGCGTCGATCGAGAGGGTGCGGATTGTGTTAATCGCTAGTTCGTCCAATTCCTGGTTAGTCATAGCGTTTGTTCTTCGAGTTATCGCTCGCTTGCTCCCAGTTCTAGAGACGCCACTTTGCTTAAGCGCCGCAGATGCCGTTCGGCTTGGCTGAATTACGCAGATGAAAATGTCTGAACAAAAATCTCAAGCCACAGGCCAGGCCATTAGAAATTTAAAGTCGAGCTAGTTTATGGCAGCAGCTTTGTTGCTAGGCGTGAATCAGGACCGGAAAAGAAACACGTGAACGCGAAACTGCAGGGCGAGTAAAAAAAGGAGTAGCGAACTTCAGAGACATGCCTCAAGGCTACAGTATGAAGAGCTACACGTTCGCCCGGATCAGCCCGCGTTTAAGCGCGATGGCGATGGCTTCAGAACGGCCCTTCGCGTCCAGCTTTTCGAGGATCGATCTCACGTGACCTTTGACGGTCAACTCGCTGACGTAAAGGGTTGCACCGATCTCCTTGTTGCTTCTACCGTTGGCAAGATACTCTAGAACCTGACGTTCACGCTTACTGAGCTCCGGGTGCGCCACCGCTTCCACCAGTTTCAACGTGATCGCCGGGGGGAACAAGCTGCCACCCGCGGCAACTGCGCGAAGCGTTTCTTCAATCTGCTCGGAATCTGCCGCCTTGACGAGGTAACCCTTGGCTCCAGCCGTCAGTGCGCGGCGGATATCTTCTTCGTCCTCATAAGTTGTTATCACAATGATCCGTGGTTTCGGAGGGCCGCCCGACATCAGTTCTTCGACCACCCGTAGACCATCTTTTTTTGGCATCCGGAGATCGACAATGAGGACGTCGGGAGAATGTTGGTGATAGAGTTTGCAGGCCTCCTCTCCATCTGCGGCTTCAGCTACGACTTTAACATCATCCAGAGATCCGAGTATTGCCGACAAGCCTTGTCGGGCGACCGGGTGATCGTCGGCGATGACAACCCGGATTTGTTCAAGCGAGGTATTGGGTGGCGAGCTCGCCTCGATATCATCATTACGGCCTGACTTTGTCATCACAGAGACTTCCTCGCTGTTGGCGGCTTCGGTTGAGGTGCTGAAGCTGATTGTCGTGAGAACGTTTTTTGGCTTCGTAAAAGTGTGAATTAGCAAGTGGTAGAACAATTCCGCTAAAGCCTTTCTTTTGGTTCTGGGACAGCCTGGATGCTAGCATAACTCTGACAAACTCGTGTTTTAAGCGGTGCAGATCGGGTTGACCTGCGTGCTGCCTGGTAGGCTACAGGGCTGTTTACCAATGTCTTTAATGATCTTGCGGATGTTTGACAGATTCTTGCGGAAATCCGAAACTGTCTCGGCTGACTCCGACACCTGCTTAAAATTAAAGCAAAAATGGCTTTGATTCGCGAAGCCAGAGCGGAACGCGACTTCAACCGCCGCCATTTGCTCCAGCGTCGGACTGCCTCGAGATTTTCCATGATCTACGCAATTACCATGTGGAGCGTGGAAGTACGCCGGCCGAGGCAAGCTCCCCGTGAGGACTTGTAATATGACCGATCAGATGAGGTTTTGGTAAGGTTCTGATTTTGTTACACGCATTTCCCAAAGTTCGGAGGAGCGTACTAAGATGGCTAACTTGGGAAAGTGAAACTTATTCAAATGGCGATTGACAACGATTCATTCTGCTATTCGATAGTCCTACTAAAATTGCCTTACAAACCAATCACGGTCGAAGTCGAAGTGGTCTGGCACGATCGACTCGCGCGCGACCCAGGCTTCCGCTGGATCCGCGAGGGATCAGCCTCTGCGGCAGCAGAGTTTGCTGCCAGCATCGAAGAGAAGACTCAATCACTCGCAGGAAATTAACCAACTGAGGGTGTTCTTGCGGAACCCCAAAACTGTCGCGGCGTGACACCGACGATCCGCCTAAAATGAAGGCCGAAATGGCTTTGGTTCGCGAAGCCGGAGCGGAACGCGACCTCGGCCATGCCGAGCTTGCCGTGTGTCCGCAGGAGTTCCTGCGCCCGTTCAATACGGCGCGCGATCACATACTGGTGCGGCGCCAATCCGGTGGCCGCCTTGAATTGCCGCGCGAAGTGATAGGGGCTGAGATGGACGACGGCCGCCATTTGTTCCAGCGTCGGACCGCCTCCGAGATTTTCCATGATATGCTCAACGACCATGCGGAGCTTGTGGCGTGGCAGTACGCCGTCGGCCGACCCCTTCAGCCTGCGGGGACCCGTGATATGACGGAGCAGGTGAACGGCCAAAACCGTGGCGAATGACTCGGCCAAAAGCGAGCCGCCGGCGCCGGCGGCCCTCAAGTCCGCATCCACAGCCAACATCGCGGAGCGGAGTTCGGGCACGTTTAAGCCATAGAGCGGTGGCAGCACTGTCCGACTTGAATCGAAGTCGAACGACTCGGCCGCAACGCGCGCGACCACGCTCGGCTCTAGACTAATGAAAAGCGCGTCCATGCTCCCCTGGCGTCGCCACAGCACTGAACTTCCTGCTGGTATCACATTG
>DASTDH010000129.1:0-4889 GCA_035710445.1 Chthoniobacterales bacterium
TTGATAAATTTGTCGACCAACTCATTGCCGGTGGACGGCAAGCACAAGCCGCAGCTCGTCAGCGTTCACAACGCTAAGAGACGAGAAAATGGCTGGACTACTAGAAATTAACCAGGTCGGTAAACGCGAGGATTTCGCGGATGTCATCGCGATGATCGACTTTAAAAATACTCCCTTCTCGAGCATGTGCCCGAAGGGATCAGAGCCAGTTAACACGATTTACGACTGGCAGATGGACGCCTATGACGATCCGGTCTTAGGCGGAATTATCGACGGCAAAGACGTAGTCGATACCGATTATGTCAACCCGGCAGCGCGCCGTGCCAAGGCCCATGGAAGAATCCAAAAATTTCGTAAGGCCTTTATGGTTTCGGACATGGCCCAAAACGTGAGCGATGTCGCCGGAATTGGGCGTCACGGAGAAATGCAGCGGGCGATTAAGAAATCGATCCTCGAGCTAAAACGTTCAATGGAAGCGACCTTCTGCTCTGATCAGGTCAGCCAGGCCGATAACGGTTCGACTCTAGCTTATCTGACTCGCGCAGTCGGCAACTGGGTTTCCAATGCTGCCGGAACTGATTTGCCGACACCTGCGGCATTCGTGACACCGACGGCTTCCATTCTCACCATGACAACCGCGACGATGTTGGAAGACGACGTCAACGGTGCCATGCAGTCGATCTATAGCCAGACCGGGCAACAGAAAGATTTCGATCTGATTTGCGGCACGAATTTGAAGAAACGCTTCAGTTCATTCGCCGCTTGGGTCCCGAGTGCGGTTTCCACTGTCCCTTTGCGCCGGTTCAATCAAGACGCTGACAGTAAAGCGATCATTAACACGGTCGATTTTTGGCAAGGCGACTTCGGTGGCGTCAAGCTGATTCTCTCGCTTTTTTTGGCCTATGATTCGGCGGTCGCCAATGTGCGTAACGGGCGCGGTTACTTAATCGACTGGGATCAGTTCGAGCTGCGTTACAACCGGATGCCGGGCTACAAAGAGAATCCGGATTTGGGCGGCGGACCCAGAGGTTACGTCGACGCAGTCTGCGGCCTGGTGGTCTACAATCCGCTTGGATTAGGCAAAATCGCACCGACGGCATGATTCAAGGCTGGGAGCAATTTGCTCGCCAGCTCGCGGAAGTTCACGGGGAGGCGTTCGTGCAAGATTTCTGCCGGACGCTTTCCGACGAAGCGCGAGCTGAGGAAGAGCTGGCTTTCGCGCGTCAGCGAGAAATCGCCGCGGCGAGCGAACGGCTGGATGCCGCCTGGTTCGACGGGCTGGGCGAATGCCACATGTCGTTGGATCCGGAGGTCTTTTTCCATTGGATCAGAAAAGAGGGACGCGACTGCTGGAACGACGCTTCCTTTATCCGCGAATTCAAGCGGGATAACCCAGAGGTGATCGTTCGTAATCGGTCACGCAAAAGTTTCGTCGTTCGCCCATGAATGATCCGGCCAGTGTGCAGAGAGTGCTTTATTGGGTCGCGCGCAAGGCTGGCCTAGTGCCGGCCGGCGACAATGCCAATCTCGATCCGGATATGGCGACCGAGATATTGATCTTCATGGATGATCGGCTCCGTGAAGCCTGGGACACCTACAATTTCGTCGAAACGACGATGTGCGATGAGCGCAGCTTCCGCGACGATTTCGACGCCACAAAATGTTATGAAAAAGGCGCTATTGTCTGGGATCCTTGCACTCGTGCGTACTATTCTGCGCTTCTTACAGAAACTGGAGGCCCACTTAACAATGCTAGTGTCTGGGCGCCAGCCCCCAGCGTCTCCCCCAGGTGGGTCCCCTGGAAACAAACCAATCGACTGACGATCGGCACTTGTTTCGGCGCTTGGACGAGCAATCCCTACGAAACAACTAATCGCCGGCGGCTCTGGTTTGAAGTTTCACGCCGAGGACTCGAATTCACGAACTGTCCGGAGACGGCGACGGCTTGGTTAGTGTACCGGGTTCCTTACCCTGGCATCGGCCTGGCCGAATGGGATGCAACGCTCACTTACTCGGTCGGAGACACCGTTTACGATGCGCCCGACAGTTGGTACTCGCTCATTGACGGCAACAAGGGAAAGGACCCAGCGACCTCGCCCGATGCCTGGGTTTCTTTCAGGGTTCCCTATCCTATGGTGCGTTTCGTTCAGCAAGCCGCCTATTCGGACACGTTAATCACCGCCGGCCAGAACGAGAAAGCGCCCAACGAGCTGCAGATGGCTTACGGGTTTCTGGGGCAAGCTTTTGACCAACAACAACTTCAACAAGGCCAGCGCGAGAACTGGACGGGCTACAGCGGATGAAAGGAGAGTCATGCCCTTAACGAAGAAAGGAAAGAAGATCAAACGAGTAATGGTGGAGCAATACGGCAAGAAGAAGGGCGCCCAGGTTTTCTATGCGAGCCAGAACAAGGGCACCATCACCGGGACCCATAAAGCGCAACGGAAAGGACTCATGAATTAGCAATGGCCGTCTCTTTGCTAGATAGTCGCAGTCGAATTGCGCAGGAATTAACGGATAATCCTGACGTCCGGCGAAAACTGATTGCGTCTATTCAAGCCGAGGTTGGCGACCAAAGTTCTGCTGCTCAATTGGCCTATGCTGAAAGTGTCATGAACCGGGCGGCGGCTCGAGGGATCACATTAGATGCGACTATTTCCGATCCCGGTTATTACCCAAAATCAACGCTATCGAAACTCGGCAACCAATATAGCGGAGGGGAGGCGGAAGGTTTGCATGCTCTGGTTGACCAAGCACTGGCCGGAAGCAATATCTCCAACTTCGCGACTGGCAATGAATCGGGCAAAGTTCGCTCCGGAGGTGCTCCGGTTGCGTTTAATCCTGGGACCGGCGAGCGCTTCGTAGTCGAGAACGCTGATCGAGACTGGGCAATCGGTAGTGGCGCCAATCTACCGGTCGCCGGAAGCGGCGTGACATCGGTACCCTCTACAGACGTTACGACGCCGGTATCCGAAAGCCTGGCAGATATCATCAAAAAACGGAAAGGACTCATGAATTGATGGAGGAGCCACTATGGCGAGACGTGCTTTGCTGGGGAGCGGTGATCACTTTTTTCAGTATGCCGTTGGCTGCTTTTGTTCTGCACGTTGTTTCACTGGAAAGCCATATGGAGTTCGCCAAACACCTTAGCGATTTTAAATGGCTGGGAAACGTTTACACCGCAGTCAGCGCACTGGTGTTCGGCCTGGCTGGCTTAAACAGCTGGGATAAACGCAACGGCAGCAAATACAAAGAACCGGAACTCTTAACTAAGCGAGAAAGAAGCGCGCGCAGTGATTCGCCATGACTACATTTTTATTTGCTGAAGCCGTTGCCGGTCCCGCCAGCGGACTCATCGTCGCCTTAGTATTCTTCCTGATCGCCGTGCTGATCTGTGGCGGGATCTATTACGCAGCCAAACGTTTCTTTCCCGAAGCGGCGTTCATTGTCTTGATCGTGCTCTGCATCGTGCTGCTTCTGGTTGCGCTCAAGCTTTTCGGCTTCCTATGAAAATCAATCCACTAGTCATCGATTTGAGCCATTACGATCCGGTCCAAGATTGGGATGCGCTCAAAGCCAGTGGTGTAATCGGCATTATCTATAAGGCGAGCCAAGGCCAGACCTATCGCGATAAGACTTATGCCAAGCAGCGAGCGCTGGCCGCGCAGCATGGATTCTTATGGGGCGCATACCATTTTGCCGATGGGACCGATGTAACTGGCCAAGTGGAGAATTTTATTCGCTGCGCTAATCCCGTCGCGAACGATCTGATCTGTCTGGACTTCGAGGAGAATGGGGACTCGACCATGACGCTGGCTGGCGCCAAAGGCTGGATTCAAACTCTCGAAAAAGAACTTGGTCGTCCCAACCAGGTCGTACTCTATTCGGGCAATCTGATTAAAGAAACACTCGGCACCCGCAGCGATCCATTCTGGAGCGCGCACCGACTCTGGCTCGCCCAGTACGGCTCTAGCCCGAGCTGGCCTCCAACTTGGGAGAAACCCTGGCTCTGGCAATTTACCGGTGATGGGCAAGGTCCAGAGCCGCACACGATGCCGGGATGCGCGGATGATATCGACGTTAACTCTTACGCCGGGACCCCTGCAGAACTCTCAAGCGAATGGGCAACTGGAGCTGCGGTAATGCCACCGGAGCCGCCGGAACCGACGATAGCGACCATCGTCGTGATTGTGCCAAAAGGCGTCAAAGTGGAGGTGCGAGATGCCACGCTGGGCTAAACCGAAACAGCTCGACGAACTCCAAATCCCGAATGGGGATAGTACCTTTGTTGGCTTGGATATGAAAAGCCAGGATCCGACTCAGATCCGCCCAGGCTATTATCGGGAAGGCTACAATGTGCGCGTCGAACAAGGCGGCTTAGCCACGCGGCTGGGAACGCTTTGTCCCGGCGCACTCAACGCTGTCCAATACAACACGATTTACGGCACCGGTATTTTCTCTAATCCCAACGGACTAGAGTGGCTCGCGATCGCGGTCTCTAGCGGCGTCTGGTTTGCGCGCGATGGCGAGTATCCGCGCTTTGTGCCGTTCGCCGAAAAGATCAAGGACCCGGTCAATTTTACTCAATGTTTTGATGTGCTTTTCATGTGGCGCGGCGCACTGCTCACACCGGTTTTATGGAAAGGCGATTGGAGCGTCTTCTGGCAAGAATTTCCGCCACCGACCGGAGGGCGCGCCACCGTGCCCAATGCGCTCACGGCGGAGAACGCAGCCAACCGGATGTTGGTGCCCTATGGCAAAGACCGGATCGCGGTGAGCGATATTGCCGACTACGTCCAGTACGATTGGACCCTTGATGATTTTCAGATCAATCAAGGGGAATCCGACGATCTGGTGCGCGTATTTCCCTGGCAGCAACAGATGGTCTT
>DASTDH010000130.1:0-15647 GCA_035710445.1 Chthoniobacterales bacterium
AGTAAAGATTCGAAAGGTGAATCGCAGACCGGTTCCGATATTTGTCTCGTCATCAAGCGGAGCGAGTTCGGGATAAAGGGCGACGTACCAGCGGTAGGGGACGAGATTTTCTTGACGGTCCGTGTCCGCAAATAATTGAGCTAGCACCGCAGCCCGATCTAAGAACGGTGGAGGCCTCGAGTGGTCAATCGCGAACACTCTATTTTGAAGCTTGAGCCCGGGCAGCGTTGACTTGCAACCAGTGCTCTTCGGGCAAGCGCCAATAAATTCCCCGTTCTCGAGCTAACATTCGGTACCCGACTAATTCTCGCCGGAGCGTCGCGCTGTCCCAATGCCGAGTCTGCACAATCTGATTCACTTCCGCTTCACGATAACGACGGTCGTAATCAAAGTGTGTTGCCAGCCAAGCGAGCACCGTATAGCGCTTCTTGCGGGCGGCCGGGATCTGGCGGAGCCGGCCCTCTGGGTCAAGATAATTTCGGATCAGCCGGTCGGGTGGTTCTTCCGCGGCCTCACTGGCCCAACGGGTAACTTCCTGCGGCGAAAGGAGCGACTTTGCCAGCCGTGCTAGTCCTTCAGCTTCGAATGCATACCAATGCAAATTACCTTCGGGCCGCAAACGGACCAGTTCGACGTCACGTAATCGACTAAGGTGATGCGAGGTAGTGGGCTCGGAAAGGCCGAGCAGCCCGGCCAACTCCTGTACCGTCCGGTCGCGCTGAGCCACAAAGCCGAGCAGCTTTAGCCGGCTTTCGTGGCCCAACGCCTTAAAAAAACGCAACAACGACGCGACTTCGGTCTCAGTCACCGCGCTAATTATACAGATGTCTAATTAGATCGCAATCGAAATAGGTGCTTCGAGCGCATTTTCATGAAACGCGGCGATCGCGCAAATGACCATGCCGGGTCTCATTTTAGGGTTGAACCGATGAAATATTTTTCGGAAAACAAACAACCGAGGGCACTGCAATGGGAACGAGATAAAAACCGAATATTTCGTTACTATGTATTTCCGGCCTTACGAGAACCTCCCAAAGTCCGAAGCGGAGCGAAAATGGTTGGAGCGAATCATGGCTCTGGGCTGTCCAGTGGAGAAGATTCGAAAACCGTTCTGGTACAAGCATGTCAAGGTTTACATCTTCCCCAACCGCTGTCCGGAAGCGGAGTTTGAGCCAAACCAGTGGCACGCTCAGTTCTGGGCTAGTTCTACGGTAACCATAACTCCCTGCTGCAAAAGCTATCGGGAGGTCAAGAAATTGGCCAAGCGCATGATTAAAAAGGAAAAGACTAGAGAGTGGCTCTAGAATGACCAAGGAAGACTTTCAGAAAGCGACCCAGGTTTCTATGGTAAGAACAATAATCATTGTACTCATTATGATGGCCGTAGGCCTAATGCCCGCCAGCAAAGCTCAAGGCCAGGCAGACCGCGATGCAAAGGGGCAAGCCTACTTCGAACGGGCTGCTACAACACTTTGTGGCCCTGGAGTACACGTGAGGTTTTCGACTGACAGAGCTTACGTCTACGTGTCCGGTGATTTTCTAGAGAACCGTAACTTGAATGAATTGGCACATAGTCTAGCGCTTGATGGTCTGAATGCCTTCCCTAAGAGCCGATCCTTCTATGTCGAGATTCAAGATTCAAAAGCGAGAGGCTCTGCCGAAGTTCGGCGTTGAAGCGCTTAAAATCAGGCGTTTCAGGAGGTCGACTAATACCGCTCCATAAACCAGTTGGAGTAAGCTTCGTTATCAAAGTGAGGGTTCGAGCACCTCACTATTGAGACACTCAGCCAAAGGAAAGGGAGGTCGATCGGTGTACAAAGAATTGTCTGCGCCCACCAAGGAATTACTAACGGGCAGGTTAGTTTTTCGGGAGCCGGGCTTAAAGCCAAAGGGAGCGGAGCTTGCGAGTGTCCGTAGCTGTCATAAGTTCGCGCAAATAAAGAGAGGTCGCCGGAGCGAAGCAGAACGCTTGTGTACAAAGCGAAGGCCAAGTAATCGAGTCAGGACTTCGTCGAACCGTTGAGAGCCGCGATGGGTGATGCGCTGTCTTGTGCAAGCGGCTTACCGATTCCGGGGATGCAACGCTAATCCCGGAAAAGAGGAAAAGAAGCATGACTTCAGCGACGCACTGCAGAACCCTACCGGGAGCTGTTACGGTCAGGTGACGGTAACTGCGCCGGATATTAGAAGCGAAGGGAGAAACGAGTCTGTTCGAAAAGGCTGTCCGAGAAAGCCGCTGCCGGCACAGCCTCACTGGAGGAAGGTTGCAAGCTCCGAGAAGTGGGCGCGCAGCCGACTTCGAGTTAGCGTCGAACCGCGCGCGCATTAGATCTGCTCTGCAGTTTCTCACTCCTTCTGCGCGCCCGGTTCAAATTTCTCCAGCTCGGCAAATACGTATCCGACAAAGATGTCCGCTTCCACGCGCAACGGGATTCGATAGTTATCGTCTGAAATCCATCCGCGGCCACTCTTGAATCGTTTGTAGGTTTTTAGCTTTAGATGTTGGTCAATCGATTTGAAGCTCAGATTGACTTTGATCGCGTTATGCTCGGTATCGCCGATTCGAATCTTTTCTCGTCCGGCTACCTGTAACGTAGCCAGATATGCGGCATTGTTTGCATAAACCACCATCACTTCCTTTTCGCCCTCGGTCAGCGGTTGGCTCCGGAGCCAGAAATAGGCGGTCTCAAAACTAAATATCGGCGCAAATTCTATCGTGCGCGATTTGGGCGGTTCCTTGGCCGGAGTGACATCGCGTACGCTTGTGGTTGCCTTGGAATTAAAATCAATAGTCGTTTTGACATCTTCGGATGAATATTTCTCGTCTTGTACGATATGCTTCGGCAAAAGCGTCGAGCGATGCGATAGGCATTCGTGCTCGAGATCTAGACGAAAAAGAGCGCGAGCCAATCCGACCGTTCCGCCGTTCGCTTTCGTTTTCACCAGATCGCCCTCCCTCGTCAGGTGAACGTCAGCTTCCGCCGCAGTGATCCCGCTCCAACCAAAACGATAGGTTAGGTGGGCGCTCGGCGGGAACGGGAAATTTCCCGGACCTTTACCGGTTGTTAACGAATCAGCCCAGGACGGTGTCTCATCTGCCCGGCCCACCGTCAAAAGAACGACGAAGTAAATTGGAAGGAAAATCTTCATTTCGGTACAATGCGCTCGACGCTACTCGTGTGAATCCATCCGCTCAGACCTTTGTCGAGATGGCAAAAGGTCCAGTCGCCTCGCTCTGTCACCAGTCGCAGTTCTTGAGCGGCCCCCATAGTTATAACCGTGCGCGAACTTGCGGCCGGACCGAATCGAACGTCTGCACTCTGATCGACTACCACCGCAAGATTCGGATCTTTCAGGCCGTCGCCGACCCAGAGAGTCACTGCCAGACTCAGCACCAAGACCGAGCCAAAAATCAGCGAGGCGATTTTGGCTACCGAACGAGAGCGCGGACTGATTGCCCATAACAACGCCGAAATTGCAGTCAGCCAGAAAAAGACTGCGGTAAAGACAAACCAAACATCGGAACGAAGTCTTAGCCATTGAAACAAAGGACGGTCGTCGGTATTGCCGAGCGAACGGAGGACCAAGTCGAGGTTCCGTTGAGCCGGAGCAAAATCTGGATTCAAGACCAGCGAACGCCGGAAATTGAGTACAGCTCGCCCTTGCTCACCCTCTTTCAGCCAGATGTTACCAAGATTGAAAAAAAGTTCCGGAGCCGTCAGCCCGGCGGAGATCAACTGCAGATAATTGGCTCGGGCTTCTTCAAACCTTCCTTCGCGGTAGGCCCGGTTCGCCTTCTCCAGAGTGACCATTTCAGCGCCGTAACCAACCGCGTGCGCGAGTAAGGCCCAGACACCGGCTGCGACCAGCAAGCGTTTTATGGCGCCTTTTCCCATGCGTCGATCAATTCTTTGATTTCCGCACGCTCGGCCGAAGAAAGCGCATACGCGTGGCCGGCATAGACGCAGTCCGCACGTTTCTCGATCACACGACTCAAACCGTTTCGGAGGTCTTCCGGCACTTCTTTTTGTTTCAGCGCGTCTTCGGCCGTGATGTGGCGAAGAGCTCCTTTGGCCCGGACGAGTTGATCGAGCTGAATGAGGCGGACGGCTGCCGACAATGCGATTTCAGCTTGGGGAGAGTCGAGCTTTCGCCGCTGCGTGCGTCGGTCGGCTAAGAGCTCTCGAAGAGGTGCTCGCCCTTGTGACCATCGTTTCGCCAAATAGCCGATAGCTAAACCGGCCACGATCGCGGCCGGAATGAGTTGGATCAACCAAAAAACGGGATTTCGGCTGAGCGGCTCAAATGAGCGCTTGGTCGCGCCCTTGGCCACGATTTCGGTTGGCGCTGGACTGGAGTTCGGCGAAGGACTTGTCTGCCCGGAGTTGTTCGGGGTTGGTTGGGAACCGGGCGACGATAACTGTGCGCCTTCCACACGGATTTCTTTGGGAGCAAGATTCAACGTCACATACTTTTCCTGCTCCGGATCAAAATAGGAGAAACTCGCAGCCGGAGATTCGTGAACCGGCGCATTGGCTACGATGGGATAGTGGAAGGTCTTGACCGCATTCAAGCCGATGTCATCCTGCGCCTCCATTTCGGATGTGACCTGATGGACGCGCCAAACAGAGGTCGCGGCCAGGGTAGGCGCCTGGACTCGGTCAAAGCTGCCGTTTCCGGAAATCTGGATCCGCATATCGAGGGGATCGCCAACGCCGGCGCGAGTCGGCTGAATCGATCCCGTCATCTCAAAGGTTCCGACCGCTCCGCTGAAATTGGCCGGGCGACCATCCGTGGGTAACGCCCTGATTTGAATGGTCGCACCGTTGGTGGCAATCGACGCTTCCTTTCGTTCATATCCGCTGAAGCCGTTGCTGAACGGTGACTGATCAAAGTCATCATCGAAACCGGGCGGAGTATTTCGTAGCACCGGCACGTGTAGCAAAAATTCTTGTGTCGCTGAGCGAAGATCGAGTTGCCCGGCTCTCACTCCGGTTATCGCGGTCTTATAGATCAAGACTCGATACCACCGACCATTCACCTGCACTTCCTTCTCGGCGGGGTCCGGGTACTTGGCGGTGACGAAACCGTCTCCGTCGATGATTGGAAGCTGTCCCTGCGGGTACGGCTGATACCAGATTCTGCGGTCAAAATAATACCGAAGTTCCACCGGAACCGGTTCGCCCACGTAAGCAGAATCCTTTGGGACAACCAGCTCACCAAAATACGATTTGTTCGGTTCGGCCGGTTTATTCGGCTCTTCTTTAAGGACCGTCAGGGTTAATGGAGCACTTTGAATTTGCTGGCCGTTGAGATTCAGCTTCACCGGCGGAATTGAGAATGTACCCTCCCGTAGCGGAGTAACCAGGTAAGTAAAATTTACGCTGAACGAGGTATCGCCATTCAAGGTCTGTATTCGCGTCGATTGACCGGCAAATCGAATCGAAAGGCCTTCCGCCGAGACATTGGGAGGGTCTGCTGTTCGCGCGTTGCGGATCTCTACTTGCAACTGAACCGGTTGCGAGACGGTAGTATGATCGCTGGACAAGGTGGCTTGGACCTTGGATTCACCGGGATCGCTCCTTGCGACAACGCAAAGTATGTAAAGCAAAGCTAACTTCATCTCACCAATCCTTCAGCACCGGTCGATCGCCTTTTTTGCGCCGTGACAGATCAACGTGGTCCTCGTCGTCCCGGAAGGAATCGAGTAATCCGTTCGCTTCTTCCGGCGTCATCTTTTGCGTGTTTGGTATCTCGCCCTCCGGTTTTTCTTTGGTCGAGTCACTCGGTTCGATCGCGCGCAAATCTCCCTGCTTCTTCTTCTGCGGACCCGAATCTGCGTCGGGCGGAGTATTTTGGCCGTTTCTGGAATTATCTTGGGAAGGGTCAGATCCCTGGTTTGATTGTCGTCCGCTATTTCCTTGGGATTGGCCCGGCCCGGACGGGGAGCCCTTGGACGGTTGTTTCCCGGTCGAGCTGCGTGCGCCTCCTTGTTGCTGTTTTCGTTTTTTCAGTTCTTCGATCCGGCGTTTGACTAGAGCCAGATTCTTCTTTGCCGCCTCGTCGTTGGGGTCGATGGCCAGCGCTTGCTCGTAAAGATATTCCGCGTCTTGATAACCGGTCAGCTGGCGCTCAATATCTTCCTGCCAATCGCCCTGTTTAAAGAGAGCGTTGCCCCCATTGTAGTAGGCCTTCTCGCGCAGAGTTGCATTCGGGCTTTGTAAAGCCTCCGAAAAATTCTCGAAGGCCTGGTCGTATTTTCCCATCCGATAGGCCGCAGTGCCGGCGTTGAAATTGAGTATCGGGTCGTGCGGCGAACGTTCCAGCTCCTGTCGCCATTGCCGCAACGCTTCATTGTAGTCTCCTTGCTGATAAAGCTCGAATGCGCTCGATGCTCTGGCCAATGTGCCGGTACCGAACGTGAGAAGGAGCAATGATGCAAAAGCCGCCTTTTGGATTCGCTGACGTTCGCTCAAAATCGAGGAAATAATTAATAAGACCAATCCGAGGGCAAGAGGCCAGCGATAGCGTTCGATCGGGGTGCGGACGGTGCGTTGACCGAGCTTGGACTCTCCCAGCCGATTGATTCCGTCGCGGACCAGGCGCAAAACTGTGTCCGGCTGCAGGCGCAGATAGAAACCGCCGGTTGCTTGCGCGATGCCTTTCAGTCGGGCCTCGTCCAGCTTGGTTCTCACAATCTTACCGCTATTGTCTCGGAGCAGTTGGCCGTTGGGCAGGGGAATCGTCGCTCCTTCGGCAGATCCGACTCCGACGGTGAAAATCCGGATCCCGTTTTTGGAGGCGCGTTCCGCTTCGGCCACACTATCTTCGTCCAGTTCCTCGCCGTCCGTAATCAAGACCAGCGCTTTGTAACTCTCACCGTTACGACCAAGAATGAGTTCGCTCGCTCGGATTGCGGCGGCAATATCAGTACCCCCGCGGGCAACGGTATTCATGTTCAGTTCGTTGAGCGTTCCGATCACTGTGTCATAGTCGATTGTGAGTGGAGCTTCGACCTGAGCTTCGCCGGCAAATGCCAGCAACCCAAACCGGTCTCCGGGCATCGATTCAATCAAATCTTCCGCTGCTAGCTTCGCGCGGGCCAGCCTGCTCGGCGCGACATCGGTGCTAAGCATGCTTTTCGAAGTGTCCATCGCCAGGAGAATATCGCGTCCCTGAAAGTTCTGGGTTTCCTGAACCTCACCCCATTGTGGTTGGGCCAGGGCGAATATCAAACAGGCCAGAGCGATCAAGAAGAGGCCCCGTCGCCAGAGCCGGAGACGCTGGTCAACCGTCTCTGTCAGGGAGGGAAGCAGTCTGGTCGCCACAATTCGCTCGAGGCGTTGGCGCACGAGCCGATCACCCCGGCCCATCAGGATAGCTACAACCGGCACCAAAATCAGCAACAGCAGCGCAAGCGGATCTCCGAAACTCATGGCGCGCTTCTCCAAACAGTTTCTCCTAAAAGAGTGCCAACCCCCAGCAGAATCACTCCCGCTCCGATAAGCCAGGAAAAGTAGTCCCGATAGTGTTGAATCTGTCGGACGTCCATTTCGGTCTTCTCCAAACGATTGATCGCGCTGAAGATTGCTTCCATACCTCTGGTGTCGGTCGCGCGAAAGAATTGACCATGGCCGATTTCTGCAATTCTTCTGCAGGTGTCCTCCTGAAACGGCATGTACTCTTCAGTATAAAATTTGTTTCCGAACCGGTCAGTTTCTGGAAAGGGCACCAATCCATTGGTTCCTGTGCCGATGGTATAGATTTTGATGCCGACCGTAGCGGCTGCTTCTGCTGCTGTGTACGGAGGTACCGAGCCGGCGTTGTTGTCACCGTCGGTTAATAAAACGATGACTCGGCTCTTGGCTTTGCGATCCCGCAGTCGGTTAGCAGCGCTCACCAGGGCGGATCCGATGGCCGTCCCATCTTCGGTCAAGCCAATCTGCAGCCGGCCAAGGTTCGATAGGAGCCAGGGATGATCCAGAGTGAGCGGACTAACTAAGAATGGGCGGCCGGCAAATGCGATGACTCCGATCCGATCGTTCGGGCGACCTTCAATAAACCGCTCAGTGACCTGTTTGACCACATCGATTCGACTGGCTCGCTCGCCCCCGATCGTAAAATCTTCCGATAACATCGAGCGAGATACGTCCAGCAAAAGCATCACATCAATGCCGCTCGCGTGAATCTGCGAGCTGGTCGTTCCGAATTGGGGCCGCGCCAACCCAAAGATCAGACTGAGAATAGCCGTATAAAAGAGTGTCCTTTGGATAACTACGCGATTTAATCCAGCCGATTTGAGCCCGTTTTGCAGAACACGGGCCGGCGCAAACTGCACACTGGGCGATTTCATTCGCCGCTGGCAGAACCAGATCAGAGGCAGCACCAGGAGAAGCAGCAAGTACCAGCTTTGCTCGAATCGGAAGTGCATGGTCAAAGGGTCTCCTCGATCCAGGCTGTCGCTTGATGCAGTAAATGACTTGGTCCGAGCGCCACTGTCTTGCGGGCGAACTTCAACTCATCGCAGCCTTCCAGAAACTCCTGCAGACGCTCTCTCCGCAAGGGATCGAATAACCTCTGCTGTGCGGTGCTCAGCAAGAATTCTTGCGTTGATTGCCGGCATGCTCGCAACCCATACTGGCGTTCGAGAAAACCCCGCAGAACGCCCGAAATTCGAAATGCGGCTTCATGTGGATCTAGTGTTTCGATTTCGCTATCCAATCTGAGCAGTTCGGAGTGCGCCCACTCCTTCGGCAGAATCGGGGGCAGAACGACTTTTCTTCGATTCGGCCAAAAAGCATAGGCAATCAGCGCGAGTACAAGCAGGGCAGCCAGGATCCCGACAATCCACCAGACCGGACGCTGGGCAATCGGCGGTTTGATATCCTCGATGTCGTGGATGATTTCAGTCAGAGCGAGGAAGAAAAATTGACTCATCATCTGCTCCTCAATAATCGCTGCCGACGCACAAAAAAGTTTCGCAACGCCGGAAAATAATCCTGATCGGTTCGCAGCGGGATGATTCCGGCTTTTCCGCGCAAAAATATAGCGTCTCGATTCTTCCGTTGCTCGTCGACCAGGCGGGCGAACTCCCGACGCGTTGCGCCATTGGAGAAATCAATTTCCGATCGAACACCCGTCTCCGGATCCTGTACTTCGACTATCCCGACCGGTGGCAGTTGCCAGTCTCCGGGATCTTCAATGGGAACGGCAATCAGATCGTGCTTTCGCGCGCAGATCGATAGTGGTCGCTCAAAGCCGTTCGCTTGAAAATCGGATAGCAGAAAAATAACCGCCCGCCGGGTGGTTACCCGATTAATGAATTCCAGCGGCTTGGCCAGATCGGTGCCGCGACCTTCGGGTTCGAAAAATAAGATCTCACGTATGAGTCGGAGCGTATGGGTCCGCCCTCTTTTCGGCGGTATGTATAGCTCCGTCCGATCGGTGAAAAGCAAAAGACCGACATTGTCATTGTTGCGGATCGCACAAAAAGCCAGGAGCGAGGCTACTTCCGCCGCCACTTCGCGTTTACTTTCCGAAACGCTGCCGAAACCTCCGGAAGCGCTGATATCGACCAGCAGCAAGACGGTAAGCTCACGTTCCTCCACATATTTTCGCACGAACGCTTCTCCCATCCGGGCCGTCACGTTCCAATCGATGGTACGGATCTCATCGCCGATCTGATAAGGGCGAAAATCATCGAAATTCATACCCCGTCCCCTGAAGACACTATGATATTGTCCCGCGAACGCGGTTTCTACCATCCGCCGAGTGGTCAATTCCAAGCGCCGGATCTTCTTGACGATTTCTTTGGTCGAGCGCATCAAGGGACCGGTAGGCCGGCGAAGATGCGCTGCACGATCGTGTCGCTTGTCACCTCTTCTGCCTCGGCCTCATAGCTAACGATGATTCGGTGGCGAAGGACGTCCGGCCCTACGGACTTTACATCGTGTGGTGTGACATATCCTCGACCTTCAATGAAAGCGTGGGCCCGGGCCGCCAAGGTCAAATAGATAGTGGCTCGGGGCGATGCCCCGTAGCGCACCAGTCCATCCATTCCCAACTGGTAGTCCCCCGGGCGGCGCGTCGCCCAGATCAGATCGACGATGTAGTCCTTTACCCGATCATCAATAAAGACCCGATTAACCACGTCGCGAGATCGAATAATCATCTCAGGAGTGGCCACCCCTTGTACCGAAAAATTGGGAGCAGATGTTCCCATGAGATCCAGGATCTGGCGTTCTTCAGTCTTGCTTGGATAATCTACGTTCAATTTCAGCATGAATCGATCCAGCTGCGCCTCCGGCAACTGATAGGTGCCTTCCTGTTCGAGAGGATTTTGCGTTGCCAGAACAAGGAAAGGATCCGGCAGGCGATACGACTGTTCGCCGATGGTCACCTGTCTCTCCTGCATTGCTTCCAATAACGCACTTTGAACCTTAGCCGGGGCGCGATTGATCTCGTCCGCTAATATGAGATTCGAAAAAATCGGACCTAATTTTGGTCGAAAGTCGCCGTCACGCGGGTTGTAGATCAGTGTTCCGACAATGTCGGCCGGAAGCAAATCCGGAGTAAATTGAAGTCGTCGGAATCCAGTCTGGATACAACCAGCCAAAGTCCGAATGGTCAGGGTTTTCGCCAGCCCGGGGACACCTTCCAGCAATACGTGTCCATTGGCCAATAGACCGATCAGCAGGCGATCAACCAGATTTTTTTGGCCGACCACTACCCGTGAGATTTCGTTCTGGACGGCGCTAACCCATGTGCCCGCGGTCTTCACCTCCTCAGTTAGCGCTTCGGTAGAAACGGTCATAAGGTTCGTTTGTTAGGATGCAACAAAAGGCTTCTCGAAGAAAACGCAAACATCTCGTTCTGCCGGGCATTGCCGGACCAATCTGTTGCCATTAACGCCACGCGAACACTGAGAAACGACAGGAACTTTAACAGCACCGGGAACGTCAAACGCTTGTGCGGTGCGCCATGTCATCCTGACGGAACACTGGAATTGGGTTGAAAGCGCACCGAAAATTCCGCATTTTGAGATAGTTTTGTACCCGACTCCCTGGCAGAGGAAAACCCTTTGGACCGCGATCACTTGCGTGTGCCTCGTAGTGATCGCTGGCGCTATTTTCCTGACTGCACTGCTTGCTACGCGGATAGTGCTTTTTTTACAGCCCCTGCTGCTGCCGGTTGCGATCGCGGGAGTGCTTGCATATCTCCTCGAGCCGCTCGTGAGTTGGCTCGCTCGCCGCGGGTTACCCCGCCTGATCGCAGTTGTTATCGTATTTGCTGTTTTCGTATCGGGCGGAAGCCTTTTGATCATCGGGATTGGGCCACCGGTCTCATTCGAGAGCCAGAAGTTTTTCACTGCCCTTCCGGCTTATTTGGAGAGAAGTTGGGGTCTATTCGATGATTTTCTAGAGAACAGTCTGAGCAAACTACCTCAGCTCGGATCTCGACAACCGGAAGCCATCCCGACACCGAGCGGTTCGCCCGGTTCCATTGCTTCTTCTAACCCGGCGGCCAGCCCGGTTGTAGGCAATGCATTTGAGCGCTACCGAGACAACCCTTATGTCCAGCAATCGTTGCAGTATCTGAGGGACCAGCTGCCGGCCCTTGCTCAGCAAACCTGGACATTCATCCAAACCAGCTTGACCGGAGTGTTCGGCGTCTTCGGCTATCTCTTCGGGCTTTTTATCGTCCCGATTTATCTGTTCTTCTTTCTCAAAGAGAGTCCGGGCATCGCCTCGTCTTGGAGCAATTTTCTTCCGATTCGCAACTCGGAGTTCAAAGACGAAGTTGTCACCGTTCTTACCGAGATTAATGGCTATCTGATCGCTTTCTTTAGAGGCCAACTAGTGGTTAGCCTGATCGATGGCACCCTGGTCGCCACCGGTTTGTCGATCGTCGGGCTCCAGTTTGGATTTTTGATTGGGATTTTCTTCGCCTTTATCGGGATCATTCCCTATGTCGGGTACGTTGTCTGTTACGTTCCGGCAATGATCATTGCTTTCGTACAGTTCAACGACTTTGCTCACCCGTTCTGGGTTACCGTCGTCTTCGTGATTGTCTCGCAGATTGACGGAATGGTCGTCGCACCACGCGTGGTCGGTAATTCCGTTGGCCTCCACCCAATCACGGTCATTTTCTCCGTCTTTTTCTGGACCCTGGTTTTTGGCGGGCTAGTAGGTGCGGTGCTTGCCATTCCACTTACCGCAACCGTCAAAGTCTTGATGCAGCGTTACGTTTGGGATCGTCGCCGGAACCTCTTTTTCGATAAGGTCGAACCCAAAGACGAAGATAGCGAGATTGAAATTGCCACTTAGGGGAAGAAGCCGGGAGTCAGAAGCCAGGAGCCAGAAACCGGAATTTTGAAGACGGTATCCGCGGACCGGGAGAGAAGGCTGCAGATGCGCAAGCGTCTCGGGCCTATCCTCGGCGTCGATTATTTGCGAGCACTCAACTTCAGGCTTCCAACCTCTCAATTCTGAATTCTGGATTCTGGCTTCTGGATTCTAGCTTCCGCCTCCCGTCTTCGCGCCTACATGTGCGCAATGATGTTGTCGCCGAATTCGGAGCACTTGATCTCAGTCGCTCCCTCCATCAAACGGGCGAAATCGTAAGTGACCCGTTTGCTCGCGATTGCTCCGTCAAGACCCCGAATGATGAGATCGGCGGCTTCAGTCCAGCCAAGGTGGCGTAACATCATCTCACCTGAGAGCACCACCGAACCTGGATTGACCCGGTCGAGATTTGCGTATTTCGGGGCAGTCCCGTGCGTAGCCTCGAAAATCGCGTGTCCGGTATGATAGTTAATATTTCCGCCGGGAGCGATACCGATGCCCCCAACCTGGGCGGCCAACGCATCGGACAGATAGTCGCCGTTGAGATTGAGCGTAGCGATAACGTCGAAATCGTCCGGGCGCGTCAAAACCTGCTGTAGCGTGATATCGGCGATGGCGTCTTTCACGATGATCTTGCCGTCGGCCTGGGCGGCCTTCAGTTCATCGTTAGCTGCGTTTTCACCGTTGGCGGCTTTAGTCTTTTCCCAACGAGCCCAGGAGTAGGTCTGGTCCTTAAACTGAGTGTCAGCCAGTTCGTATCCCCAGTCACGAAAGGCCCCCTCGGTAAACTTCATGATATTTCCCTTGTGCACCAGCGTGACCGACTTTCTTTTTGCCTCAATCGCATAGCGGATCGCGGCTGCGACCAGACGATTGGAACCGAGACGGCTTACCGGTTTGATACCGATACCGACTTCAATCTCGGGCCGGCCTAATGCCGGCTCAAAGGTAAGGAATCCTTTGATTGCGTTCTCTGTTCCGAATCGAACTTTGGCAGATTCCTTAGGAAATTCCTTTTGCAGGATGCTCAGAAACTTCTGCGCTTCCGGTGATCCAGCCCGAAATTCGATTCCGGCGTAAATGTCTTCGGTGTTTTCTCGAAAGATCACCATGTTTACCTTCTCTGGATGCCGAACCGGCGAAGGGACTCCTTGAAACCATTGCACTGGTCGAAGGCAAACATAAAGATCGAGCAGTTGTCGCAAGGCGACATTGAGTGACCGGATGCCGCCGCCGACTGGAGTGGTCAACGGCCCTTTGATTCCGACCAAAAATTCCTTAAACGCTTGAACCGTATCGTCGGGCAGCCAAGTGTCGAACTTCTGTTTTGCGGTCTCTCCTGCGAAAACCTCGAACCATGAAATACGCTTTCGCCCGCCATAGGCCTTTTCGACCGCTGCGTTAAACACCCGCTCGCTGGCCGCCCAAATATCACTGCCGGTCCCATCACCGCGGATGAAAGGAATCACCGGATTGTCCGGGCAGCGAATTTTTCCGTTTTCGATCGTGACTTTGCCGCCGATGGGAGGCTGGACAGTTTGATATGACATAAGAGTTGGGATTACGCCGGTTTCGCGAGCGCTGGGAATTCTTCCGTCACCCAAAAAATTAGCCAACGCAAATGGAAAACCGCGAAGTGTTTCGACCTTTCTGACGTCCGAGCTTGGAGCAACATGATGTCTGAGCTTGGACTAATAAAATGTGCCGGTTCGCTTGGGGACCGCTATTTGCAAATGTCATCCTCTGTGCTTTACTGCCCACGCGATAAGTTAACCTCGTTAAATTCTTATCTTGCTATGATTGTTGCTGAGCCCAGGCAGGAGACCGAAATCCACGCCCAAGCGGAGGAGCTGGCTCAGATTCTAATGAAGTTGCAGCGTTGCTTTCTTGCCAACCTTTCGGCAGAACTGAGTCGCGGCAGCGTTTCCTTCCCGCAGTATTTCCTGCTCACCTATTTGGAGCTCAAGGAAGTTATCAGTATGTCCGAGATAGCGGCCAAAATGGGGCATACGACGGCGGCGGCGACCGGTCTGGTCGATCGATTGGAGCGCCTGGGCTATGTACAGCGCGCACACGCGGTGGACGACCGGCGCAAAGTGATGGTAAGGATCACCCGCAAGGGATCCAACCTCGTGGCACGGATCCGCCAAGACATGGTGGACACAATCACACTTCTGTTGAAAGAACATCTCACCGCCGAACAGGGAAGGACCTGGTTAGAGGTCTATCGGAAAATTACGCAGTTTTGCGATACAACAGTAAACAAAGAATGAGAATCTCTTTATTCGCCTTAACCGCATTGGCCGGATTCACTACCTCGCTTTTGGCCGGCGAGTCGAATGTCACCTATCGCAGTCACCCTCTAACGCTCGATGAGGCGGTCCAGCTGGCGCTAAAGCAGAGCCCGACGATTCTGACCAAGGTCCAGGAATTGAAACGGGAAAAAGGATTGGTTTACCAGGCGCAGGCGAAGCTGTTGCCCCAGGTCATCGGCAATGCCAACTATACGCAAAACGATCCCGGACTGGTAAGAACCTCTACAGGTGGTCGGATAGCCAATCTTGATTTGCTCGCCGTCCCCGGAGGGCAATCGGTAGTGATTGGACCCGGTGGTACTTCGAATCTCGTTTCCGTTCCGCTCAACCAGCTCCTTTCCAGCCAACAAACTCAGACCGAGAATTGGACGGTGCAAATCCAGGTGCAACAACTCATCTGGGACGGAGGAGCCACTATCGCCTCAAGGAGAGCGGCCCGGATAAACGAAGATGCGGCCTATTACAGCCTGCGAGATACCATCGATTCTACGGTGGAAACGGTACGCACCCAATTTTACCAGATCCTGCTCGATAAGGCACTGATTCAGGTCCAAGAGGAGTCGGTCAACCTGCTCCAAAGCCAATTGGAGGATCAGAGGAGCCGGTTTGAAGCCGGGACTGTTCCCCAGTTCAACGTGTTGCAGGCACAATCACAGCTGCAGAACCAAATCCCGCAACTGATTACCGCTCAAAACAATTATCGGATCGCACAGGTGCAGCTGGCAAAAACGCTTGGTATTCCCGCCGGCCGCCAGTACTCAACCGATGAGCCGTTGCCGGTTGCCGGCCGGCTCACCTACACACCGATCAAGTATGATCTGTCCAGCGCTTTAGTCACGGCCCGCGCGAATCGTCCGTTCCTAAAAGTACAAAGATCGAATGTACTGGCTGGAGTTGAGGGGGTCACGGTGGCGGCTGCCGGTTTTCAACCAACCATTACGGCTAATGCCGGGCTTGAGCAGGCTAACGCGCTGCGAACGAGCCATCT
>DASTDH010000131.1:0-15218 GCA_035710445.1 Chthoniobacterales bacterium
CGAAATCCCGCCACACTTGTCACTCCCACCGCTCGATGCCCGGCGCTAAACATGACTACCAACTAGCCTCTCGATATCTAAACAAATGAAGACCGTCGAAGTTCATCACGCATTCGGAATTGATTCCTTGAGAGTCGCTGATCGTCCGCAACCTGAACCGGGACCAAATGATGTAGTGGTCAAGATCAACTCCGTATCGCTCAACTACCGAGATCTTAAGGTTGTGAAGGGGGTATTCTTTCCCGATCTGAAATTCCCTTTTATCCCGACTTCCGATGCATCCGGCGGGGTCGTCGCGGTTGGCCAGAAAGTCACTCAATTTAAGAAAGGGGATCGAGTGACTACTCAATTTATCCAGGATTGGCAGACGGGACCGTTTGAAGAGGGTTATTTGGGCGAGACCTATCTGGCTACCAGCCTGGGCGTTCCCGGACCAGGTACGCTGAGCGAATATATTAATTTGCCCGAACATGGCCTCGTTCACACACCTGCTTACTTGACTGATGAAGAGGCTTCGACTCTTCCCATAGCTGCCGTCAGCGCCTGGCGATCGCTCAGATTGAAACCGCTGCAAAAAGGCCAAACCTTGTTAGTTCAAGGAACCGGTGGCGTGTCGATTTTCGCCCTTCAATTCGCGAAAAAGCTCGGCGCGCGCGTGATCGTCCTCTCGAGCAGCGACGAGAAGCTAGCTCGAGCCAAAAAGCTCGGGGCGGACGCCACGATCAATTACCGCACGACGCCGGTTTGGTGGAAGGAAGTCCGAGAACTGTCCGGCGGACGGGGTGTCGATCATGTGGTGGATGTCGGCGGACCGGGTACGCTCGATCAATCTATCAAGGCGCTAAAAGGAGGGGGCTTTATTGCGGTAGTGGGCATGCTGGGTGGCACGGAAACGACGATCGATCAGCTTTCTTTTATTGTTCGCAACGCGAGAGTGGAATCGCTTACCGTTGGAAATCGTGAATCGTTCGAACAGATGAATGAGTTTCTGGTGGCCAACGAACTGCATCCGATCGTTGATGCTGTTTTTCCCTGGAGCAAAGCGATCGAAGCCTTTTACGAGCTCGAGGCAGGAAAGCATTTTGGGAAGATTGTGTTGCGGCGAGAGTGAGGGGGAGGAAAGAAGAAGATAGAAGTCAGAAGCCGGAAGGCAGGAGGCAGAACCCGGGACCCTTTTGACCAGCCGAGGCTTGCACTCCATGACCGGGATTTGGACGGCCACGTGACAGTCTTGGAGGGACGCGGCGAAAGTAGCCCAGCAATTCAGTGCTGGGTTGGTGTCGTTTGGAGTGTCCGTCCCGGAACGGGCGATCGATCAAGGTTTGCAAGCGTCAAGGCACGTTGCAGCCGAATTGCCGCCATCTCATTTCTTTCGGCCCTGAAGGGACGGATACATTCCCCATCCCAAATTCCTCGCTATAGAAGGCGCAGCTCGATTCCCGCTACGGTATATTTTCTTCCAGCAAATGTTAGCTGGACGCATCCACTTCTGGCTTCCGAGTTCCGACTCCTAGCTCCTGACTCCCGGCTCCTGGATTCTAGCTTCCAAATCAACTTGCTTCTGATCCCCTCTCCGGCAGATTCCTTCCGCAATGTGGAAAGGACGATTTCGCCAGGAAACAGCACCTGCTCTGCAGCGATTCTCGGAGTCGGTTTCTTTCGACTGGCGGCTTTATCGATTCGACATTCTTGGTTCGATTGCTCACGCCAAAGCGCTGGAACGAGCAGGGATTCTAAGTCGCGAGGAACTCAGCCAAATCGAAAACGGCCTTTGCCAAATTGAAGCGGAGATTAGCGAAGGCAAATTCTCGTTCCGAATCGAGCTGGAAGACGTGCACATGAATATCGAAGCGGCTTTGACCGAGCGTATCGGTCCAACCGGCGGGAAGCTACATACGGCGCGCAGTCGAAACGATCAAGTTGCCCTCGACCTGCGCCTTTATCTACGGCACGAATCCGATCTTCTGCGGGTGCGGATTCGGGAACTGCAATTAGCTCTGGTGGAATTGGCGAAAAGAAATCCTAGCGCAATCCTTCCCGGTTACACCCATTTGCAACGGGCACAGCCGGTTCTTTTCGCCCATCACCTGCTCGCTTACGTAGAAATGCTCGAACGAGATACCGAACGGCTCCGGGACGCGCGTGGCCGAATTAATCGGATGCCGCTCGGTTCCGGCGCGATTGCGGGTTCCACGATTGAATTGGATCGACATTACATTGCCGAGTTACTCGATTTTCCGGAGGTCACCCATAACAGTATGGATGCAGTCAGCGATCGCGATTTTGTGGCAGAATTCCTTTTTGTGCTGTCGCTGGTCGGAGTTCATCTGTCGCGTTTAAGCGAGGATCTTATCCTTTTCGCATCCGCTGAATTTCGTTTTCTCCGAATTAGTGATGCCTACAGCACCGGTTCGAGTCTGATGCCGCAAAAGAAAAATCCTGACGTATGCGAACTGACGCGCGGAAAAACAGGTAGATTGGTAGGCAATTTGGTGGCCTTGCTCACTAATCTGAAAGGGCTGCCGATGACTTACAACCGGGACCTGCAGGAGGACAAAGAGGTAGTCTTTGATTCGCTCGACCAAGTCTCGAACACCCTCGAGGTCTTTGCCGGGATGATCCGAGAGATCGAGATCGAGCCAGAGCGAATGCTTAGTGCAGCCAATGATCCAGGTTTGCTGGCTACTGATTTAGCGGATTATCTCGTAAAGCGAGGTGTTCCTTTTCGACAAGCTCACGAGATCATCGGCAAGCTGGTGGCGTTCTCGATCCAACATCAACGTCCTTTCACCGAGCTGACGCTGCCGGAATACCGTCAGTTCAGCGACTGTTTTGATGAGGATGTATTTGCAGTATTGAATCTGGAGAATGCTCTACGCAGCCGGACCGCGGTCGGTGCGCCTTCACCAAAAAATGTTGCGGCGGAATTGGAAGCGTGGAACGCAAAACTCCGTGATTAACCAAGAAGGATGGCGTCAACTGGAAAGCCACACGCTTTTCCGGAATCCTCACCTCGAAGTTCGCCAAGAGAAGGTCGCGATTGGCGGAACCACCACCAGCCGCGACTGGACCGTTGTTCGGAGGAAAAAGGCGGTGGTAATTTGTCCGATCACAGAGCATGGCCGGTTCGTTCTAATTCACCAGGCCAGGATACCAGTGCAGCAATGGCTATGGGAATTCCCGGCCGGTCAGGTTGATGACTCGATGAATCCGGATCTCGGACTTTTAGAAGCCACCGCGCTCCGCGAACTAGCGGAAGAATCCGGCTACGAATTAAGCGCCGGCGGCGAACTGACGGCATTGGGCCACTACTTCGCCTCACCAGGCTTTACTGACGAGCAACAATATCTGTTTCTGGCCCGTCCAGTTCGAACTACTGCGAGCGGGGCTCGAATTGATACGAGCGAAGCCATCGCCGAGTCGCGCGAATTCACTCTGGAACAGTTGCGTTCCATGATCGCTGAGAACATCATTCAGGATGCCAACACGCTTGCTCTGTTTGCCCGACTCTGTGCGCGCGGCCTGATTGAGTGGGCAAGCTGAGGAACCCGATGAAAATCTCTAACCTTTTCAAGTTTCGAGAAGGGAGTGATCCGGAGGCGGTCAAACCGTTTCTCGATCATTTGGAAGACCTGCGCTGGGTTATTATCAAGATGGCTGTTTCACTCGGAATCGCGATGGCTATCGCGTTTCTCTTTCGAAGCCAACTCGCCCAGCTAATGCAGGCACCCCTCGGCTCGCTGGATCCTAATCTGGTGAAGACACTGGTTTCGTTCGGTGTAGCCGACTCGATGACTATCTCGTTTCAACTGGCCTTTTATGCGGGCATCGTAATTGCCTTCCCGTTTCTGATTTATTTCGCGGGTGGATTTGTTCTTCCCGCCCTCACCCCGCAAGAGCGCAAAGCAATGTTGCCGGCGGTATTGATTGGATTCGGTCTGTTCCTCGGCGGTGTCTTATTCTCTTACTATTTTGTACTGCCGCCGACGCTGCGCTTCTTTTTTCACGATGCAATGAACATGCATTGGTCGCCGACCTGGAACGTCCGAGAATACTTTTCTTTTGTGACTCAATGCTGTGTCGGATTCGGCATCGCATTCGAGTTGCCGGTGGTGGTTTTGGTGCTGGTGCGCCTCGGTATTGTTTCGGTTGCGCTTCTTCGCCGCACCCGGGCTTACGCGTTTCTTCTTATCTTTCTTGCCGCGGCATTTCTGGCGCCCGTTCCCGATGCCCTATCGATGGCAATGATGGGTACGCCGATGTACCTGCTTTACGAACTCTGCATCCTGGTTGCAGGATTCATCGAGCGCAAGCGCATCCGGGATGAAGCAGCGCTCGCGGCGAAGAGTTGAGGGATTATACGAAATAGCGCCGGCCTGTACTCTTTCTTTGTGTGCCTCACGTTCTTTGGCGGTAGTACAGCAAAACCCTGGCTTCCGTCCCCGCCGTTGCGCATGCGCGCATGACTTGAGGAACTGGCTGTTGGATAACAGCTCCAACTTCAGGTTCAGCGAGAATTGTCCCATAGGGACAGGTGATAATAACCCCGCACTTTAGTGTGGGGTGATATGCGTGTTTGGTGGACCGTCCCGTCAGGGACGATTGATCAAGGTCAGCTAGCGTGAAGCCGACTTGTCGCCGTTCCGTTCTATCGTCTCTGCCGGGACGAACGCGTCTTTCCGATCCGAAACCCCACACTAAAGTGCGGGGCTATTTTCTTTGGGTCCCTGACGGGAATGACTTTCAAAAACAGCCGAGCTTGGGCGGTATGGCCAATAGTGCGCTCGCCCAAGTGCCTCACCTGGCTCAAGCCGGTCCGGCTTAGACCGGACCTGGCGTTCGTCCTGCCAATGAGGCTCCCCTTCTGGATTCTAATTCGTCTTGGTTAAGAGCAGATAATCGATACCGACCAGATAGTTAATCGAACTAGTATTTTTCCCGACGAGCGTAAACGTCAGTTGATGGGCACCAGCACTCATGGGAACTGACCCGTAGTCGACCGTAGCAACGGTTACGTTAGGAAAATTGTAGCCGTCGAATGGTTGCCCAAGCTGAGCTCCATCTACCGCTGACGAAACGATCCCATAGTCACGTGCTTTAGTCATCACAGCTGACAGATCATAGGTCCCGGCGGTAGGAACATTGATGGTGAGCACCATATTATCCCCAACCTTTGACGCTTGAAACCAGAGCTGAGCGTTTCCGGACCAGATAACACCGCAGCAATTGCCTTGAATCACTACCGGAGCAGTGCCGGTTGCTGTAGCGACCAGACTCTCTCCCTCAATCTTCAGTTTATTCCCGGTGCGAGCTGTCACAACGCCAGAAATCGGTCCGACCTGTCCATTAGTGCCCACCGCTCTAACTCGATAATACCATTGCTGTTGCAGCCCCAGGCCGTCATGTTCGAAGCCGGAGACCGGCGATTCGCCTACAAGGTTGGCCGGGCTGACCGGCACCGACGGGTCGGTCGACGATCCATAAATCTGGTAAGTAGCAACGCCCACCTTTGCCGGATCCGGCGCCCAGGATAACGTTATGGAATTGAGCTGTCCGCCGGTCGCGGTCAGGTTTGCGATCGGACCTGGGGCTTGTCCAGTAGTGAATGCTGCGACTTCGGAAACCACCTGGTAGTTTGATGCGGTCCAGAGTGGCTGGTTCGTTGTGCTGGTCAGGCCGACCAATGGTACGATCTGAACGTTGATCGCGCTTTTTCCTCGGGTCAGATTACCGGGGATTTCAAATACATCGTCGAGCCATCGGGAATCAGGATTGGTCCAAGGCTCCATCCATTGCCCGGCATACACGCCATTAACATAAACGTTGGCGGTCTGATACGACTGGTTCTGATCGGAAATCCGGGTGAGCCGGACCCCGTTGTTAGCAGGGTCGACTGACATCCGAAAATTGATTGCAGTCGACGCCGTGTCCAGGCCAAGCATCACTGGGATGTAGCTAAATTCACCCGGAAAGCCAGAGGAGAGCGAACTGGTCCCGTCACCCGAAACTGCGTACCCATGACTTTGGCGGCTGGTCGGGTCCGTGGTGTTCAGCGAATCGGTGACTTCGAGCGAATAGGTCGGCTGGCCGTACCAGAACGCCACCGAACTGTAATTTGCCGACACATCGTCCACGGGGCCATGCTGAATAGTAAAGCGTAGTCGTTGTCCAAAGGAGATGGCTTCAGCAGGAAACAACCGGTACGCGCCGGTGGTATCGTTAGCGAAGCCATCAGTTCCAGGGTTGTAGGCAGGATTACCAGTGAGCGGCATTGAGTACGGTGCGCCACCACGGAAGTACCAACCTGATTCATAAAAATCTTCGGTTCCAGTCCCATTCCAGGCCGGACTCAGAAGATTGTCATTATACACGCGCTCGTTACCCTCCAGATATCCTCGCTGGTTCCCGTTCTCGCCTCGCATGGTGTGGACAACGCCGTAGAAAACACCGCGCCCGGGCGTGTCCAAAAAGATGTAGTCCTGTCCGGAAACAGTTTCCGTCTGGTTGTGCGTAGCGTGAAAATATCCAGTGTCACTTTTCGGCGCGAGATGCGAAGCGATCGCCGGTTCGAGAACGTGACGCACCTCGATTTTTCCACCCTGAATAGGGACCCCGCTTCCGTTAACGATCTTAATGACGGCATTCTCGGCAAAAGGCATTGGCCACCAGGCCGTGTACCAGCCCTCGGACGAACTATTGTCGATGGAAAACATCAGGGTACGGACATCGTACTTGCCAAGTCCCGAGCCAAAGAACTCGCCGATGGGTGCATCAACGGTTATCTGACCGTCAAAAGAAATCAGCAACCGGGCTCCACTGAGGACAGCCAGAGAATTGGCCGCTGTCTGCGCATCAACCGGATAACTGAAGGTCCGGAACCCCTGCCAGGTCTGTGCTGAGATGACGTAGCTGTGGGCAGATTCTTCGCCCGGATGATTCGGACCAACATCCACGGTGTCGGATCGCGTCCACTCTCCGTTGACCAGACAAGAGACATCATATCGGAATTCGTTGAAATCCAGGTCGAAAGAAACAAACTGGTTGCTGATCGTGATCTGATTTTTGCCAGCGGTCAGAGAACGCGGAATCACGATCGTCTCATCGGCCCAGGCACCTGCTGGGACAGGTGCACCGGCGGACCACTGACCAGCGAGAGTACCGTCGATATAAACATTGGCCTTTTGATCACCGATAGAAGGGTCGTAACGGCGCGTCAGACGAACACTGGTGTTTGCCGGATCAATGGCAAGGGTGAACTGGCTGCTGCCATTCGACCCGAAAGCTCTACCGTCGTCCGCGACATAGGCAGCATGTTGCACCTGCGGAAGTTGGAGGCGCAGCTCGGTGATCTCACCCGGACCACTGATCTGGAGCGGTTGAGATTGAGAATTAGACGGAATGTTAATCTCGGCGCTGACCGTTGCTGTGCCGGGGAGCGCGGGCTTTGGATCACGCAAACCGAAAGCTCGTAGCTTGGCAATAACGTCGAGCGCTTTATCACTCGGATCGAACGTTGTCACCCCAGTCGCATCGTCGAACTGGCGATAGACAACGTGAAAATAATCCGGATTTCCCTGCACGGTCACGCGCATGGATTGGGTGTAAGGCATAGGCACCTTGATCTGGGCGCCACCCGAAGTGTCATAGAGATTTCCGACGAGCGGCCATACCCAAGGGGCTCCCAGCGCGCCGCTCACAAGGGCCTGATAATTCGTAGAGAGAACAACGTTGCCGTCTAACTCTATCGTAATAAGCCCGTCGTTGGTCACATCGCCACCGTTGATCGTCGACCAAATCGATACGATTTCCCCGGGACCGTTAGCTTCCGCAATAACGTATTGGCCGTCAGAGGTGACACGCAAAGGGTGATTGAAGTCGCCGTTGGCCTGGGCGGGATCAGTGCTGGAAAAATCCCGGGTTTGGGTGCCCGAGCGCAACTGAGGAAACAGGTCCAGCCGGCGATATGTCCCAACCAATGGGACCTTTGCCAATATCAGACGGACCACATCGAGCAATGTTGGGAGATGCATCTGCCAATATCATTAGCAAGAGCATCAGGCTAAAGTGGCTTGGGCGGAACAGCGATCGGAGGAATGGTGTGACCTGGGCAAAAGAGGTTCGGTTCATTGTGGAGGAAGAACCGACGAAACGGCGGTAAGGCCGGGAACGGGGAGAACCTTCCATGGTTAGAGGGGGCGGTTAAAGGTTAAAGGTTATGTAAACCTTTACTGTAAAGATTTACATCGTTCGTTGCGCCGCGAAGTCAAGCCGGAAAAACAGCCGGCTTTCCGCCACAGTATCGGTGCGCGCCTGACCCGCTCTTTTTTGACCAAAGCAGGCCCACGAGTAACCGCCTGCGGACTCCATGGTGTTGCGTAAAATCGGCGCACGAACGCGCCAAAGCGAAGCGACGGCGGCAGTCCGGCTTATGAATCCGGCTGAGTCCCGGCGCCTGGCCCGGACTGGGAGCCTTCTGTGGCAACACCCCTTGATGGAGAAACCGGTCAGGCAACCCTGTCCGCCATCTGTTATCTCGTTCGAGCCTTAGGCGAGAATGACGCCGTTTACTTGCATTTCGTTTCGCGCTAGTTTACGCGCTCTCGTGAGGGACAATGGCTAAGGTCTACATCAAAACTTATGGTTGCCAGATGAACGAACGCGACTCCGAACAAGTCGCGCAGATGCTCATCGCTCGAGGCCATGTCATTACTGCCAACGCTCAAGAAGCCGACGTCGTTCTGCTCAATACCTGTAGCGTCCGGGACCTGGCCGAACAAAAGGCACTGGGCAAGATCGGCATGCTCGGGTCCCTATCCCGGCAACGGCCCGTAGTGTACGGTTTACTTGGATGCATGGCCCAAAGCCGGGGATCCTCTCTGCTTAAGGATGTTCCTCACCTCGATTTAGTCGTCGGAACCCAAAAGTTTCACCATGTCGCCGACTATGTCGAACAGGCATTGGATCGAAAAAGCTCTCTGCGTTGGGACGACGTTCGATTTTCGATCGTGGATGTGGAGGAAGAAGCGGGGTCACAGAGCACGATCCGCGATCATCTTCTGGCGCCAAGGACGGTGAGCGCTTTCGTCTCGATCATGCAGGGATGCAACATGCATTGTTCGTTTTGTATCGTACCATCGACCAGAGGCGAAGAGCGTAGTCGGCCAATCGGCGAAATCGTTAGCGAAGTGGAAGCGTTGGCGGCACGCGGCGCGAAAGAAGTGACTTTACTTGGCCAAATCGTGAACTTGTACGGCCGACATGAATTTCCGGCCTCAGATAACAACAGTCCATTCGTTCAACTACTGGAGGCGGTACAGCAGGTGACCGGAATCGAGCGGATCCGATTTACGTCGCCCCATCCGATCGGTTTTCGGCAAGATCTGATCCAAGCCTTTGGCCGCTTGCCAAAGTTGGTGGAACACGTTCATCTCCCGCTCCAATCCGGGTCGGATCGAATTCTGCGAGCAATGCGGCGCACCTATACGCGCGACAAATACTTGGCCTTGGTCGATCGTATTCGCGCCGCGTCACCCGATATCGCAATCACTACCGATATGATCGTCGGCTTCCCGGGAGAGAGCGATGCCGATTATGAGCAGACTTGTGAGCTCGTTGAGCAGGTTGGTTTTGATAACGCCTTTGTTTTCAAATATTCACCGCGAAAAGATACGGTCGCAGCCGGACTCGCTGCCCAGGTTCCTGAGCAGGTTAAAGAAGATCGTAATCACGGCCTTTTGGAACTGGTCAACTCGTGGGCCAAACGGCGTGGCGAAGCGTTGGTTGGCCGGGATGTTGAGATCCTTTGTGAAGGACCTAGTAAAACCAATCCGGAACGTCTAATGGGGCGTACCCGCGGAAACAAGATCGTGGTGTTCGAAGGTTCACCGCGGCATATCGGAGAGCTCCTCCCAGTGCGGATACTTCGCTCTACCGGATACACACTATACGGAGACCCGGCAGTCAACTGATCGCTCATGGATTACCCGCCACGCGTCTACGATTTCACTCTTCACGTTGTCGGTCTCATCGTTGGTGCCGCTTTAGTCGTCGGACATTTGTACGCGCTATTGCGGACCGCTGAAACCCAGAAATGGCTGATCAGGCTTCCCCGGTCGAAGTCAGCGGGAATCGGGATTCTGGCGCTCGACGCTGTCTGGTGTTTCTGGTTGGTCTCGAGCGTGGATTTGGAAGAATTTGGCTGGCTGCGAGTTTATCTCCAGGTGGCGGTACCGGTATTGTTTATTCTGACCGTCTTGTTCGTCCAGGAATTCCTGGCCGCGCGAGCGCTCGGTATTCTCGCGATGTTGGTCGCCGAGCCGATTTTATCGGCTGCTTTTCTTCGATCGGAGAGTTCGCGGCTATTACTCGTAGTCCTTGCTTATATCTGGCTAACACTCGGCATGTTCTGGGTCGGTAAACCGTACCTTTTGCGCGACCAGATCAACTGGATTACGAAATCACTTTTTCGTTGGCGAGCACTGGGCGGGCTGGGCGTACTCTGGGGTGCATTGGTTTTCTCGCTCGCGTTGTTCGCCTACTAGGTGATGAGTGGGGATTCGGCGTTGTCCGCTGCATCTGACGCTGCTCGAAGTATAAAGTGCACGTTACGCTGACTGATAGCGGAAAAGCCTGGAAATTCCCCGCGTGTCGATTGCGACTAAACGGAACACGTCTCGAAGAACCAGGAAATCATGAACCAGGCAGCGTTTTCCGTGGCAGAGTCAACGCTTGAGTCCGTGATCGAATATGTGTCGAATCAGGAGGAGCATCACAAACGGCTAACGTTTCAAGATGAGTACCGTGCTTTTTTAAAAAGATATCACATCGCTTTTTACGAACGCTATGTCTGGGATTGATCTGGCATTCCGAATCTTCCGCCCTTACAGGGCTATCATTGTGGAGGGGCCGATCGACCCAGGCTAAAGCCTGGGCTACGATTTTCCGGCCCTTCGGGACGGGCCCGGGTACCGTGCAAATCAGGTGACTGCAACTCGCAGCCTGTAACCTGTAACCTACAGTTCCATCACCTTCGGAAGCTTCGAGAGAACTCGAAACCCGGTTTCCGTCACCACCCCATCGTCCTCGTGACGTACGCCGCCAATGTTCGGGAGATAGAGCCCGGGTTCGACGGTAAAGACCTGATCCTTCTTGAATTCGGTAGCGGCGATCCGGGGCGATTCATGAATTTCCAATCCCAGCCCGTGGCCCAACCCATGAAAAAATCCGGTCCACCGACCTTCGCGAATCTCGGTCGAGAACCCGCGATCAGCGAATAAATCGGACACCTCTTTCTGGAGCTGTTGGCCGGAAACACCCGGCCGAATCTTTTTCAACGCGTACTCCTGGCCCTCCAGGACAGTGTGCCAAAGACGTTTTTGCGCGTCGCTGGCTTTACCCCGTAGGACAGTCCGGGTGATATCGCCGTAATAACCGGTGTCGGCTGCACGGGGAAACACGTCCAAGATGATCAGCGAGTTGGCCGCGAGCGGGCCGGAACCGCGGTTGTGCGGATCACAAGCTTGATCGCCTCCGGCCACGATCGTGTTCATGGGAATTCCACCGGCTCGCAGGATGGCGCAGTCAATCTCCGCGCGCAACAATTCAGAGGTGAGCCTTTTGCCGCCCCAGAAAAGCTTACGTCCTGGCTTGATTTCCGATGCCCGCAAAACCTCGTAAGCCCTTTCCAGACCTATTTCGGTCAGAGCAATGGCATGCTGGAGCTGCTTGATCTCCTCGTCGCGTTTGAATTCTCGCTGTGATTCGAACAAACCGGGAATTGGCTCCAGCTTAATCCCGCTCACGTTGAGCGCGTGCGCTAATCCGAGCGGAAAATCGTTCGGGACTGCTGCACGCCTAACCCTGCGCTGATGTAAAAATCGTTCAATCGTCTGTTCGATTGTTGGTTTCTTTTTTAAGCGCTTTTCCAAAGGCCGCTGAATCAAAGAAAGGGAAATGACTTCATCCACCTTCGCTTCCCGGCGACCGCGATCGATTTCCAGATCGGAAAGGAGTATGCTCTTTTTGCCGTTCTGTTCCAGATACAAGAACGGATCCGGCACAAAGAATCGAGTGGCGTACAGCATATCGGCCGAGGACTCGCTGGCAGCATAGATCAATCGGGGAATCGAATTTTTGGGCATAGTGCAGGGATATCCTTCGAGCTTGGAATAGCCGGAAGTCAACGGCGAAATCGCCAGCAGCCTATCAGAAGGATGACACTTTGTGGGCACCAAGATGCCAAGCTACCCCCCGGCTTTGCCGTAAATCTCCCCGGTCGCTGACCGCTTGACAAAGGGACAGGCTCGCGCTTTGTCTTAAGCTCCCTTCCCAGAAGAGGAAGGTCCGCGATGACCTCTCCATATGATTAACGTTGAGAAGCTGACGAAGAGTTTCGGTCCGAAACTCTCAGTCGACCACATCACGTTCACTGTTTCCAAAGGCGAGGTGCTCGGCTTTCTCGGGCCCAACGGCGCCGGCAAATCTACCAGCATGCGCATGATCACCGGCTATCTGCCGCCGACCGAAGGAACCGTGACCATTGGCGGTTTCGATATCTCGGAGAATCCACTCGAAGCCAAACGTCGCATCGGATATCTGCCGGAAAACGCACCGATCTACAGCGACATGTCGGTTGCTGGATTTCTCAGTTTTTGCGCTGAGATGCGGGGGTTGTATGGAGCAGCCAAAGCCGAAGCTATCGACCGTGTGGTGGAAATGTGTTTCCTGAACCGAGTAATGCAACAAAGTGTCGATACGTTGTCGAAAGGATTTCGTCATCGCACATGTCTGGCTCAAGCTTTGATCCATGACCCGGAAGTCTTGATCCTGGATGAACCGACTGATGGTCTGGATCCCAACCAAAAGCATGAAGTTCGATCGTTGCTTCGACGGTTGGGCACAGATAAAGCCATCATTTTCTCGACGCACATCTTAGAAGAAGTAGAGGCGGCCTGTACGCGCGCGTTAATCATCGACCAAGGGTCGATCGTAGCAATTGGAACACCCGAGGAACTCAAGGCCCAGGCCCCGTCGGCCGGCATCATTATTCTCACCGTAACCGGCGCTGAGCAACAGTCACTGGTTTCTCAATTGCAATCACTTCCCAGCATCTCGCAATGCGAGCTTTTGTCGGCGGCGGATGGCGGCATAGCAGTGCGGCTGATCCCCAAGGGTCAAGCCTTACCTGAGCTCATCGCGTTAGCGGGCCGAAGCAGTTGGAAAGTCGAGAACATCCAAATCGACGAGGGCCGGCTCGATGATGTCTTTCGGTCGATTACGCTGCCTGACACAAAAACTGCCGCATGAAGACTATCTGGACCATCACTAAGCGAGAGCTCTGGGCTTATTTCACCTCTCCAGTTGCTTATGTCTTCATCGTAATTTTTCTATTGTTGGCCGCTGGGTTCACCCTGCTGGTGAGCGGTTTTTTTGAACGCGGGGTAGCAGACTTGATTCCTTTTTTCTTCTGGCATCCCTGGCTGTATCTATTCCTGGTACCGGCAGTGGGAATGAGGCTGTGGGCAGAAGAGCTCCGGCTGGGCACGATGGAATTGCTATTGACCATGCCGGTTACCCCCTGGCAGGCAATACTCGGAAAATTCCTGGCGAGCTGGATTTTTATTTGTATCGCGCTCACACTTACTTTTCCGCTCGTAGTGACCGTCGCGTATCTCGGGCATCCAGACTTCGGTCGAATCATCTGCGGGTATATCGGCAGCTTCCTTTTGGCTGGTGCATTTCTTTCAATCGCATCGCTCACTTCAGCGCTGACGCGGAATCAGGTCATCGCTTTCATCCTAGCCGTTGTAATCTGCCTTCTCCTGATCCTGTGCGGATGGCGTCCGATCACCGATCCAATCTCGGCTTGGGCCCCAGCCTGGCTGGTCGATGCGGTTACCGCCATTGGGGTGATGACACATTTTGACAGCATCCAACGGGGTGTGGTCGACAGCCGGGACTTGCTTTTTTTCATCAGCGTTATCCTTTTTTCGCTGTTCACTACCAGCGTCATCCTCCGCGCTCATCGCGCGTAAGAACATATGAAAAAGGTGGTTGAGAATTGGCTTTTTTCCGTCGTCGGCATCGTAGCGTTGCTGATCATACTCGTTGCGCTGAATGTGCTCGGAAATTTCGTTAAATTTCGTTGGGATTTGACCGAGAACCATCTGTACACGTTGTCGCAGGGCTCGCAGCGAATTGTGCAGAAACTGGATACCCCGGTAGAGATTCGGTTTTATTACAGCAAAGACAACGCCTCGACACCGGTTTATCTCCGCACATACGCGCAGGAAGTCGAAGATCTGCTCTCAGAATTTCAGCAGGCAAGCCGCGGGAAGATCAAGATTGTCAAACTCGATCCAAAACCAGACTCGGACGCGGAAGACTCTGCCCGACTCGATGGGGTAGAGGGACAGACGGTCAATCTCAGTGAGAAAGTGTATCTGGGACTAGCCGTAAGTTGCCTCGACGCGAAAACGGCGATTCCATTTCTCAGTCCCGGCCGCGAGTCTCTACTGGAGTACGACGTCTCTCGAGCCATTTCCAGCGTGGCCAATCCGAAAAAGGCGGTGATCGGCGTGATGAGCGCGCTGCCTGTGCTTGGACGGAACAACCCCATGATGATGATGCAGCGGCGACAGCAGGGCAGCGCGCCCTGGGTTTTCGCGCAGGAGCTTAAGGAAAACTACACCGTCCGTGAAGTGCCGCTTACCGCTGATAAGATCGATGACGATATCTCTGTCCTGCTGGTCTATTACCCAAAAGGGATCACCGACGCGGCGCAATACGCGATCGATCAATTTCTGCTACGCGGCGGTAAGCTGGTCGCCCTGCTCGATCCCTTCTCGTTTGTTGATTTCCAGATGAGTGGCCAAGGCGGAATGATGGGCGGCGAAGGTTTTTCCGCATCGCTGGACAAACTCCTCAAAGCGTGGGGCATCAATTTCACGTCCAACCAAGTCGTAGCGGATCCAACCTTTGCCACGAAGATCCAACGGGAGGCCAACGTGGTGCAGTCTGATCCGAGCGTCCTATCGCTGACTGGCAACGCGATTAACCGCAACGACCCCCTCGGCGCCGCCTCCAACGATGTCCTATTTCCGTTTGCCGGCGCTTTCCTGGGCACACCGGCCGACGGTTTGAAAGAAGAAATTCTGATTTCGTCCTCCGAACAGAGCGGCCTGATTGACGCCATGTCGGTACAGATGGGATCGGACTCC
>DASTDH010000132.1:0-4187 GCA_035710445.1 Chthoniobacterales bacterium
CTTCTCACTCTCACCGCTTACTGCTTACCACTTACCGCCTCCCTCCCATCCCCGCTGCTCTCAGAAAATCAAGAAAATCGCTTCCCCAAATCTTGATACCCTCCTCCCAGCAGGCGAAGCCGATTTCTCCCTCGGCATGGGTGGTTCCAAATGCGGGGTAAACCTTGGCTTGGTTCGCGCCGCCCTTTTCACGAATGATCGGCCCCAGGGTGTCGCTGGGCCCAAGAGTGTAGTCGTTTTGCGCCTGCAACAAGAAAATAGGCACTTTGCAACTCTGGACGGTCTCGATCATTCGCTGGCGTATTTCCCGGTTGCCCCATGACATCGCGGCCGGGCTGAAGGCGATACACGCGCGCAAATCGAGACCTCTTTCTGCAGCGAGCAATGACTGCAGACCCCCATAGGCCACGCCGGTTACCGCAATCGCATTGGGCATGATATAGCCCTGTTGCTTGAACCAACTCAAAGCGGCGACAACGTCTTCGTTTGACTCCTCCGCAAGCGCTACCACCTTTTTTTGAATGGACACCCGGTCGGCGCCGGATGTGATGTAATCCTGGATGGTATCGCCGAAGTACTCTCCTGGCGAGGGACTGTGCCCGTGGCGAACCGGGACAAAGAGCACGTAGCCGTGTTGCGTGCAAAACAGACCAAGCTCGGGACGAGCGGAAGGAGTCTTCTCGGCGCCGTGATTCCATACAATCGCCGGAAAAGGCCCGTTGCCGGGCGGCCTATAAACCCAGCCGTGGAGCGTCAATCCATTGCTGGGAAACCCAACCGACTGAGCAGTTTTCCGGAAAACTTTGACCGTATCGGACTGCATGTGCGCCGGTTCATGGAGTGAATCTGAGGTGGCGTCATCTGCAGGAACCGGGGTTGATTCGGACGAGGATGTAGCTGCCGGGGCGAGAACCAGGGACCACCCAAAGATCAGCCCAGCCCAGATCAAGCCAAGCAGAGAATGGCGCATAGGCGGTTTACCGAGTCCGCATGATCCGCTTCCGGCTGCCAGATTGTCAATCGACGAAATGCAGCAGAAAATGCGCATTGCGGAATGCGGATTGCGGAATAGCGTTCACTCTCCCTGGTTCGACTTACCTGTCATGGCGCTGCCGGCATTCTCCGCTCATTTTGCTTCGCGATCCGCAATCCGCGTTCCGAATTTCCTTTTGGTCGCCGTCTTGTGCAGTATAGGAGCCAGCTTGCGAGCGCAGAACGCCCAGCCGAGCGCTTCTCCTTCGCCTTCGGTATCGCCGTTAAGCGCGCCTTCTCCGACACCAACTCCGCAGATGCCGCGTGATTTGATACCCAATCCCAGCAGTGTTCCGGTTCCGACGCCGCCCCCGTCGGCACCTGATCTACTGCCGGAGTCTAACAAGTTGCCTCCGACGCCCACCCCTGGTCCCAATCCGGCCGATCTACTTCCTCACGGCATACCGATTGGAACTCCCACACCGACTCCTAAACCACTGGCTGAACAGGCGGTAAAGGACAAAGAGCGCTTCCGAGAGATCCTGACCACTGCCAAGCGGGATCCGCAGGCAGTTGAAATGCAGACGAATGCCGTCAGAGCCGATAATCTGGAGTACAAACGGGAATGGCTCAGACAATACGATGCTTATGTAAGCAGCGTGATGCGGAAACTGGAGCCCCGACTGAAGGCGACCATAGATGCTTGGGAGAGGGGCCAGGTAACAACGCATTCGCAGCTAATTATCAAGCCAACGATCCCGCTGCATGACTTGGAGTCCGCGGGGCGTTGACGGTCGCAGGATCTCAGGCCAAAGAACGCAAAGTCGCCAAGAGAAAGCAGAAGAAAACAAGGTAGAGTTCGAGGCCAGGAGCTGGCCAAGAAACCGTCATCCAGGCTAAAAGCGTGGTCGCGTTCGATTAATCCAAATCAGAATCCAGTTCTACTTATGACGGCTCCTGAAAATCCACGTCTCCCGGTTCCCCCTTTTGATCGCGATACGGCAGCGCAAAAAGTGCGACTGGCGGAAGACGCCTGGAACACTCGCAATCCAGAAAAAGTAGCCGGCGCATATACTGTCGGCAGCGTATGGCGCAATCGTTCCGAGTTTCTCTCCGGACGCGAGGCAATTATCCAGTTCCTGACGCGGAAATGGGCAAAGGAATTAAGCTACCGGCTCATCAAAGAACTTTGGGCCTTTCATGAAAACCGGATCGCCGTCCGATTTGCTTACGAATGGCATGACGATAGTGGGAATTGGTTCCGTTCCTATGGGAACGAGAACTGGGAATTTGACGAAAACGGTTTCATGGCCAGACGACTCGCCAGCATCAACGATCTGCCGATTCGCGAGGCGGATCGGAAATATCATTGGCCTCTCGGCCGTCGTCCCGATGATCATCCCGGTCTTTCGGAACTCGGTTTGTGAGAGAGGTTGTTGCAATCAGAATTTCACGTGTTCGGAAATAGAAAGGATGTTGCCATTCGGATCTCTGAACCAGGCGAGCTTGTCCCCGCTTGGAGCAATCCATACTCCGGCTTTATCCTGCTCCAGGAAAGCAAATCGTTCGAATTCGATTCCTTTGGTATTGAGATCAGCGACAATCTCATGAATACGGCGAACTTCCCAACCTAGAATCGTGAAAGGGGCCGGTTTGAAATCGGGAACCTTCGCGATCCGCAGCATGGTTCCGTTCGCATCGAGCACGAGGGCAAAGCCATCTTGACTTTTATACCCGAGACCACGTTTCCCTTCATAAAAGGCCCGAGCCCGCTCGAAGTCCGTCGTCGGTATAAAACCGATTATCTTCTGATCACCCAGCATGTTCCAATTGCGCTTCCGGATGGTGTATCTATTTGATTCGCTCGCGGACTTAATACCCTTCAACACGGGGCTGCGCGAAGATTCGATCGTAGGCCGAGCCCAGGCAATGGGCGGCTTGGTCGGAAATTCGAGTTAAGGGCGGTCGTACATTGAGCCAAAGTGCATCGTCTTTGCGACGCGTGATGAGTGCTTTTACTGACGATGTTACCGGGTATTTCAATACCTCATTAACGAGCTCGGTAATTCGGGAGTCGTTCAGCCCAGACTCTACAAGCGGCAAAAGCTCGGCCGGACAGATGTTGGCCAACCCTGAGATCGCTCCTTTGGCCCCAAGACGCACACCCGTAGCAAGATGACGTTCATCGCCGATGAGGATCATCCGATCGTTATGGCTGGCCAGCAACGCTTCAGTGAAAGCCGGGTCGCCTCCGGAATCCTTGACGCCTATCACCAGGTCCGAGTAGGCGGCTTTTAACCGGCTGATAAGGTCGAGCGTGAGGGGTACTTGGGTGACCGACGGGATGTGGTAAAGGATGAGCCCCAAGGAACGGTAACCAACCTTTTCGACCAATCGCGCAAACCAATCGTACAGGCCCTCTTCGCTTACTTCCTTGAAATAGAACGGCGGCGCGAGAAGGATCCTTTGGCATCCGGCGTCTTTCAAGATCCTGATCTGCTCCGCCGCATCACCGATCGACGTAGCGGAAACACCGCCAACGAGTTGCCGGCCGGGTTCAATGCCGGCCAACAAAAGAGTGCCCAGAACTTCGTTACGCTCGGCTAGACTGACCGATGCTCCTTCGCCGGTGGTGCCGAACAACGTCACACTCGAGCAACCGGCACCTAGGCACCAGAGCGCATGGTGGGCGAGCCTGCCATGGTCAATGGTGAAGTCATTGTTGAAGGGCGTTGCCAGAGCACAGGATAAGCCGAATCGATCAATGGGTTGCATCGCAGAATCTATCAGTCTGAGGTGTTGCTTCAAAACAATCGCCGCCTCGAAAGGTTCGCCACGACACCTCAGCGGAATTCAGGCGCGCGGTTGATCTTATTCGCGTCGGCCGATGATCCCCGGCTGAAAAGGACGCACGGCTGTGGCCTTTATAAAGAACAGGGTTGGGGTCCGAACTTCACGGTGCCGACGACGTCGAGAATCGACGCCCCAGCAATAGCGGACGGGAAGTTCACACGGGAAATCAAGGTCGGTCAATCAACAGAATTAGGCGGCATTGCTTTAGGCGGAGACCGCGGCATCCAAAAAGTGGAGCTGAGTTTCGACGGGGAAAAGAGTTGGCTTTACCGACCAACCACCGATGCTAGTCTCGGCAGACGAACCGAACTTCTGGCTGGTCCGCTTCCTCAATCCATGCAGATGAACACCGTACCATTCTC
>DASTDH010000133.1:0-3687 GCA_035710445.1 Chthoniobacterales bacterium
AGCTAATGGATGAACCCCTGAACCGATGTCGTGCCGAAAACCTGGTAGGGTCAACTCCTCCGTTCTACAGGCGCCACCGACTTCCGTGCTCCGTTCCAATAGAAGTGTTGAGAAGCCGCCTTGCACGATTCGTATGGCGGCTGCCAACCCATTCGGTCCGGCACCCACCACGACTGCATCATATTCGTAGGCGGCGCTCACAACGAGAGATCAACTCGATTTCCTTTCTCTCCATCTTAGCCGCCTAGTTCGTCCGCTCAACCCGTGAACCACGATGGCGATCAAGCTACCGCTCGAGGACGAAGAATAAGCCATTGGGGTGCGCACCGGTAGGACAAACGGGAGAGATCCGGTTCCTGGTGAGGTGCGAACTATAAGAAAGAAATCCGACCTATGTTACAGTGGACCATCATATTCATCGTCGTCGCGGTCATTGCAGAGCTTTTAGGGCTAACTGGTGTGGCCGGTGAAGCTGCATGGATCGCTCACGTACTGTTCGTCATCTTTCTGGTGCTGTTTATCATCTCGCTTATCTTCCGAGGCCGGCCGCCGGCGGTATAGACAAAGAAAGCTGCGGAATGCGGAAGCCTCAAGCTGGAATCCCTGGCCTGTCTTGCCGGCCTTCTCGATTCTAACTTCTGGCTTCTAGCTTCTTCCTATCAACCGGCGTTCAATATTGGCGCTTGCTTCCGCGCCGCTTCACCGTGGTGCAACAATTCGTCAGCTGTGGCCGTTGACATCGGCAAGCCCGGTTTGTCCAGCGCGTCCTCCGGACGTATTGCTTTGATGTTGCTCGTTCTTCGAAGCGGCACAAAGTAACCGTAATAGGTGTCTATTTCTTCCTTTTCGATCTCCGCTAATTCCGCTTCGGGATTGGAGCGCGGAGCTTCGCGAACCAACTTGCGTGGATGCTCGACTTGGACGGTCTGGCTTTCTTCGTCAAGTCTGATATCTCGGGCCGGTACGATGTGCGTGCTCGCAAACGGCCAACCAGTTCGAATGCCAGCAAACTCCAGCTGATAGGTGCTGGGATCTAGCCAAACGCGTCGCAGAGTACCTACTCTTTTCCCATCGGCATCTGCGACCTTTCGCCCAATGAAGAGACGGACTCCGTCTTCGGTAAATGAGTCGAGCGGCTTCATACAGACCAGTACGTTTTTCGACGCGGAATTGGCTGTGACAGCTTGCGCATTCGGCTTTCGTTATTGAGGCCATGCCGTCGGAGCTGCGTTCGAGCGCCGGTCAACATTCTAAATCCGATCGGCAACTCGCGCGCGAAAGACAAAGGATGCTTTAGCATGGATGCCACGAGGCCGGTGCTCGCGGTACCGGCCTCACCCTTGATAAAATCGAGCTAGGCGATCGGTCAAAGCCTCATCTTAACGGGACGCTCGCGTCGCCTGGTCTGCTAAAGAGCGGGAGTTATCCGACAACTGTCGTCCATACCCCGGTACTTGGTAACCAATTTCTAATATTCAGGATTCCACGAGTCCAGACCAAGCAATTCGATCGAAACCTGAAATAGAATTCTTCAGGCTCCACGTTGGTTGTATGTCCTCTAGCGCTTTGAATAATCTCACTATCGTTCTAGTGGAAGACCACCCCGACGCTCGCGCTCTTATCGGCGCATTTCTGCGAAAAGAAGGCGCCAATGTCATCTCGGCCTCAGATGGATTTGAAGGCCTGGAAGCGGTTAAAACTCATCACCCCGACCTCGTCCTGAGTGACCTGATCATGCCCAGGCGTGACGGTTTCGAGTTGCTCGACGACATTCGGTCTCTCGATTCGACTCACGAAAAAAGCGTCCCAATTATCGCTATGACCGCATTGGTACAGTATTCTGATCGTCGGCGCTCTCAAGACGCCGGTTTCGAAAGGCATCTGGCCAAACCATTCAGCCCAAAGCAGCTTTTGGACGCGATTTTATCTGTCGTAGGAACGTGAAGCGATCAATTCCGGAATGGGAAGTGCGATCCGCGATCGGCAACCCGCATTTGCCTGCGATGGAAGCTCTTTAAACGATGCCACCGGGTTTTGGTTTCAGATTTTCCCGGTCACTGCCTCGTTCGCCGTTGACCACCCGCTCAGCCCCAGTGTATCAAAAAAAAGAGCCCGGCCGCTGGGTTGGGCAATTTGATACCCCCTGATTAAGTCTTGCCGGTCGACCTCCTCCGCAAACTGGATTTGCCATTCGCCGATCGGCATGCTTCAAGATTAATTTAGACACCTAAAAAATATGGCATTCACGCTCGGAATCGACTTCGGAACAAACTCTGTTCGAGCTATCGTGGTGGATTGTTCAAACGGTCGAGAGATCGGTGGTTGTGTGATCGACTATCCAAGTGGAAAACGTGGCGTCCTGCTGGATCCGCGCGATCCCAATTTAGCCAGACAACATCCTGGGGATTATTTCTATGGATTAGAAAAATCGGTCCAGGGCGCATTAGAGGCGGCACTGGCGGTGGGCGGCTTTAGCCGTGACAAAGTGATCGGGATCGGTGTCGACACGACCGGCTCCAGCCCCTTGCCAGTTGATCAGCACAATGCGCCGATAGGAAAAGCCCCAAAATTCGTCGATAATCTAAGTGCGCAATGTTGGTTGTGGAAAGATCACACCAGCTACGCCGAAGCCGCTCGCATCACCGAACTGGCCGCAAAACATCGGCCTCAGTTTATCGCCAAATGCGGAAACACCTATTCGTCTGAATGGTTCTGGAGCAAGATCTGGCATTGCCTCAGATCAGCTCCCGAAGTCTTTGACGCCGCCTACAGTTGGGTGGAGTTGGCCGACTTTATCCCATCGGTCCTGGCCGGAGTGACCGACCCGCTTAAGGTCAAACGCGGTGTATGCCCCGCCGGTCACAAGGCTCTCTACGCGGACGATTGGGGTGGGCTTCCCGACAAGGAATTCTTGGCTCTGCTCGATCCGAAATTGGCGGATCTTCGCGATCGGCTTTATGACCAAGCCTGGGACGCCACCATTGCGGCCGGTAATCTCAGTGTCGAATGGGCGGAAAAGCTCGGATTACCCCAAGGGATTCCCATTGCCATTGGCGAGTTTGATGTCCATTACGGAGCCATTGCCGGCGGCGTTGACGAGGGCGTCGTGGTCAAGGTGATTGGTACTTCGACCTGCGACTGTTGTGTGGTCAAACTCGACAAACAGGTTCAGGATATCCCAGGTATTTGTGGCATCGTCAAGGGCGCCATTTTGCCTGGCTATTACGGCATTGAAGCTGGACAATCAGCGGTCGGCGACATTTTCAATTGGTGGGTCGAAGTGGTCTGCGAAGGCGACGCCAAACTGCACTCCAAGCTCACGGCAGAATCTGCCGCCCAAAGACCAGGACAGAGCGGTTTGCTCGCCCTCGACTGGAACAACGGGAATCGGACTATTCTGGTAGATCCCCGCTTGAGTGGATTGATCATCGGCCAAAGTCTCCATACTACGCGCGCCGAGATTTATCGCGCACTGATTGAAGGAACCGCTTTCGGCGCCCGCATGATCATCGAACGCATCAGGGAATATGGTGTCCCGGTTGAGAAAGTAGTGTGTTGCGGTGGCGTGGCCGAAAAGAACGCGTTGCTCATGCAAATCTATGCGGACGTGACTGGGTGTACGATGCATATCGCCGATTCGGAACAAACCTGTGCACTCGGATCGGCTATTTCAGCTGCGGTGTTAGC
>DASTDH010000134.1:0-3318 GCA_035710445.1 Chthoniobacterales bacterium
GCGGATGTTGTACACCTCCAGCCGAAAGACCGATGGATTCGGCGTGTAGTCGTACGAAATCTGAGCACGAACGATGCTTTCAATCTCGAGCATACATTGATTCTTTGCTACGGACGCAAAGACATTGGAACTGGAATTTTAGTAAATAAGAACAACGGAATTGGGACAGACCTACGGCAACTATCAGCCCCAGGTTTATCAGCTTCAAAAGCTTTGCCTAAGGCTGTTTCTTGTTTCTTGTTTAGTGACGTGGCTTAATGTTCCGGCTTTTGCGAGCGGAAACGTTGTTGCTCTCTTTTTCTTGGGATTGCTGGTTCTGTCTTCAATTCTCTTTTTATTGGTTATGCTCCGTGAGGATATGGGTCGTAGGACTCAATCGGATGCACTCGCTCGCGAACTGGTGGTCTCCTTCAGTCTCTCTGACCACCACTCCTAAAGCACCCACATCGCCACCGGTGCCGTCGCCGACGACAAGCAAGGCCGCACCGCGCATCCGATTGAGTGTAGGAACAAGAATTCGATCCGGCTGTCTTCCGGGTGAAAAGATCATCAACGGGGTAGTCACTTCAGCTCACGAAAACGACTATTCCATTCAATGGGACGGGTTCGATGGGGAGATTGGGTATAGCGACGAGGATCTAATTCGAAATTTCGAAAGCGGAGAATTCAAGCTGATTAAGGTGAGTGTTGAACTCTTGGCTCCGAGTTTGGCGAATGTACCTACGACAGCCTCGTTTCTCAGAAGAGCCTCGTGCGGATCCTCGAATTCACACGGCTTAATGGCAAAGCATTGGTGGCCGGCTACGGCGTCATCGCACTACCCAAGGACCGGGCAGCTCACCGGCTTTTGATCGCGCACTGCTGGTCCAGCGAACTCGAACAGACACGGTGTGGGTTAGCAACGGTGGTGACGAGCGACCTAGCATACTCCTGGGCCACGCGATACCACCAGTCACCGAAACGGAGGAACCACTCAATGTCTGAAGACCATCTCTTCATTGAGACAACCCCGCGATTGCTGACCTATCTCGATCAGCTGATCACATACGGCCTCTTCGGCACAACGCGAGAGCAGGTCGCCCGCAACTTGATCGATCGTCAAATTCTTCGGCTAATCCAAGCCGGGTTTATCGAAAGGAAGTATTGAAGCGAGACCATAAAATCATTGACCAGGGAACCAAGTGGATCGCTCGTTATGTCCGCCAAATCATTTGGGAAGGCCAGTGGGGCGGCTACATCTCCGGCATGTGCTGGCACGCGGACTTGCGTCGTGCTTACGAAGCTGGCTTGCGCGACGAAGACCGGTGCCCTCCATCGTTACACTCTCGCCACCAATCAGCTTGGAGCATGCGGCATCTTCATGCCGCTCACATGGTTGGGTTAACCGATTTTGCGACCCGAGCCGAACTGAGACGCGATCGCAATCTCCGTGCACTCTGTGCTCGGATCGAAGACATGGTGACAGACTCGCAACTAGCCGCTGATGGTTTGTACGTCCGGCCCCCGATCCTGCTGCGCAAAGATCGCGATGATTGAATGCACACGAAAAACGGCCAGACCTCGAATTTCGGGGCTATCGGCTGGAGGAATTCAATCAACCGGTCCAAACGTATGGGCTAAGGCCGTTTCACCGAATGCCCTGCCTACACTCCTTGGGGTCGACGACGCCGAGGTTCTTCGCGACCTCGAATTTGCCGTTCGTTGCCTGGCCGATGTACATGTTGAGGCGAACGTGATGTTGACCCGGCACCATCTCCGCCGGCCCGCCGGGTCCCTCGGCGATCTTCGCGTGGTCCAGCGCCCGGATCACGGCGTCCTGGTCGAGCGATCCCGCCTCTTTCACCGCCGCTTCCCACAGTTTCAACCCGCGGTACATACCGGTTGCCGCGCTGCCGGCCGTGAATTTGGAGCTGCCCGGATACAGCTTGTCATATCGACTTAGCAGTTCCCGGCTGAAAGGATCGCCGACGGTTTGATAGTAGTCGAGGCAGCTATACATGCCATCTACCTGCTCTGCTGGGAAGAGTCCGAGCAGGTTCTCTTCAAAGTACGTGCAGACCAACTGGCCGCCGCGCTTGGTGAAGCCCGACTTGTGCAGTTGCTCCAGGAACGGCCCGACCCCCGGGGGAACGATCGTATTGAAGACGATTTCGGCGCCGCTGGAGACAATTTTCTCGACGGTAGCAGCGTAGTCGGTGTGATCCATCGGGAAGTATTCCTCGCCCACGATCGATCCGCCGTGCGCCGGCGCCACTTCGCGCAGCTTCTTATTCATGATATGCGGCCAGATATATTCGGCCGACGGGCAGTAGAATTTCTTCGCTCCCGTCTTCTGCATCAGCCACGGGATCAGCGACTCCACCTGCTGCGCCGGGACCGGGCCGGTGCAAAAGATGAGCGGGTGGCATTCCTGCCCCTCGTATTGCTCCGGATAAAGGTAGAGCTTCTTGCCCTCCACCACCGGGCCCTTGATCGCCTGCCGCGTCGAGCTGTAGATGCCGCCCAGAAGCACGTCGACCTTCTCTTCCAGGACCAGCTTCCTGGATTTGGCTTCAGCCACGCTGTCGGTGGTGGCACTGTCCTCCAGATGGAGATTGAGTGGCCTACCTAACAATCCGCCCTTGGAGTTGATATCGTCGACCACCATCTTCGCGATGTTCCCGTTGGCGACCCCGAGCGCTGAGAGTGGACCGGTCATATCTGTGATCACGCCGACCCTGATGGATGCAGTGCTGGATGAGCTCATTGGAAATTTCTCCTCTCGATTCTTGTTACTGTCTCTTCAAAAACCGACGACCAGAATTCGTCCCAACTGTAAAGCCACACCTCGGCGTGGGCAAGACCAAGCGCGGCAAGGGGACCAAGATAATGGCAGTGGCTGACCGACGTGGTCTTCCGATCGCCGTCTGCACGGAAAGCGCCACGCCTCATGAAGTAACGCTGGTTCAACAGACGCTCGCAGAAATCTTTGTGGAAGAACCGGTCGAGCGCTTGATTGGCGACAATGCCTACGACTCCGACCAGCGAGACCGAGAACTGGCCGAGACCGGCGTAGAAATGATCGCACCGCATCGACTAAGCCGTAAAAAACGTGACGCAGGATGGCCGGTCTCTGCGTCGTTATCAGTTAAATCCGGTTTCCCGACGAGCGACCTTGCTGCTTTCTAGCCCCCCTCGCTGGTAAAGTCCGACTCAATGACCCATTCGGACCGATACGATAATGAGCTCTTTTTCAGGGCTTTCCGGTATCCCTGCACGCGTTCTACGGCCGAGACGGCCGCCGAAGGACCAGCGATACAGCCAATCCCGTGGTGTCCG
>DASTDH010000135.1:0-17873 GCA_035710445.1 Chthoniobacterales bacterium
TCTCGGTCAAAGATCTCGATCGCAAACTCATCCGCTACATCCGTAGCCACAACAAAAAGGCCAAACCCTTTAAGTGGACTTACGCCCAAACTGAAAGGCGCATTCTCACCACCAAGAAATCAATGTAACGCTGCACTAGTCACCAATCACTTCTCACGTTGTATTTTTGGTTGCGGCTCCGCTGCGCTGTGATCTTTGAGGTCTTCTGTTCAAAAAAATCCGAGTTTAGAGCGGCGTCCTTCTATTTCTCATCACCCACACAAAACAGAGCCATTTTTCCCGATTGCAATCATCCGGCAGCGAGGGGAGTTTTTTCTATGGTTGCCAGCCAGAAGGTCGTCGATCCGATCAATGAACAGATCGGCAATGAATTCAGTGCGATGCTGCAGTATTACGCCATCGCTGCTCACTTTGGGGCGGAAGCATTACCGGAGTTATCTGCCCACTTTCAAAAGCAGGCCGAAGAAGAAAAAGAGCATGCCTTACGCTTTATCCAGTTTCTTCTTGACGCCGGTGCCCGCGTGAACATTCCGGCTGTGCCTGCGCCGCAGGCGCACTTCAAAACTGCCGAGGATGCAGTAAAGCTGTCGCTTGAGCAGGAAGAGCGGGTCACGGCACAGATCAATGCACTCGTTTCTTTGGCCAAGGCCGAATCTGACTATACCACCGACAATTTTCTCCAATGGTTCGTAAAAGAACAGTTAGAGGAGGTTGCTTCGATGGAACAGTTGCTGCGGGTTGTCCAGCGTGCCGGTGAAGCCAATCTCCTGCGGGTGGAGGAATATCTCGCCCGCGAGAAAGGTCACGGAGTCGCTTTGCCACCGGAAGAATGATCGCGGAGGGGCGTCGGTTGCGACGCCCCTCCGGAGTTCACCACTCAGGGACAAGCACGGCTGCTCCGCGAATGCGACCCGCTCTCAGGAGCTGCAGAGCGTCGTTCGCTCGGGATACAGGAAAAGTTTCAGTCTCGGTTCGTACGGGCACCTTTGGGGCCAGATCGAGGAAAGCCCGCGCATCCGCCCGAGTCAGATTCGCAACGGAATGAATGTTCCGTTCCTCCCAAAGGAGAGAATAAGGGAATGACGGGATGTCGCTCATATGAATACCGCCACAGACGACGCGTCCTCCCTTTCGCAAAGCTCGTAAAGCTGCTGGTACCAGGGCTCCTACCGGGGCGAAGATAATTGCGGCGTCCAATTGCTGGGGAGGGAGCTCGTCCGAGCCTCCCGCCCAAACCGCGCCCAGTGACCGGGCAAACTCTTGATCTGCGCTTTTCCCTGGCCGGGTAAACGCATAAACCTCACGTCCCTCATATTTAGCCACTTGCACAATAATGTGGGCCGCCGCCCCGAAACCATATATCCCCAGCCGCCCCGCTTCCGTGACTGTTCCCGTCATCGACAGCGATCGGTAGCCAATCAGGCCGGCGCAAAGCAGTGGAGCGGCTTCAGACGCAGGATATAGCTCCGGCAAAGGAAAACAAAAAGCGGCGTTCGCAACCGTGAATTCTGCATAGCCACCGTCAAGGGTGTAGCCCGTAAACTTTGCGTTTTCGCAAAGGTTCTCGCGGTTGGATCGGCAGTAGGTACAAGAGCCACAGGTCCAACCAAGCCACGGAATCCCGACTCTCATGCCAACCCGAAGCGGTTCGCTGCCCGGACCGCACTTGACGATCTCACCGACGATCTCGTGGCCCGGGATAAGCGGTAGTTTCGGATGGGTTAATTCTCCGTCGATAACGTGGAGATCGGTTCGACAAACGGCGCAGGCTTGAACCCGGACTTTCACTTGTGCGATTCCGGGAGTGGGTGTTACCACTTCCCGATGCTGCAGGGCAGTTCCCGGCTTTTCGAGAATCATTGCGTGCATAAACCGATAGGGGCTACAAGTTATCAGTTAACAGTTACGAGTTGCAGATTACAGGTTGAAGGTTGGTCTCGCAATTGAGTTGCCATGCAGCGGCTTGCATCGTTGAAACGGCCGCGCGCTGAATTGCGAGTCCTAAATCTTGGATTTGAGGCGTTGATGATTTGGTTGCCGGTATGACAATTCCCTCCACTGAGGTTCTTACCTGGAGCGACTTAGAGCCTAAATATGCTGCTCTGAGTCGACGTAATCTCGGCCCGGAAAGTCTCTACCCATTCCTTCTGGACTGGAGCGACTTAGAGAAGGAGGTCGAAGAGTTACAGGCCTTTTTGATTTTGTCGGTTGATCTCAATACGGCTGACGAACAAGCCAACGATAAGTTGGTGCACTTCAATCAAGTGACTCGGCCAAAGATTTGTGTCGCTAACGCTGAACTGAGAAATAAGGTCTTGGCTGTTACGGAGCCGAATATTCCGGCTGACGCCGTTCTCGTGTTGAAGCGGATGCGGAGTGACGCGATGGCTTACCGCCAAGAGAACGTTCCTCTGGAGGCAGAGCAGGCGCACCTGGTTACCCGATATTCACGGCTAACCGGAAGTCAGCTAGTGAACTACGAGGGCCAAAAACTCACGATCCCGGCCATCGAGGAGAAGTTGCGCGATGCCAATCGAGGAATCCGCGAGAGAGTTTGGCGAGCTTGGCAAGGAGCTAAACTCCAGCTGAGTCCGCAGTTGGATGAACTTTTTCTGAAGCTGTTTACCGTCCGCACTACCATGGCTCGCAACGCCGGATTCCGGAATTACCGGGAACTGATCTGGCTTAACTATCATCGATACGACTATACGCCGGAACAATGCTACGAGTTCCATCAGAGCATTGAAAAGGAAGTTGTTCCGTTTGCCTCCGAGCTGTTGGAACTTCAGCGAAAAGGATTGGGAGTCGAAGTCCTTAAGCCTTGGGACTTCTACTGGCGCTCGCCGGTTGATCCCCACAACCGGAAACCTCTTCGACCTTTTCGTTCAGTTAGTGACCTGGAAAACGGAATTCAACGGGTTTTTGCCGAGATCGATGCCGAACTGGGTGAACAATTCGCCCGATTCTGCGACGGATTTGTCGATCTCGGGTCACGTCCCAACAAAATGTCTCATGCCTATTGCGTCTCTTTTCCCAAACGTGGAATGCCCTTCGTACTCGAAAATGTGGTTGGATCCGAGAATGACGTGCGAGTCACGCTGCACGAATTTGGTCACGCCTTCCACGGTTTTGCGAGCATGCAGGCGCAACCGCTGGTCTGGAACCATTTCGCTGCAACCGAGTTTGTTGAGGTGCCTTCTCAGGCAATGGAGGTTCTGGCTCTACCGTTTTTGCACCGGAAGCACGGAGGATTTTATGATGATGGGGAGCTGGCACGGGTCTATTGGAACCAGATATCACAGATTGTGCATTTGTTGAGTTGGATTGGGTTCATGGACGCGATTCAACACTGGCTGTACGCCGAATTGTCCGCTGCTCCTTCGATTGGCAGTATCGACGCCAAAGCTCGTGACTTGATTGGGCGTTTCATGCCACAGACCGATTGGTCAGGATTCGAACTCGAACTGGCCAAGATTTGGCATTACCACCATATTTTTACTTCGCCCTTCTACTACATTGAGTACGGTTTGAGCTGGCTTGGAGCGCTGCAGGTATGGCAGCATAGCTTGCAAGATCCGAAGACCGCGCTGGCAAAATACAAGGCCGCTCTTCGATTGGGAAATAGTAGAAGTGTACCAGAACTGTTCGAAGGAGTTGGCGGCCGTTTCGCTTTTGACGCTGGAACAATCCGCCAACTGACGCGATTCCTTCGTGGGGAATTGAAAAGGATAATGTAATGTACAACACCGATGAGCAATGGAAGGAGTGGGGGGAGCAGAATCCTTATTTTGGCGTACTCTCACGGGATGAATTTCGTAAAGAGAATATCGAAAAACACCGCAATGAATTTTTTGAAAGCGGTGCGCAACTGATGTCTAGCGTAGTTGCGATGGCGGTTCGCCACCTCGGCCAATTCAACACGGAATCCGCCCTTGATTTTGGCTCTGGAGTCGGGCGGCTCACAATCCCGCTTGCCCAACGCTTCAAGAAAGTCGTCGGCGTCGAGATATCGGAAGCGATGATTGCCGAAGCCCAGCGCAATTGTCAGGAGTTCGGAGTTTCTAACGTCGATTTTGTCAAATCCGACGACCAACTTTCCTTGGTCGGGCAAAAGTTTGATTTTGTAAACTGCTGTCTTGTGCTGCAGCACATTCCTCCCAAGCGAGGAATGGAAATCATTGCCAGCCTGCTCAAGATTCTGAACGTGGGAGGGGTCGTTGTGCTGCAATTTCCCGTTCGCGTTCGTCTGCCGGTGCTGCAACGAGTTGTGTATACGATAAAGCAAAAGGCACCGTTTACGCGACATTGGTTTAATCTGTTGCGGGGAAGACGAATTTCTGAGCCGCTCATGGAACTGAATCAATACAATCTGGTCGAAGTAATGGCGTTATGTTCGGCCAACGGGGTTCCGGAGACCGCCATCCGCGCGAGTACGTTTGCTGGCGGGTTGTCAGCGACTCTCGTCGGTAAGAAGGAGACCTGACGATGACCATAGCCGATGGCCGGCAGCAAAAATTGGCCATCAGCTATCAGTCAATGGTTGGCTTATCGCTATGACCGCGCTCTCTTGCATCCTTGTGGCCGATGACCAACCGGCCGTGCGGGAGGCGCTGCGGATCCTTCTGACCAATGCGGGATATCGGGTTGAGTTGGCGACCTCACCTCGCGAGGTACTACGCCTGATCAAAGAGAAGGAATTTGCTTTGGCCTTGCTTGATTTGAACTATGCGCGTGATACCACCAGTGGTGAAGAGGGATTGGAGCTGGTCCAGCAGCTGCAGAAGCTCGAAGGTGCACCACCGGTTCTGGTGATGACAGCCTGGGCCACAGTTGATCTCGCGGTTGCAGCGATGCGGAGCGGAGCCCGTGATTTCATTCAGAAACCTTGGGATAACGCCCGGGTCCTTGCCATCATTCAAACCCAGCTTCAGGTTGAGGCCGAGACTCGGCGAGCCAACCGGCTGGAAGCCGAAAACCAGCTCTTGCGCAACGAAGTCGCCGGAGCGTTAGGCTCAGATTTGCTCGGCCGCTCCGAGGGATTGATTGCACGCTCGGCGCCGATGCGGGCGATTCTCGAAATGGTTCGAAGAGTTGCTCCGGCCAAAGCAAATGTGCTTATCACAGGCGAAAACGGAACTGGCAAAGGCGTAGTAGCCCGTGCTCTGCATGGCGCGAGTGATCGTGCCGGCAAGCCTTTCATTACGATCAACATGGGCGGGCTCAGCGAAAGCCTGTTTGAGAGTGAGTTATTTGGTCATGTGAAAGGAGCTTTCACCGACGCCAAATCCGATCGACCCGGCCGCTTCGAGTTGGCGGACGGGGGTACGCTTTTCTTGGACGAGATCGGAAATGTTCCGGTCGCGCAACAAGCCAAGCTCTTGCGGACACTGGAAACTGGGGAGTTTGAGCGTCTGGGTTCATCCCGCTCGCGGCGTGCGGATGTACGCTTGATTTCAGCGACGAACGCAGACCTGGTGGCTGACGTCGAAGCTGGGAAGTTCCGGCGCGACCTCTATTTCCGGTTGAAAACGGTCGAAATAAGCCTACCGGCGCTGCGTGACCGATTGGAAGATATTCCGGTGTTAGCCCGCCATTTTCTTCGCTTGCACGCAGAGAGATATCGAAAGAGCCTGAGCAATTTCAGTGCGGCGGCGGACCAATTGCTGCGGCGACACCCTTGGCCCGGCAATGTCCGCGAACTGGATCATACGGTTGAACGTGCCTTGTTGATGGCCGACTCCGATCAGATCGAAGCAGACGATCTCGGACTTGTTGGCGTGGGTGCTGCGACCAGCTCAGCGATCGCCGGAATCGAACAATTGACTATGGAGGAGATTGAAAAGCTCCTGATAAAAAAAGCGTTGGACCGATACAGCGGAAACGTTCGACGCGCAGCCGAGGCGCTTGGTTTGAGTCGAAGCACCTTCTATCGTCGGCTCCAAGAGTTCGGCCTCTGACGCGGTTGGAAGATTGGGCGATGGCCAATCCGAATCACGGTCTTTTCTCAAACCGCGTATCGCTTGCCGCCGCAGTTCAACTGCTGGTCTTATTCGGCGGGCTTCCAGCCATCGCGATCGCAATCGTCTTGCTGTGGCGAAGCGGCTGGTCCCTGGTCGCCAGCGGAAGCTGTGTTCTGATGATTGTAGGCATTTGGATCGGTTGCGTCGTGGCCGCCCGCGAACGGATTGTCTTCCCCCTGCGGACGCTTTCGAACCTGTTAGCAGCGCTCCGGGAGGGTGACTACTCGTTGCGCGCGGCCTCTGCCCGACGAACCGATGCTCTGGGAGAGGTGATGCGCGAACTGAACGATCTGAGTCAGGCACTGCAGACTGATCGCCAGGAAGCCACCGAGACGAATGCTTTGCTTCTGGCCGTGATATCTAACATCGATCTCGCGGTTTTTACCTTTGATGAAGAGAACCGACTTCGCTTGGTTAACGATGCCGGAATCAGACTTTTGAATCGGCGGAGCGAAGAGATTCTTGGTTCGACCGCTTCGGATCTTGGACTAATGGAGTGTCTCCAAGGAGAACGGACTGCGGTGCTGCAGCGATCCTTTCCGGGAAGTTTCGGGACACGCTGGGAAATCCGTCGGTCCGCTTTTCGGCAACAAGGACGTCCTCATCAGCTGCTGGTGCTATCCGATTTAAGTCAGACCTTGCGAGAAGAAGAGAGAAGAGCTTGGCAGCGGTTGATTCGAGTACTTGGCCACGAGCTCAACAACTCGCTGGGACCGATACAGTCGATTTCGGACAGCCTGAGTACGGTTGCGCGACGGCCGCCGTCGGAACGTTCAAAAGAATGGGAGTCCGATTTGATCGCCGGACTCAATGTGGTTCGAGATCGTACCTCGGCGCTGGGCCGATTTATGGGGGCATATTCACAATTGGCGCGGTTGCCGGCTCCGCGCCGCCAACCCTGTGAGATTGGTGAGCTCGTGCGTCGCGCGGCTAATTTGGAGTATCGCCTGGCGGTCGTGGTTGAACCTGGCTTCGAAGGATTGGTCAACTTGGATCCAGACCAGATTGAGCAAGCGCTGATTAACCTGATTAAAAACGCCGTTGATGCCGTAACGGAAACAGATGGCGAAGTCCGTGTTCGCTGGTCAATCCGTGACCGCAATTTGGAAATCGAGGTACTGGATGAAGGTACCGGTCTGCCCAATACCACTAACCTCTTCGTTCCCTTCTTCACCACCAAACCGGGAGGTAGCGGAATTGGGTTGGTGCTTAGCCGGCAGATCGCAGAAGCGCATGGAGGAACGCTAATCGTCGAGAATCGTAAAGATCGACCTGGCTGCCGTGCGCTGCTTCGGATTGTGGCGTAGGGAAGTTACAGGTTACAGGTTGGAGTCCGTCCATGACCCGCAGTGCGACCTCCTACCCAACTTGTAACCTGCAACCTCGCACCCTTAGCGGTGACAATGGGTAACTAACAGGGCGACAATGAAAAGCGCGATCGGCACAATCGCCGAGATCACCACCAGACGCATCCCTTGCCATCTTGTTTTCCACACCTTGGGAGACTGCAAATGCTCGTGTCTTCCGGTCACTTTCACTGATTCGAGATCATCCAGCTCCGCTTTCATGGCAGCAGCAGTGGCGTAGCGCCTAGCCGGTTCCCGTTCCATTGCGTGGAGGATGACTTCCTCGAGCTGGGGGCTGATCTCTGGATTAACCTTCCGCGGAGCGACCGGGTCACCGGTAAGACGAGAATTCATGACAATGAACGGGTTGGGCCCTTCGAACGGCACCCGACCCGTTGTCATTTCGTACAGCATTGCGCCAAGACTGTAGATATCGGTTCTTTCGTCGCCGCGCCTTCCTTTTACCTGCTCCGGCGCCATGTAGTCAGGTGTGCCCAGGGCAGGACTGAATCCCGCGAAGGTAATGCGGCGCATTTCGGTTGCCTTGGCGATTCCAAAATCCATGATTCGAACTGATCCGTCATTACAGATCATGACGTTCTGTGGCTTGAGATCACGGTGCACGACTCCCTGTTCGTGCATATGGGCCAGGGCGTCACAGAGTGCGCTGGCGATCTGGATCGAGTCCGCGATTGGGATCGGTCGCACCTCGTTCATTACACTGCTCAGCGTCCGGCCCTCCAAATATTCCATCGCGATATACGGGCGACTCTGGTTAGTGACGTTAATGAAACGCAGAATATTGGGGTGATTTAAGCGCTTTCCAATCTCCGCTTCTCGCTGAAACCGGGCAAACGATCCGGGATCCGATTCGAACTGCATGTGCGGCACTTTCACTGCCACCGTCTCTTCCGTCAGAAGATCCTTCGCCTTGTATATTGACGCCATGCCGCTGCGGCTGACCACTTCCTCGATACAGAAGCGCTCGTCGAGCACGTCACCTATTTGAACTTCATTATGCATGCGATTCTCAGGTTCGTGCAGAGTGTTCTTCAGGAAGGAAATCGAGGTCTTATACAAGGGTTCGTTTAGCCGGTCAATCTGTACCACTTGAGCGGTCAAGTTGTCATCGGTTCCGCGGCGTTCGGAAAGCGCGATCAGATAAGGACAGATTTCGTCCATATTAAGTCGGTCGACTCCTTCAGAAAGCTCACCGTCGTTCACAAAGCAGTAGAGTCCATCGGTGCATTGGAGAATTCGGTCATGAGAAGCCAGCTTCAATCGTTTGTAGTCCATTCGCACGATCGGTTCCGGACCAACACTGCGCGTCAGCATAGTTCGCAAATGGCTTGCCCGGGCTTCGTGTTCCGTGATCAGCCGGAGCTTCAATTGCAGGCCGGTGTAAGAGTGATCATCCGTCAACCGACGGATCTCTTCATTTCTGACCAGATAAACCCTCGAATCTCCCACGTGACCGATCGAGAGCTCTTTGTCGCGAAACACGCACACGGTTAAAGTCGTTCCCATTCGTCCGCTGCTCGGATCGTTCATGCCCGCTTCATAGATAGCGAGATTGGCCCGGTCAAAAATCTCTTTCAGCAACTGTTTGGTCGGCGTTCGCGGATCGGTGTCCTGAAAGATAGCCAGCGCAACATCGATAGCCATTTTGCTGGCGATTTCACCACCGCCCATTCCTCCGACTCCGTCTGCTATGATCGCAATAGTGCCCTGGCGGCGGCGCACCTGTTCATCACTGGATTCCCAATAAGCGAGTGCGTCCTCGTTCTTCTGGCGTTTCGGTCCTGGAGAGGACTGGGCGAAATGGCTTAGCAGCATGACAGAAAAGGAGACTATGCCGAAAGAGAATGTGAATGAAGGCCGACCATCTGATCAATCGAAGAGGCAAAAGCCAGAGACATGGTGGGCGCTTTTTGAGTTCAACAGGTGAGATAAAAGACTGCTGCCACCGGTGATCCATTCCAGTGGCAGCAGAGTGCGCTCGTTGCCTTAATGACGGAAGAAAATTTCTTGCTATTGTGAGGGGGCCAATGGTTCGAAACTGCGATCCTGCACAGCACCCGTCGTGCCATTGCAGGTAGATCCTGGATTTAGGCTCTCGAAAAAATGCTCCGATGAAGTCGGAGCCTGTCGGCTTCTACCCCAATGAGGACGATGAACAGTTGGGCGCGACTGCACCCGAAAACTCTGGCGATAGGAGGTTGCCCACATCGCTCGAGCAAAATGATCGTCCTTGTTTAAATCGGGACAGAACGAGCGAAAAAGGCCATCTGCGAGCCCATGCTGCAAGAACTCCCCGCATCGTTTGAACAGCGCGAAACTAACCGGCCAAAGGGCGAAATTCATTAAGGGAGAGAGTAAAGAAAGGGAGATTCAGATCCACGTTTCGGGAACACGAGTCGAACATTGCCACCTAACGGATTAGTAATGTGCTCTGGACGGCATACCGAAGTCGCTTAAGCTTTCGGCACTTCAAACATCAATGTCTTTCGATCTTAAAGCCCTGGTTTCTGGCCGGATGGGGGAAAACTATGAACTCCACGCTCGTCATTTGAACCCAACACTGGTCGAGGTTCAGCGTATCACCGGCTTCGACCGGGTCTATACTCGCGCGGAGGGAGCTTATCTTTATGACGCTGAAGGGAACGCCTACCTGGATTTCTTGAGCGGTTATAGTGTCTACAATATGGGCCGCAATCACCCCGTCGTGAAGCAGGCGATCCGTGATGTCCTCGATCTCGATCTGCCTAACCTGGTCCAGATGGATTGCTCGCTGTTGAGTGGCCTGCTGGCGGAAAAGCTATTAACAAAGACGCCGCCGCATTTGGAGGCAATCTTTTTTTGCAATTCGGGAACCGAGGCAATCGAAGGTGCGCTGAAATTTGCGCGGGCGGCGACCGGTCGGGCTGGAATTGTGAGCCTGCACTCAGGATATCATGGTTTGAGTTACGGTTCGCTCTCAGTGACCGGTATCCCAAATTTTCAGGAAGGCTTCGGGCCATTGATGGCCGATACGGCTCGGGTAAGGTTAGGCGATCTGGATGCTTTGGAGCGTCTACTGCGAAAGCGAAACGTGGCTGCGTTCCTGGTCGAGCCAGTACAAGGGAAGGGGGTAAAGTTTCCGAAGAATGACTTTTTCGTTCAGGCGCAAATCTTATGTCGCAAGTACGAAACACTTGTTATCTGCGATGAAGTTCAAACCGGGCTGGGGCGCACGGGAAAATGGTGGGGATTCGAGCATTGGAATCTGGAGCCCGATATTATAACCGTGGCCAAGAGCCTGAGCGGTGGGTTTGTACCGTGTGGTGCAATCATTACCCGGCGCGCGATCTACCAAAAGGTGTTTAACCGGCTCGATCGCTGCGTCGTTCATTCCAGCACCTTTGGCCGCAACAATCTCGCGATGGCGTGCGGACTAGCGACCCTGGCGATTCTGGAAGATGAACAGCTAATCGAAAATGCAGCCCGAATTGGCGGCCTCCTGCTCGAACGCCTCGACGCGCTGCGCCTGAAACACACTTTTTTGAAGGAGGTTCGGGGCAAAGGCCTGATGATTGCAATCGAATTTCACGAGCCGCCGGAACTCGGATTGAAAATGGCTTGGCGCCTTTTGCATAAGATTGATAAGGCTCTTTTTCCGCAATTAGTCATCGTGCCGCTGCTCAGCAAACACCGAGTGTTAACGCAGGTGGCCGGTCACAATATGGACGTAATCAAAATCCTGCCTCCCCTCATGATCGGCGAACGGGAGGTCGATTATTTCGTCAAGGCTTTCGAAGAGACCCTGGCCGGTTGCCGCAGGCTGCCTGGCCCAATGTTGGAACTCGCCATGAACACGGCGAGGAAGAACAAAAATGGGAGACGATCGGTGGCATCGTTTGACTCCCGCCGCACGGTAATGACCAATAGCAAATAGCTGATTAGCGAGTGCTATCGGCGGCTATTCCACTCTATCTGTCCGGCAATCTCTTCGATGGCTCGAAGAATCTGTCGCGGCGAATACGAAGAAGCCGCTTTCACGCGAAGAAGAGGAAACTCTACGATCCCGCACAGCTCATCCAAGAACTGATCGCGTTCTCTCCGGTCCGAGCGACCATGAGAAGAATCATCCAACTCGATGGCGACGATTGGCTCCAGGCGTTCCGGCTCTACCAGCAGAAAATCGACGTGTTTAGCCGCGATTTTGCGGAACAGGCTATGGCGCTCTTTCGAGTCGTTGCTTGCGACCTGGAAAAGATCGGCTAAACGGACCTTGCAGAGGATTTGCAGTCGGCCGGCAATGGCCGCGTCGAGACTTCGATAGAAGAGCTGTTCGGCCGGGGTTAGCAAACTCTCAACTACCGAAACGTAGACCTTCGGCTCGGCCGATCGCCAGAAAGTCCAAAGCCCGAGGCCGAGCAAACAGAAAAGGAAGCCTCCACCTATCCACAGAACGGTGGGAGAGAGGAATTCCGATATCATCTTACGCCTGGCAGTCTAGCAAAGAAGCTGACCGGCGTCGCGGACTATCCGAGCAGTATCGCTTACCTTACAATCGTGAGCCCACTATCGTGTGGAGCATGCCATTTCCCCATTGCAGCTTACGGGATGCACCGATGTGAGACCCCTCCGAGCGGCTCGCCTACCTGTTGTCGTGCGACAACAATAACTAGCACTTGAGGAATAATCGCCGGTGGACCCGACTCCCAAACGATATGAAAGTCTTTGGCTTACTGGCGGTTCTTCTCTGTGTTTCAGGCATGAGTGGACGAGCGGCGATCCGCCTCGAAAGCGGAGCGCAGCAGGTTGGGTTGCTTGAGCTGTACACGTCCGAAGGATGTAGCAGTTGCCCTCCGGCCGAAGCGTGGATATCACGGCGTTACGGTGGCCTAATCGAACAGCGCTCGATTGTTCCAGTGACGTTCCACGTGGACTATTGGGATCAGCTTGGATGGAAGGATCGTTTCGCCAAAGTGGAATTTACTGCGCGCCAGCGGCTGTATTCGGCTAGCTGGGGGCGCGGTTCAGTTTATACGCCGTGTTTTGTTTTCAATGGGCAAGAGTGGGGGGGATGGTTTCGCGGTGAAACGCCGGCCGGCGGCCGATCAATAGATGTTGGAAACCTGGAGGCACTGATCGACGGCGACAAAGTGGAGGTCCGTTTCACACCGATAGCAAGATCAAAGGAATACGTAGCCTTTGTCGCTCCTCTCGCGATGCAAGCGAATTCGGACGTCAGGGCCGGCGAAAATCAAGGACACCGGCTGAATCACGATTTCGTGGCCCTTTCTCTTGCCTCGTCTAAGATGGAATCCCGCGATGCCTTGTTCCGAGCGGTTCTGCAAGTCTCAATGGACGGAGCGCGAGCAATGGCGGTTTGGGTGACGCTCGACCATTCGCTGGTACCGGTTCAAGCCGTTGGTGGAAGACTCGAATAACGCCGGTACCGCCGTCATTTGACCAAAAGCTCCGCTGCTTGCCTCACTTTCCTTCAGACCCCGGCATTATTCGGCGATGACGACAGTCCCCGCGTTCCCCTCCGCTACCATCCAGGGACGGTCCCAGCGTAGATGGCGTGGAGCGAACCGAAGCGCGCGATCGAGTCGCGACGAGGCGTATCGGTGACGAGCACACCATCCTCATTTACCATTTTACCGGTGCGCGAATCGAAAATCAGAAGGTACTGCACAGGCACCGAACGCGCATCGTCCAGGTCCTTAGCGAAGTCCGTCGACCGAGCGGAACCGCGGTAAAATCGATTGACTAGCCAGGGGACATCTCCCGCGGTTAAAGCTCGGACCTGGATCGCGACATAGGGTGTTTGATCGAGCAGCGCTCGGCGACTCGAGTTGAGGCGGCGCAGAAACTTGTCCAAGCGTTTTTGACCGAGTTCGATCTCGCCTTTGTAGGGGTGCGCCGTCGTGACTACATAGTCGCGTTCGGTTCCGCGAGGTTGGTCAGCCAGACCGGTGGCGCTGACCAACAGAAGGCCAAGAAATACAAACCCTTTCATTCCCCAGTTCCGATATAAAGGGCGGTATAGCCGCCAAAGATTCCCATTTTACCCTTAGCAGGGGTTTCGACGGCGATATATCCTTCCTGGCTTAAAGGTTGCCCAGTCTTTGGATCGAAGATCATAATGAACTTGGCGTTTCCGGACAATGCCTCGTGCGGATCCGAACCGGTAATGGAGGTTTCCCCGCGGAGACGTCCACTGACAATGCGACCGGCCAGTCCGGGGACTGCGCTAATCGGAACGGTGGTCGCTTCGACCGCGATATATTCGACCTTCGTTAGCCGCTCTTTCTCCGCTGGTTTCAGGTGTGCCAAGTAGCGATCTACTCGTCGCTGGGCTGCCGCTTGTTCGGCTGGATAGGCTTGACCAACCGCTACGGAGTAGTCGGTATATTGCGCTAGTTTGGAGGAGGCGCAGGCCCCGCACAAGAGAAGTGTGATGCAGCAAACGAGCAACCGGGGGGTCTCAATCATAAAGAAGCGTGGAACGAGGAGAATACCGGGAGACGAGCAAAAAACAAACCGTACTTTGAGCTTGCGGCATGAGACTCCTAGATTTCCAGATTTTGAGTATCGAACGAGTGCCTTCTGAATCGACCCGATCCGACAAAAAAGGCCGGCGATAAAGCCGGCCTTTCTGACAAAACCTTGAAACTCAGCTAAGCCTTGGCTGCAACGATCTGTTCGAGTTTAACGATGTCAGCTGAGAACTTGCGGATACCTTCAGCCGTCTTATCAACTGCCATCGGATCTTCGTTAAAGGCGAATCGAAAGCCCTTTTCATCGAAACTCACCTTTTCCAAATTCAACTGTTTGGCTTTCTCGGCAGATAACTTCTGGGTTACGGGCTCGGTTGATTTGTTCAGCTCTTCGAGCAAGTGCGGACTGATTGTTAGCAGGTCGCAGCCTGCCAACTCTAGAATCTCGCCGACGTTTCGGAAACTCGCTCCCATGACTTCGGTTTCGTGCCCGAATTTCTTGTAATAGTTGTAGATCGTTGTCACTGACTGAACGCCGGGGTCCTCCGCACCATGGTACTCTTTGCCAGTGTGGGCCTTGTACCAATCGTAGATCCGGCCCACGAATGGTGAAATCAGACGAACCTTGGCTTCCGCACAGGCCACGGCCTGAGGAAAGGAGAACAAAAGCGTGAGATTGCAATTGATCGATTCCTTCTGCAATTGCTCGGCCGCTTTGATTCCCTCCCAGGTCGAGGCGATTTTAATCAGCACACGCTCTCGGCCAATACCCTTTTTCTCGTAAAGGCTGATGAGTTGGCGCGCCTTATCGATCGATCCTTGGGTGTTAAAGGAAAGACGTGCGTCGGTCTCGGTCGAAACCCGTCCGGGCACTATTTTAAGGATTTCGACGCCAAACGCGACCAGAAGACTGTCCATGATCGATTCGACTTTGGCGTGTCCGCTAAGCGGAGACTTTTTCAATTCGTTGACAACTTCGTCGAGTAGGTGGGCGTATCCCGGTTTGGATACGGCCGCCAAAATCAAACTCGGATTGGTTGTAGAATCCTGGGGTTTAAATTGTCGAATCGATTCAAAGTCACCCGTATCCGCGACGACCCTCGTAAATTTTTTGAGCTGATCGAGCTGAGAGAGTTTTTCCAAGGTTGCTGTGCTCATACCAATCATAACCCAACTCCCGTTGACCTGTTCGAGCAACTAGTTTTTGTCGGTTTTGGCGAAACGGACGCGCCGGGGGCATCCCTGCCGGCCAAACGCTGTTCAGTCTCACCCAGCGTTGCCTGCAGGATTGAGAGCAGTTCTGGGTGACCTTTGTGCCCGAAACCGTACCCGGTCTTCGCCGATTTCAGTTGAAACGGTCGAGCCAATGGTAAGCTAAATTCCGCAAGAATCGCCGCCCCGAGTGGAGAAGCTGGTATTGGCTGATTGATCGAACCCTTGGAAAAAATGGCGCTGCTCAGAACAACGTTGGGTGACCGCTGCTCCGTCGGCGGTACCTGGTTCGTTTGCCGGAAGTATATTTGCTTCACCTGCAATTGGTCTAAACCGACGCAAGAGAGAACGGCCGTTACCAACCACTCCAGAGCCTCAGATTCTGGAAACTCAATCTCGTCGGGCCGGGTTTCGACCAATTCGGCTTGTGCGCTGGCGATTCGGTCTAATATGCCAAGACTATGCGATTTGACGAAATCCGGCACGTTTGCGCTTTCGATCTTCACTCGAAGCTTGGCGTGAGAGATAAGATCGGCTGGGGAGGGATCGTGATGGTGCTCAGCGGCATGCTCATGATCCACGTGCAAAAGGCCTCCGTGAACTCCAAAATGAACGCCGCGCACACCTTGTACCTCTGCGCGGTCGAAATGGAGATGATGATCACCGATCTCGACTCCATTCAGTTCCCATTCGAATGTGGACGGGCTTACTCCAAGATCGGCCAGAGCGCCCACCAATGCTTCGCCAGTGAATTCCGAACGACAATCCAGCCAGATAATCCGCATGGCTGTTATTACGGCGGAAAACATTCTGATCAAACCTTGAGCGATTGATCAGCAAAATTCTGGCTCGAAGGTTCGGATCGCCAATGACGATATTTCCACACGCTAGCTCCAAGCGCCGCTCCATATAAACTAGCATATCGCCAGTATCCGGGAAAGACGTTCGTTTCAGGAGTACGCGAAATTTATCGCCTACAAGAATGAGAAGTTGGGATCGGCTGGGCGGCTTCCGGACGCAAGAAAAGTTCTGGTAAAATAGGCAACTTTTTCGCAGTCCGGCGTGTTCTCGGGATGAAATCACCGAAACAAGGATGAAACGGTTTTACTATCCTCAAACGCTCTTACTGATCGCTGCCTTACCACTGACATTGATTCCGACTGCCTCAGGCGCAGGTATCGAGATCAACAAAGATGGTGATGGACCGCTGATTACCGACGACGGCCAAAACCTGGATCTCAAGACGCTTGCTACCTTGCCCTTAAAGTTGATATCCCTGGCTTCTGAAACCGGACTCGAAATTACCTCCAGCGATGAAGGGCAGGTGGTAGTCGATAACAATAAAACGTTGGAGCTTCAGGGAGGTGGTAAAGATGTTGCTGTAACCGGCAACGGCAACACCATTCATATTCATGGAGATGTGCCGCGGCTGGCAGTGATCGGGCGGGACAATGTCGTCGAACTGGACCGCGTGGGCGCGATCGCGCTCCTTGGCGTTCAAAATCAGGTGACCTATCTAAGCGCATTAGGTTCTGATCAGCCCGCGATCGATCGGATAGGCGCGAACAATAATGTAACCCCGAGAGGGGCACAAAACTCGTCTCAGCCGTCGCCCAGCGCGGCTTCCCCAACGAGCGCTTCGCATCCGTTGGTTATCGACGGTAGCAATCAATTGCGAACTGACACGGTAAATTCCGAACAGGTCACTGTGACCGGTCGCAACAACCAAATTACTCTGAAAGTACAGGTGAAGGAACTGGTGGTCGAGGGGTCGAATAACGAAATCAGAGCTGAGAACCTGGGGCATGTCACTTTCGTCGGCAGCAACAATCTGGTTAAGTATAATAGCTCGATCGAGGGGAACGTCAGATCGAGCCTTCGTGGCGGCAGCAACAACGAAATTCAACGTTGGTAAGGACGGCGAGGTATAGATGGAGAACGAAGAATTGCCGATTGCTGTTCGCGCTTTTCAATTCGTCCGCATTTCGGTATATCGGCGTCAATGAAGCGCCGCTTTTGGTTCGTTGCAGTCTCCTGCATATTTTCCATTTTATCCTGCCCGCAAGCAGACGCAGTTTCGCCCGAGCTTTTGCAGTCTGATTTGGCTCGGGCTCGAACCTTTGTGATCGGGCCGTGGGAGGCGGGTATTTTCTGTTTCGGGCCTGCGGCGGGAGAATGGGAGTTGAGAAAATTGCTGAAGGCATCGGACGCGGCATCCCGGATGCGCTGGGTTTTGTCCCATGGTACGCCGGAGGGCCAGATGTACGCTTTGTATGGGCTAAAGCAGTTGAACGACCCTGAGTTCGAGTCGATCGCCAGAAGCCTACAGGATCAGCCCCCGGACGGCGACGTGGCTCGAGAGAACGATCAGTGCCGATGAGGAAAAGCGCGAGTGAAAGCTTTCGGTAATCTTGCATCCCTTGCTCGTGCAATTTGCAAGACAGCCCGCCTTCATGGATGTTGCCAATTTGCCAGTGTCGAAGTCATTTTCGGAGGGAACGGACGGCCTTTTTCGAACTTCGGCTTACAGGCTGCTTGTAGAAACACCCGAAGCGGTCGCCGCGCTTTACTGATTTCATGCGGGTCTTAATCATCGACGACGAAAAATCGATTCGGAGCTCAACCTCCGCGGCATTAAAGGCTGAAGGTCACCAGGGTGATGTCGCCGACAGCTCTACGGTTGCGTTGGCCAAGCTTCAAGAGGAGGCGTACGACTTAGCGTTCCTTGACCTCCGGTTAGGAGACGAGGATGGCTTAGACGTCCTCCCGGAACTCAAACGGTCTCAACCCAATCTCGCCGTGGT
>DASTDH010000136.1:0-4662 GCA_035710445.1 Chthoniobacterales bacterium
CAAATGGACGAAAAGCGACATGTGGCTTTGAGCGCGGTGGCTATGAATTTCCCGGATCCCAGCGAAAGGGTACGGAGCATGGGAACATCCGTCAGGCACCTCAATGCGAAATGGCACGCAATGTCGAGGGTCCTGATTTGCTGGTTTCGTAGCCCATCGACGCGAAGAGCTTCGGAATCCATTTGGCTCTTTCTAGCGAGTCTTTACACCGAGGGCTATTTGAGTCGGAGAAAAGAAATACACCGTCATGACCGCGCCGACGGCGATCACAAATCCTCGTACCCAAGCTTGCGGAAGTCTCTGGGCAATCCAAGCACCGCTGTATCCCCCGACAATAGTGGCCATTCCGACAATCAATCCGGCCGTCCAGTAAATCTTACCAACAGCTAAGAAGATGACGACAGCCAGCGTATTGAAAGCCGTTGTCAGAATGACCTTCAGAGCGTTTGCCAGATGGATGTTTTCGAGCCCGAGCATATCCAGGACTGCCAGTTCCAGAATACCGGCTCCGGCTCCGTAGAATCCTCCGTAGATACCGATAATCAATTGTAGGAAAGCCGCCTTGCCCAAAGCATTCCATCCGATTTCTCCCGAGGCACCGACCAAACGCAAACCGAGACGCCGACGGAAATGGTTTTCAAAAGCGAACATCAATGTTGCGCAGAGCAAGAGCCACGGAACCAGGAGATCAAATGCTGGGGTGGACGTATTGTAGAAGGATAATTGCGCCAGCGGCTCCTCCCAGAAGGCTGGCCACGCCAAGAACGACCACCGTGCGAGTCTGTGCCGCCAGGATCTTTCGGTAAGCCCAGAAACTAGCAAACTGCCCTGGAAACACTGCGATTGTGCTAGTCTGATTTGCCGGCACTGATGCAATGCCAGTGAAAAACGAGGGCGGGGAAAGTGAGGAACGTGCCACCTCCAGCGACTGCGTTCATCACTCCTGCTAATAGGCCGGCAACGGCCAAAAGTACGGAATCTCCGGGAGAAAGGTTCATGGGAAAACTAGTGATAGTGCGGCGGCTGGTGTTGCATGCGGGCGAAGGACGATAGGTTTCGCTGCATCGTGCTCCCCAGAAACGATCTACCTCCGAACTGTTACAAGAAGCCTCGAAATCGCACGGCTATAATCCGACTTCCAACGCAGATACCGGAAGATGTCGATAAAAGCCGCCAAGCCGATTGCAGAAAGAGTAAGACATGCAATGCCTAGGATCAGAGCGGCTACTAGGGCTGCTCTTTTAGGCAGAGCCATGCGGTTAGTAAGACGAACAAGACACCGTAGTAGATAACGATCTTTCGAGCTTTCAGTATAGACAGAACGAGTCTATTTGGCCGCTTTTTCCAAAACCATCTAGCTCTCTCGATTTCTCCACAATCCACGACCGCGTTTACTCCCACTCGCTCGACCACAAGAGCTTCAGGTGGCAGATCTAAATACAATGCACGAATCTGTTTCTCATGCTCTTCGTGAACGCTTCGGCATACGTGAGATACCTTTCTCTCGATGATCGTTTTTCCGAAATTCTCGTCTTCATTTCTAGCGAAGAGCGTAGCCATGTAATAAATGAGCTGCATAGATCAGAGCATCGTCTCTCCAGATCGGTCTTATTCCGTTGGTCAACGGAGCGTCGGAAAGTACCCGTCTATTAAGAATATGGCGCCCTTAGCAGAAGCGCTTGCGCCATGAGCGGGCCCACGGACGCGTAAAAGATCCTCCGTCGCAATATCTGGAGATCTTTCATCTGTGGATTTCCTCGAGGGTAAAGTCGCAACCTTGTGGGAATGCCACGCGTAACTGGCCTTCCGGTGTCGTGGAACGATAGAACAGGGACACGCGAAGATTTAAATAACACTTGCATATGTATGAATTTATCCGAAGCATTGCTTAAAGCGATATATAATATACATGTTTGTGTGCGTGCTAGTTATCTGACATGGCCATCTTTTTCGGTCGACGCTTATCGTGTTTAACTTACAGATAAAAGCCTGGTCGTCGCCGGCGCTCTGCAGTCAATCACATTGAACTTCTTTCTGCTCTTTCGTGGCCGCAGCAATTCAGAGCCAAGACGGACGGCGACATTAGACGGACATGCAATTTGGACCAATGCGTAACGGAGGCGCGATTTCGTCCGGTTAGTTTTTGCGCGCGACTACTTATGATTGGAGCTCCCGCGGGCATCTCTCAAGTATCGTGGACTGAGATGCCAAGAATCACGCGAAGTCGGTGGGCGATATGACTAGCCAAGTCGATCATTTCTTTCGCGACATCACTGGGCAGCTGAGCACGGCAATTTGCCCGCCAAAGGAAAAGCCAGCGCTCGAAATCTTCTTCCCGCAAGCGGAGTGGCAGGTGCTTCATCGGCATTGGCCTAGCATAGCTGCTTGGCCCACCGATAAGTGTTTCCCAGAAGCTTGTGATGATTTCCAAGTGATGTTTCCAATCCTTGATCTTCGCGTTAAATATTGGACCGATCAGGGGATCTTGCCGTACGTCAGCATAGAAATGGCGTAACAACTTGGAAATCCCTTCGTGTCCTCCGATACGTTGGTGAAGCAGATTCATTGCGGAGAAGATGAGGAAGACATAATTCTTTGTAGACTTGTACGTCACCGACTCAAACACTGGGGTGCGTCTTCAATCGTAAGTTAGCGCGATCGGCGCCCTTTCAGTGCGGCTATTAGCATGTCATCTACGATCCCCTCGAGCTGCAGCAACCGGGGAGCGTTTAACCCGTAGAGAACCAAATGTCCCTTATCTTGCGCCTGTACGCAGCCGCAGTCCAATAGCCGATCGAGACTAAACGAAATATCGCTTTGGGAAAGGCCTGTCACGGTGGCGATCTGCACATCCGTGTTGGCTCCCTCGCAGAGCACCTGCATGATAGAGAGCTGCGAGCGATCAGCCAAGTGGCCGAATAGTTCTTCCTGACAATCCAAATCACATCCGCACGACGACCGGCTTGGTTTCGGGCTTCCGCGGTTAGCGGAATCTAGATCGAGTGAAACATGCATATGAGTATATATAGTTCGCACTTGCGTTAAATCAATATATAATATACATGTTTGGTAGATTTTATGCGCCTCACATTCTCTACGGATTATGCCTTGCGTCTATTGATGTTGGTTGGACTCGAAACCGACCGCCTTGTGACTATCGAAGAGGTCGCGGATCGCTTCGGAATATCAAAAAACCATCTGATGAAAGTGGCGTATCAGCTCGGGAAAGCAGGATTCCTTGAAACCGTTAGGGGCCGCAACGGAGGGTTGCGCTTGGGAAAGGCGCCACGCCAAATCGTGGTGGGGGAAGTCGTCCGCAAAATCGAACCAGATTTCGCGGTGGTCGAATGCGAACTTCCCGATGGCTACTGCAGGATCGCACCCAGCTGCACACTGCGCTTTGCAATGGCGAAAGCGGTCCAGGCCTTTCTTGAGAAACTGGATCAATACACTCTCGAGGACCTGCTTCGACCCAAATTGAAACTGCGGCAGTTGCTCGGGGTCGATCAGAATACGGCGTCTGCACAGAATCGATAAAGAGATGCGATTCAACGCGGCAAGCCAGATCGAGCCCGCTCCCGACGCGTATCGTAGGATGACTGGCTCTTCGATTCGAGCTGCCGAATCGATGATCGGACTTGAGCGGATGGGGGGCGAGCATGATTTTCTCGTGAGCGGAAAAAAATGCATGAGGCCGCGGCAGCTGTACGAATGTAAAACGAAGTATTTACAAGAGGTTATACTAATGACGCACGACTTCAAAGTGGGGGATCACGTTGAGTGGAACTCAGAAGCAGGCCGAGTCCGAGGCACGATTAAGAAAAAAATTACCTCTGCAATCACATTCAAGGGATACACTGTCCACGCCTCGAACGAAGAACCACAGTATTTGATCAAGAGCGACAAGACCGAGCACTTGGCCATGCACAAAGGTTCGGCTCTCGAAGAGATCAGTAAAATCAAACACTCAAAGAAAGACCCTCTGAAGCAGAAGGAGCCGACCAAGACGCAGCGCGATCGTGAAATTCTCAGCTAATAACGGAGCGAAAATCTGCGCGGGCTGACCAATCTTTCGCCCGCGCTTAATCACGGGCGGCACCGACCGGATGATCATCCTGGGCGCGGACCAGGGTCCGGGCACTGCCCCGGGTGGAGTTTTGCGCCGAATCTCAAAGCGATCCTGTCGCAGGCATATGGCGCCGACTATGACGATTGATTTTTCGCTCGAACCCAAACCGCCCTTCAGGCTCGACCTGACAGCATGGGCACTGCGAAGGCGACCCAGCAACGCGATGGATCGGTGGGATGGTGAAACGTATCGGCGGGTGTTGATGCTGAATGGCAAACCCTGCGAAGTGGCAGTGACGCAAATTGCACCACCAAATTCGCCACGCCTGCAAGTCGCCATCACCGGGGCGCGCCTCACATCGGACGTAAAGATCGCTACGACGTCTTCTTTAGAACGGTTGCTCGGAGTTCGGGTCGACCTGACTGAGTTTTATCGACTCGCCGCACGCGATGGAAACCTAGCACCGCTCGCCGAACGATTCCGCGGCCTTAAGCCGCCTCGTTTCCCCACGCTGTTCGAAGCTTTGGCCAATGGAATCGCCTGCCAGCAGATGTCGCTCACGCTTGGCATCCTCCTCCTTAATCGGCTCGCGG
>DASTDH010000137.1:0-4945 GCA_035710445.1 Chthoniobacterales bacterium
GCATTAATCATCGCATTACCTCGCTTGGTGGGCCACCCTTAAAGCCGGGATGGACCACGGATCCGGCGGTGCTCTTCTCAATTAACGATTGGCTCGGGAACATCTTCCCGGCCGTCAAGGGTATGAGCGTCCAACTGGGCATTCCCTTGGCAATGATTCCCGTGATTGTCGCGGCAGCATGGCAGCTGAGCGGTTTCTCGATGGCCATGTATCTGGCTGGACTTGCGACGATACCGGCCGATCTCCGCGAAGCGGCGCGGATAGATGGAGCTACCGAGATCCAGATTTATCGCAAAGTTATCCTTCCGCTACTCCACCCGGTGACCGTTAGCACCGCTATCATCCTTGGGCATGTCTCGCTTAAGATTTTCGATTTGATTTTTGCGATGACCGGTACCGGCCCCGGATTTGCCACCGATGTGCCCGGTATCTTCGTCTTTGATATGACGTTCAAAGCGACGCGCTACAACTTAGGCGCAGCCGCTTCCGTCGTCATGCTGATCCTGGTAAGCCTGGTTATCGTTCCGTATCTCTGGTCCAATCTGCGACGTCGGTGAGCGGAGCATTGTTCTATGAAAGCGTTGTCGTTCTTTTTGCCGAATCGGGAATCGCTGCCGAAGACCACCCTCGACTACGTCAGCCTGATTTTTCTGTTCCTCTGCATGCTGTTTTTCTTGATGCCGCTGTACGTCATGGTGGTGACCGGCCTGAAGGATTCGACTCATGTGAGTCTTTCGACCATGTGGAACCTGCCGATGCGGCTCACTGGCGGCGGTTTTATCGAAGCGTGGCAGCGGCTGGTGCCCAATTTGGGCAATAGCTTAATGTTAGCGATTCCGGCAACGGCGATCTCTGCCATCATCGGGAGTATCAACGGTTATCTGTTCGCCAAATGGAAATTCCCGGGGGCAAATGTTGTTTTCGCGTTCCTGGTCTTTGGAATGTTCATCCCGTACCAGAGTATTCTGATTCCCCTGATCCAATGGCTGCAGAGCATTCATCTATATGGAACCATTTGGGGATTGATCACGGTGCACGTTATTTATGGGCTTCCGATCACCAGCCTGATCTTCCGGAATTACTTTGCCAACTTGCCGGACGAATTACTGGAGGCGGCGCGAATTGACGGTGCCGGGCTGGTCCGGATTTTTACTCGTGTGATGTTGCCTCTGTCGGCGCCCGCTTTCGTTGTGGTGGGCATTTTCCAGTTCACCAATATCTGGAACGACTTTCTGTTCGGGGTCACGATTTTGCCCAATCCGCAGGCCCAGCCGGTCACGGTGGCACTGAATAACCTGTCCGGCTCCTATTCTGTCGACTGGAATGTCGTCATGGCTGGAGCCGTGGTGGCAGCGCTTCCCACCGCCTTGGTATACATCTTCCTGGGACGCTATTTTATTCGCGGATTGTTAGCAGGTTCGGTGAAAGGCTAGAAGTTGGAAGCTAGGAGCTAGAATCTAGAAGAGCACCCAAACGGTTCGAGTAGCAAAGCGAGCTCCAACCGTGATGGCCCAGCTTCTAGCTCCTGGGCCCGTAACTCGCAACCCGCAACTTGTAACCAGTATGGAAACTTTCGATCTCGTGATCATTGGCACCGGGATGGGTGGCGGCGCCATGGCATACGCTCTCCGCGATAGCGGTCGGGAAATTCTTCTGCTCGAGCGCGGAGATTTTCTTCCGAAGGAGCCGGAGAACTGGAGTCCGGAGGCGGTTTTTGATCAGAAGCGATACAAGCCGGCCGAAGTTTGGCACGACGATGCCGGTAAACCGTTTAATCCCGGCGTCCATTATTTCGTGGGCGGCAACACGAAAGTCTATGGAGCGGCGCTTCCACGTTTTCGTGAACAAGATTTCGAATTGCTCGAACATGAGGAAGGTACCTCTCCCGCCTGGCCGATCAGGTATAGTGATCTATCGCCTTACTACGATCGAGCAGAAGAGCTGTTTTGGGTCCACGGTGAGGTCGGCAGCGACCCGACCGATCCACCGCGCACCAAGCCGTTTCCGTTTCCAGCATTGGCTCATGAACCTTACATCGAAGATTTGCGGATTCGATTGGCCAAACAGGGATTGCATCCGTTCTATCTCCCGATGGGGGTTGATTGGCGCGAAGGAGGACGGTGTATTCGTTGCCGGACGTGCGATGGATTCCCCTGCCAGGTCTCAGCCAAAGCAGACGCCGAAACAAATTGTGTGCAACCCGCGCTAGGCTCCGGTTCGATCACGCTCTGGACTCGCAGTTTTGTGCGCCGGCTCTCCACCGATTCTTCCGGTCAAACCGTTACTTCCGCTGAGGTAGAAAAAGACGGGCAAACGGTTAGGGTGCAAGCCGGGATGTTCGTCCTGTCCTGCGGTGCCGTGAATTCCGCCGTGGTTCTGCTCCGATCGGCCAATGGCGCTCATCCAAATGGTCTGGCGAATCGCTCCGGATTAGTGGGTCGGAATTACATGGTGCACAACAACACCGCGCTGATGGCAATTGATCCGTTCCGGAAAAACCCGACGATGTTCCAAAAAACGATGGCGGTAAACGATTTCTATCTGCACGGTGAGGGGAACCATCCTTATCCGCTCGGGAATCTGCAATTACTGGGCAAACTGCAGGCCGGTATGCTCACGGCCAACCAGCGTTGGGTCCCTCGACCGCTCCTGGGCGCATTTGCGGACCGGAGTGTCGATTGGTGGGTTATGTCGGAAGATTTGCCACGCCTGGACAATCGAGTCACCATCGATCCGAGCGGCGGGATCGCTGTCCATTGGAAACCGACCAATCTGAAAGCACACGCTCGACTGACTCAGGCTGGTACGCGGATGTTGCGTCGAGCCGGTTATTCCATAGTGCTCACCCAACGGATGGGAATAGAAACCAATTCGCACCAGTGTGGCACTGCGCGGTTTGGGTTAGACCCGACAACGTCCGTTCTCGATCCGTTCTGCCGTTCACATGAAGTGAAAAATCTGTTCGTCGTCGACAGTTCATTTTTTCCTTCATCTGCTGCGGTCAATCCAGCGCTTACCATCGCTGCTCAGGCCCTGCGCGTCGCCGACCATATCGCGGGTGTCAGCAGCAGCGCCATTTCGGATCGCCGATCGTGGGACGCAGAGCGTGCAGCCTCAAATTCGCAATCCGCAACTCCCAATCCGAAATGAAATTTGACGTGGTTACTTTTGGGGAAGCGATGGTGCTCCTCGCTCCCACCGGATCCTCCTCATTGGAATCGGCTGACTCCCTTCACGCTTCGATCGGGGGTGCCGAGCTGAATTGTGCGATTGGGCTCGCTCGGCTGGAGCATCAAATCAGCTGGATAAGCCGTTTGGGCACCGATCCTTTCGGTCAAAGAATATTGAAGACCGCGCGAGGAGAGGGAGTGGACGTCAGCCGAGTCAAATTGGTGGAGGATGCAGCCACCGGCGTAATGTTCAAAGAGGTCCGTCCAGGGAGCGCGAGCCGTGTGTTTTACTATCGCAAACAATCGCCGGCGACCAGTCTGGAGCTCGGTCAGTTCGAAAATCTGCAGACTGAAATCCTGTTCGTTACCGGAATCACGCCGGCACTCAGCGTACACAACCGCGAGCTTACGATTGCGGTTGTAGATCAGCTGCGTGCCGCCGGCAGTTTGGTGGTTTTCGATCCTAACATGCGTTTTCGACTTTGGCCCAAAGAAGAAGCGCGAACGGTTTTCTTGGAACTTGCCCGACGGAGCGACGTTCTGCTTCCGAGCCTGGTGGACGCTGAAATTCTTTGCGGCGAAAGAGAGATCGATGCGGCGATGGACCGACTTCGTGAGCTGGGTCCCAAGCACATCGCAATTAAATTAGGAGAAAAGGGAGTCGCTTTCTCCGACGAAAAGAGTCGCTCTCACTTCCCGTGCTTTCCGGTTTCCGAAGTAGATCCGGTTGGGGCAGGGGACGCTTTCTGCGCCGGGGTGATCTCTGGACTGCTCAATCATGTTTCATTTGCGGAGTCGGTTAGACGAGGAGCCGCCATGGGCGCCTTTTGTGTTAGTTCGTGGGGCGATTACGCCGGATTACCCACGCGAAGTGAACTTGACCGCTTCTTGGCTGGAGAAAGCACGCCAGGGCGCTAGGTCAGAGATCTCACGCCAAGACGCGAAGAAGAGAGAATCTCACTGCCAAGACGCAAAGACGCAGCGGCGAAGCCGCGACTCAATATAGCCCAGGGTGAGCGCAGCGAGCCCTAGGAAATAGAGTCACGGGGAATAGCGCTGAAAGCGCGTGAGACGTTTCATCGTCCGATTATCGAGCGCCTTGCCGAGTCGCGGCTTCGCCGCTAACCCAGCGATAAAGCGTATCTGGTTCCTTCTCCTCGTTAGTAGATCCGTCCGTTTCCTTAATCAGCGCAAATCCTCTTGTTTCGTAGAACTTACGAGCCGGTAGGTTGCGTTGAAAGGTCCAGAGATGCAGAGGAGAAAAGGCGCTCTTTGCGATGTCCAAGAGTGCGGTGCCGATCCCCTTTCCTTGAGCACTTGGCAGCACATAAAGGTGGTCGATCCAATCTTCACGAAATGCGATGATGCCGATGAGCCTGGCATTGTCCAACGCGCCTCAGACTTCGCACTTCTGAAATACTTGTTCGCGAAAATAGGTTCGGTCTTCTGTTGGTGTATGGAGACCCGCCAGCCATGGTAACCGATCGTTGAACGCGGCTCGGTGGACGACCGCCGTATTATCCATTTCGCTGAATCCAAGTCGTCTGAATATTAGCTTGAGCATTCCGTTTGCTTAGCGTGGTAAAAGTTTCAGGCTGGAGGAATCGTGTTTTGAAGAATCTCACGCCAAGACGCAAAGACATAGCGCGGCAAAGCCGCAACCAAATTTAGTGGGAAAGCACCGGGCGCGGAGATAGTCGTTGGTATGTATGCAAAAAACAACCACTCCAGCGACCGGTGTTCCACTTCAGTTTCTTAATCGATTCGGAGACCAA
>DASTDH010000138.1:0-8455 GCA_035710445.1 Chthoniobacterales bacterium
GATTGATACGGCGACCCTGACACCGCCCGGCGACGATTTTCTTTTCAGGAATAGCGCCGTAATCGGCGGCGCTGCGAGGAATGAACGCCGAAGGCATGAAAGAGCTTAGCCCAGGGAGGAGGCTTGGCGGAACCCTGGGTATCGGTCCGCCGATCACGGCGCCATTCCTGAAAAGCAAATCGTCGCCGGGCGGTGTCAGGGTCGTCGTATCAATCTTTGGTGGTTCCGATCACCGATCACTGATTATCATCGCGCAGCGATCGCCATGGTAACGCCTTGAACTACCCGCTTTTCCAGCCGGTCGATTGTGAGCGACAGCTCTCTTTCCGCCGTTTGCAAGAAAGGGTTTGACTCATCCGTGAGAGCCACGTCCAAGCGGCCGAGTTCATCTGAACGGTTGAGCAGGTTCAGCTCTTTCAACAGTTGAGCGACGGCGATAGCACAATTTTCGGCCGAGTCCACCAGCGCAATCCCTTCGCCTACAATCTCGGATATCAACGGCGCCAAAAGAGGATAATGCGTGCATCCCAGTACCAAAGTATCTACTCCCTCCACCAGAACCGGATCGAGGTAGAGGTGAAGAATCTCTTCAGCAATTGCACCACGGAACATCCCTTCCTCGATTAACGGGACCAGCAGCGGACATGGCTGGCTGATCACCACAGCGTCCGGCCGCAAGGCTTGAATGGTTTGCTCGTAAGCGCCACTCATCATGGTTGCACGCGTTCCGATGACACCGATCCTTCCCGATCTGGTCGTTTTCACCGCCGCTCGAGCGCCGGGTGCAATGACGCCGATAACCGGAACTCGGAGTGTGTCTTGCAATCGGGGCAACGCCAGGGCGGTCGCAGTGTTGCATGCGACCACAATAATTTTAGCCCGTTCCGACAGGAGGAGTCCGGCAATCTCCAGGCTATACCTTTCGATGGTAGCCTGATTCTTGGTACCGTATGGCAGGCGTGCAGTGTCTCCCAGATAAAAGATGTGTTCGGCCGGCAAAGCCTTTTGCAGCGCGTGAACCACGGTCAACCCACCGATACCAGAATCGAAGACACCAACCGGCTGTCCTGTCAGGTCAGCGGTGGAGCTCTTTGGGTAAAGAATAGACATTTGATTTCAGGGGATCCCATACCGAATCCCCGGCTCCAACCGGAGCATGATCTCTCGCTGCGACTTGGTCGCTTGCGCCGGGGCTAATGCGCTCAACCGCTCGATTGTATGCGAGTACGCCCTGAAAAATCGCTTGTGCCATCATCTGCCGATAAGCCGGAGCTGCAATCCTGGCGATATCACGTGGATTGGTCAGAAACCCGCCTTCGATCAGCACTCCGGGATTCGCATCGTTTTTCAGGACCACAAAACGCGCTCGTTTGATGCCTCGATCGGGAACTCCTAAACGGGTGATAAGCGCGGCGTGCATGGCGGTTGCCAGCGCGATGTTTTGCGGATCTCGTACATTTCCGAGGCAAGGTTGAAAATCCGCGAAGGTCAGAACTGGATCATTAGTAGACGGCACGCCGCGTGGCGCCAAGCAATAGGTCTCGATTCCTTCGGCATCGGCTCGGCCGCCGTAATTGAAATGGACGCTGACGAACAATGCGTTCGATTGGTGGCTGGCAAACATGGCACGTGTTTCCAAAGGGATGAAGACATCGGCGGAACGAGTGAGCCGAACAGTGAAACCGGCTCGGGTGAACAATTCTCGGGCACGTAAGACGACATCGAGAGCAAAATCTTTCTCATTGCCCAAAGCACTTCTGGCTCCTTGATCGAACCCGCCGTGACCGGCATCAAGAATTACCGTTCGGACCGGCGCCGTTTGGATCTTCGCCGGACGTAGAACCGGCTCCACCAGTTTCGCCAGGTCCATGCGCGAAATGTAGAGCATCGATCCCTCCTGAATAACGGGGAAATTCAGGATGAACTTTAACCCGTTCATATAAAGCTCGCGCGAGTTGCTGGCGCCCTGGATCCGGAGAGTAGTACCAGACAATAACACTCGCTCGTTCGAGAAATCGGCTTGGGTAAAATTGTAAAAACGAGCTACGTCGGTGAAGGGGATGTAGTCTCTCCCGCCCTCCTTGACGAGAGTCCATTCGAAGGCGTTCGCTTGGATGGCGCCTGCGAAAAACAAAGCGGCTTGAGCCACAAACCAACCCCGCATGACGAGAGCAAGGATGCTGCGTGCGATTTCGGAGATCAAGCGATAAAACTGTAACGTCGTTTTGTGAGGGTTGGAGTGTGGGTGCCGGGAGCGAGGCTAACAACGGATAGCGATGATCGGCCGCTCGCAAGGGGATCTTGGGCGAGCGCAACGTCGGCAGCGGCGACTGTCCCCGTAGGCCGCGCGCTTGCCCGACCTAAGAATTTGAGCGGAGCGATTCGTTTACGGCAGCCTAAAATTGCAGTCGCCTTGATACCGTTCGGACGAAAGGTTGCGATATCGTACGATTGCGAACTTGTCCGACATAGTCCAATGGCGCTGTGAGTATCTGGCCCAGCCGGGACGACGTCGGATCCTTTGACGCTTTTGGTCTTCCTGGTCAAAGCGGCGGACCGAAGGAGATTAATGTGGTAACCCAGGACGTCAGTCGCCATACCTTGCCATCATCTTGGAGCACAATTTGCCGGCGAACGGTATCAAGGGGACTGCAATTTTAGGCTGTCGTAAATCGATCGCTCCGCTCAGATTCTTAGGTTGGGCAAGCGCGCGGCCTACGGGGGACAGTCGCCGCTTGTACCTTGCGATCCTGTACGAACCGTTTGCGAACGGCCGATCATCGCTACTGGTGTTACCGGACTATCAGCGTTCCTATTTGTCCGAACCCTGCAGCTCGTAAGCCAGGACGCTTAAACTATAAATTGCCGCCGTCTCGGTCCGGAGTACGATCGGCCCGAGCGATACGGGAAGACAACCGGCGGTTTTGGCTAAGGCCGATTCGGCTGGAGTGAAGTCGCCCTCCGGACCGATTAGCATTAACGTGCTGGTTGGCCGGCGGCCGTGCTGTTCGCGAAAATCGTGCAACACTTGCTTGAAGCTTTGCGCATCGCCCTGGAGTGAGGCGATGAGCGCCGCTTCGTATCGATCGAATTCAGAGAAGAACTTTTTGAGCGACACAGGCGGATCCACCGTTGGCAACCAGTTCTGGCCACATTGCTTCGCCGCCTCGACCACGACCTGACGCCATTTGTCGAGGCGTTTTCCTTCTTCCCCCTCGGGCAATTGAACAACTGTTCTTTCGGAAAGCAGTGGAACAACTCGGCTCACGCCGAGCTCCGTTGCTTTCTGAATAATGACTTCCATGTTCTTCCCTTTCGGTATCGCCTGCGCAAGCGTCACCGCGCATCGAAGCGGCTCGCTCTTGGCGACATGGATGATCGAGAGCCGAGTCTCGGACCCGCTAAAATCCTGGATTTCAGCCACCGCCTCGGTGCCTTTGCCGTCGAAAACGATGACGCGCGCTCCTTTGGATAAACGCAGTACATCCCGACAATGATGCGTCTCACCTTCATCTAAAGTCGGCTGGTCGACAGACCAGCGCTCAGCCGGTATGTAGAATCTGTGATCGCTCACCGACTAGTGCACCGTCTCATATATAATGGTGATGTCGCCCCGGCTTTAACGAAAGAAGCCCTTTGCTTGTTCGAAGAACTTCTTATGCATCGGGCTATTGTCTTCTCCGCATGACTCAGCGAACTCTTCCAGCTTTCTTCGTTGCTCCGAGTTCAAGCGTGTCGGGACTTCAACCAGGACTCGGACCCGCAAGTCGCCTTTAGCCTTGCTATCAATATTGACGATTCCATGGCCGCGAAGGCGAAACTGGGTATTACTCTGGGTACCGGCCGGAATCTTCAAAGTAGCTTTGCCCTGTAACGTCGGAACCGTGATCTCTCCACCCAGAGCCGCAGTAGCAAAGGACAGCGGTACTTCGCAGTACAAGTCGTCTTCCTCTCGGGTAAAGATCTCATGTTCTCTGACATGGATCACAACATAGAGATCCCCGGCCGGCCCGCCGCGAATCCCGGCCTCTCCGTTTCGGGAAGAACGCAAACGCGCCCCGTTATCGATACCGGCCGGAATCTTCAATTTGATACGCGATCGCTTCTCCAGACGTCCATCGCCGCCACAATCTCGACAGGGACGTTCGATGACTTGTCCGGTGCCACGACATCGAGGACAGGTCTGAGAAACCTGGAAGAACCCTCGCGCAGTGATCACTTGTCCGCGACCTTGACAGGTTGGGCAAGTCATCGCCTTGGAACCGGCCTCCGCACCACTCCCATGACAACGCCCACAGGTATCATGCTTCAGAAGCTCAATTTCTTTCTCCGTACCAAACGCTGCCTCTTCCAGCGTTATCTGGAGATCGTAGCGCAAATCCGAGCCGCGTTGCCGGCCACCCCGATCGCGCGTTTGTGAACCACTTCCGAAAATTTGGTCAAAGATTCCCCCGCCCCCCGCTCCTTCCGAGCCCATTCCGAAAACTTCGCGAAAGATATCGAAGGGATCGTGGAATCCACCGCTGAATCCGCCGCCTCCGCGCGGACCGACACCGCCCGCGAAAGCAGCGTGCCCGTAACGATCGTAGGCCGCTCGTTTATCGGCATCCATGAGCACATCGTAAGCTTCGCCGATTTCCTTGAATTTCTCCTCGGCTTGCGAATCCCCGGGATTCTTGTCCGGATGAAATTTAACCGCCAATTTGCGGTAAGCTTTCTTTATCTCCTCATCAGAAGCTTTACGCTCAACACCAAGGACTTCGTAATAATCCCGCTTCGCAGACATGGCTTAGGTCTCCCTAGGACCAGTCGACACGGCGACCGGCATCCCTTTGGACACAACCACATTGGCCGGCCGAATCAGCCGGTCTCGAAGCTTGTATCCTCTGCGGAGTTGGCGGATAACGGTGCCTTCTGGCACATGTTCGTTTTCTTCCTGGGCGATCGCCTCATGCAGCTGAGGATTGAAATGCTGGCCGGTAGCGTCAATCACTTCGATGCCGGCCGAGGACAGAAAATCCTGGAATTGTTTTTGCACCATAGTCATTCCTTCCAAAATCGAAACCGGACTGGTGGCGCTGCGAGCTGCTTGCAAGCCGAACTCGAAATTATCGAGGACTGGGATCAAGCGCTCGAGAAAGCTGCTGTTGGCAAATTTGATCGCTTCCTCGCGTTCCTTGCTCATCCGTTTTCGGTAGTTGTCCAAATCGGCCGACGAACGGAGCGCCAAATCGCGAAATTTCTCCAATTCCGCTTTCGTCTCCGCTAGTTGGGCTTCAAGAGCACCGATTTTATCATTTATCCCAGCACCCGCGGCCGCTTTGGTCGATCCGCTTCGGAACTCGATCTCTTCGTCGCCGGCGGAATGATTGGGATGAGCCGCCTCATTTGAGGTCGGAACGTCATGTCCTTCTCCGAATCGATCAGTTGAATCACTCATAATTTCCGAATCGCAACGAGGGTAATATCGTCGGTTTGAGGTTGATTGCCGACAAAGCTCTTAACCGCCTCCGTAACTCGGGTAACAATTGTAGCTGCGCTTTCGCCGGCGCTCGCCTGTATTACTTCGATCAACCTGCCAATCCCAAATTCTGAACCATTTAACTCTAACGCTTCTGTCACACCGTCCGTGTAGAGGATCAGACAATCCCCTGGGTCGAGGCGGACTTTAAAATCGGCTGTAACCCTATCGAATACGTTTCCGCTGTCAATTCCCAGCGCCATCCCCGGTGGATTCACCTTTGTCACCGTCCGATCAGCTGCCCGAAAGAGTAAGGGAGCATCGTGGCCGGCCCGGGCCAGAATGATGGCGTCAGCCGATTTCTGAATAATCAAATAGGCCATGCTGATGAACATGTCTTCTCTGATATCTGGATAAAGCTGCCGATTTACCTGGCGAAGCACACCGGCCGCAGACTCTCCCGCCCGAGCCCCCGATCGGAGGACGCTGCGACACATCGCCATAATCAACGAAGCGGGAACACCCTTGCCGGAGACGTCAGCAATGGCTATCCCCCAATGGTCTTCGTCGATCGATATATAATCATAATAATCGCCGCTCACGTGGCTCGCCGGGATATTTACGCCGGCTATCTCAAACCCGGGAATCTCCGGAGCGCCCGCCGGGAGCAGAATCCGCTGGATATCACGGGCAACATCCAGATCCCGTTCCATCCGCCGCTTTTCGTCGGCTTCTGAATAAACGATCGCGTTATAGAGAGCAAAAGCCGATTGCTCAACGATTGACTGAAAAACCACAAAATCGGGCGGCGAAAACGGTGTACTCATTGGCCCGTTCGCAACCGCTAACACCCCCAGGTTTTGCCGCGCATAAATGAGCGGCGCCACCATCACCGAATCGATCTGCAAGGCGCTTTCTTTCAGATTTTCCAGACGCCCGTTGTCATCGCGGCTCGACAAAAATACCGGTTCGCGCTTCTCCCAGACCATTCCGATCAATCCTTCATCGGGTTTGACCGTGTGCAGGCGCAAGAAACTCTCTAAGACCATCGGGGTGGTGAAACTCTGTTGAAGGATCTGACGAGGAACATCCACCAACGGCGGACAACCCTTAGACAAGAAAGCAGGGAGCAACATTTTGCCGGAGCGATCCGCAATGTACAGCGCTCCGCCGTGGGCGTCCAAAATGCGCATTGCCCCCTCAACCATGAGTCGATGGAGATCGGCGACCCGGACATCGCCAGTAAAGGTCTCGCCCAAGCCATGGAGAAAATCAAAAACCCGACTCTCTTCTAGCTGTAGTTCTTCGCGCGTTCGCTTGAGGTCTTCGATCGTCTTAGTCTGCTTGCGCAGTAAAAATCCGAAAAAAACGAGGGCGGCGATTGACAGTCCTATGAGCAGGACACAGAGCATGGATTTCGCTACTTGGACGCCCCCGCACGAAGATCCTGCTTCAGATATTCCAGGACGTCCTTGAATCGTGCGAAGTTTTCCGGGTCTGCATCGACCAAGGCTTCGTGTGCCTCGATCATACAGGCAGCGTGATCCAATCGGCTGAGATGGTCATCGGAAGCGAGGGCCGCCTCCGTGCGGGTCTGGTTGGCTAAATCCGCCTTCGGCTCGACCGCGAAAAGGTTATTTAACCCAAGGTTCCGAAGTAAATCCGCATTACGCTCATTTACGTTGCACACCAACAAGGAGCCGTTACCGGATTCTCGCAACCGCAACGCGAGACCGGCTAATGTTCCCATGAACGTAGAATCCATCACCGGGCAATCGGCCAGATCGACCACAAAGGTGCGGTGGCCTCGCTCGAACATCTCTCTGGCAAATTCCTTCAGAGCAGGACTATTTTGAAAAGAGCCCTTCCCTTTTACCTTCACACAAACGGCTTTTCCGGTAACCCCTACCAGTATGGAAGCTGGTAAACTCACAGACTCTCTCACTATACCTAGTTTGATCTTTTGCTGTCAAATACTCGGGCGGTGGACTTGACTATTGCCATATTCTGGACTGGAGCACAGCGACGATCACATTGTTTTCTATCAAAACTGCCCGCCACGAAGTAATCGGCCCATCTTGGGAATAATCATCGCCCACAATCGCAAATTCTGAAGTATAATTCCCTCGAGCGGCAGGATAATAGCGTTCTCTAGCCTGGACATAGTTCTTCAAGTTGGCTTGTCGATATTCCAGCCGCAGCGTTAGATCGGCCGGACGTTTTGCTCGCCAAAAGAACGTAAAGTACTGTCCGATACGCCCATGCGTATCAATCCCATCGATTGCTCCCCAAAGCCGCCGCTTACGCTCGAAGAGAATCGCTAGCTCGCGAGTCGGTTGCGGCGTAGCACCAGGATGAGCCGGCGCGTTGCGAAAGATGTCAAACTTTCGGAATTCAAAAGCATCGTTCAAAACCAACGGAAGAACCTTGGCTTGAGGAATCGGCAGCGGGTTCTCCGCACGAACCAAGGCTATCGACACAACCAAGCCGCAAGACCCTGCGAACAACAGCCTTTTCATATTTGGTTCATCAAGCCTTAACGTACCGATGTTCACGTGTTCATCGCTCGCGCATTAAAGCCGACCCGTTGGCCGCAGCGGTACGTCCTCCTACCTACGAGGCGACGCGCCACCGTGTCAATAGTTTGGGCGCGGCACGATCAGACGATTACAGAATTGTCATTCATTGGAATTGCCAACTCCACTCGACTATTCGCATTCCACACTCCGAAATCGCCCGTAATGATGCATATTTGGCCCTATTTGAATGATCGCGATCCGTTACGAACGTGGAGTCTACTTACCGGCGATAGATCTTTGGCTGGACCCGTGGGATGAACAGTCGACGGCTTTCGTCTCCCACGCCCACAGTGATCACATTGGGAACCATCGAGAAGTAATACTGTCCACTATTACGGCCAAATTGATGACGGCTCGGCTCCCTGGAAACCGTCTCGAGCATCAGCTCGAATTTCGGGTCCCATTTCCTTTTCGG
>DASTDH010000139.1:0-25250 GCA_035710445.1 Chthoniobacterales bacterium
ACCCCAACTCCGACACCGACCCCAACACCGACACCGACCCCAACTCCGACTGCGATCAGTTTTGTGCAGGCTGCGGATGCCGATCCCCAGCAACCGCAATCTGCAGTGGGGGTAACCTATACCGCAGCACAATCCGCTGGAGACCTGAACGTCGTGATTGTGGGATGGGCAGATACGGTTACGACGGTCACTTCGGTCACCGACACCAGGGGAAACACATACCAGTTAGCGGTCGGTCCTACCAAATATTCGACTACGCTTACCCAATCGATTTACTACGCCAAGAACATTGGGGCAGCGTTAGCTAACGGCAACATAGTCACGGTGAATTTCAGCGGTGCGGCGCCCTATCCTGACGTTCGCATTTTGGAGTATAGCGGAATAGATGCGATCAGTCCGTTCGATGGTAGTACAGCTTTGACCGGCACTGCTACCACGAGCAACAGCGGCTCTCTGACTACGACGAATGCCAACGATCTCCTGGTGGCCGGCAACAATGTGGCCGATCACACCACTGGCGCCGGGACCGGCTTTACGTTGCGATGGTCGAGCAATCCTGACGGTAACATTGCGGAGGACCGTGTAGTGACCGCGGCCGGGACCTACAATGCCACTGCGCCGGTGAGTGCGACCAACGGATGGGTTATGCAAATGGCGGCTTTCCGTGCGGCTGGATCCTCTCCGACCCCGACCCCGACCCCGACCCCGACGCCGACGCCGACGCCGACACCGACTCCAACGCCGACACCAACACCGACCCCGACCCCGACACCAACCCCAACGCCGCCGCCGACCCCGACTCCCACCCCGACCCCGACGCCCACCCCGACCCCGACGCCAACACCAACTCCGACGCCAACACCAACTCCAACACCAACCCCAACGCCGCCGCCAGGAGGAACTCCTAAATTTGTGCAAAGCGCGTATAACGATCCGCAACCTTCGGCCGCCTCAGTGCCGGTTGGCTACTCTGGAACACAGACAGCGGGCAATTTGAATGTGGTTGCCGTGAGTTGGAACGACACGACCGCGCAAGTTAACTCTGTCAGGGATACCGCCGGAAACGTCTATCAGTTAGCAGTTGGACCAACGAAACTGAACGCTGCGGGAGGCTTCACCCAATCCATGTACTATGCCAAGAACATTGCGGCATCTAGCGGGAACACCGTAACGGTGACTTTCAGCCAGGCGGCGCTCTATCCGGATGTCCGGATTTTGGAATATAGCGGCATTAACACCACCAATCCGGTGGATGTGGTCACCGCGCAGACGCAAAGCGCTAGCACGACAAGCACCACCGGCGTTCTTGCTACTACCAATTCCATCGATTTGTTGGTTGCTGCCAATAGCGTCCAGTCACTGACGGTAGCCGCGGATCCGACCTTTACCGAGAGGGTGCATAGCAGTCCGGACGGCGAAATCGCAGAGGATCGGGTAGTAACTGCACCTGGCTTATACAGTGCGAGCGCCTCGCTCAACGGCGTGGGCGCTTGGGTTATGCAAATGGTAGCATTTCGTGGAGCCAGCACTCCGCCGGCGGATACGACTCCGCCAAGCGTGAGCATTAGCGCTCCGACCGGTGGCACACTTTCCGGTACGACCACGGTCACCATAAATGCTTCTGATAGCGGCACGGGCGTAGCCGGAGTGCAGCTTCAGATCGACGGCCTTATTTTTGGGACGGCCGACACCAGCAGCCCATTTACTTTCGCTTTGAACACGGCGAAGTTCACGAACGGCAGTCACACCATCGCGGCAACCGCCTGGGATTTCGCTAATAACCGCGCGAATGCCAACCCGGTTACTGTGACCTTCTCCAACGGCACTCCGGGCAACCCAGGTCAATTCGGAGTTTGGTCTTCGCTTGTGCCTTTGCCAATTATTTCGGTCCACTCGGACCTGATGCCCAACGGCAAGATTTTGATGTGGGACGGCCAGCCGAATTTCGGCCCGACAGCTATCGTCTGGGATCCGATCTATAACACCGTTAACTGGACTTCCGCGCCAGTGGATACGTTCTGTACCAGTATTGAGGCGCTGGCGGATGGGCGGCCTTTCCTGGCCGGAGGGACCGACCAGATCTCCAGTTACGGACTGACATCCACGCTCGCATTCGATCCGACGACCGAGTCGTGGGCGCAGCTGGCCAATATGGCCTATGCGCGCTGGTATCCGACGACCACTATCCTCCCGGATGGGCGGATCATCGTGAGTTCTGGCGAGGTGAACGGTGTCGGCACGGACGAACCAATTCACGAGATATATAATCTATCTACCAACTCCTGGACCCAGCTTTCCAGTGCGCCTTGGAAGTTCCCGTACTATCCCCATCTCTACGTTTTGCCGGATGGCCGGGTCTTGGCGACCTCCACTGCAGAAGCCGCAATCGTGAGTCAAATCCTCGATCTCACCGCGCTCACGTGGACTGCTGTCGGGGGCAGCGCCGTCGATGGTGGAACCTCCGCGATGTATCTTCCCAATAAGTTTGTGAAGATGGGCAAAAGCTGGGATCCGGACAACGGGTCAACGCCGTCGGTTGCCACAACCTACGTGCTCGACCTGACTCAGCCTACGCCGACGTGGCGGCAAACGGCTTCAATGGCTTTCGCGCGTACCTATGCGACTGCGACCAGTCTGCCGGACGGCACCGTTCTGGTAACCGGCGGTGGCACGACCACGGGCCCGAAGGACGTCGCCAATGCTGTCCTTCCGGCAGAGCTGTGGTCGCCCACGTCAGAGAGTTGGACAACCCTCGCATCGATGAACTCACCTCGTTTGTATCACTCCGAAGCGGTCCTCCTGGCCGATGGTCGCCTCTTCATCTATGGTGGTGGGCGGTTTGACAACTCGACGGTTTCCACCGACCAGTTCAGCGGCGAATTCTTTTCGCCACCATATCTCTTTAAGGGATCAAGGCCGGTCATTAGTTCTGCGCCTTCGCAGTTGTCGTACGGACAAAACTTCACGGTGCAAACTCCCGACGCCGGGCGAATCGCGAAAGTCTCCTTGATTCGTTTTGGAGGCGTGACCCACGCTCAAAACTGGAGCCAACGTTTCCTTCCGTTGACTTTCTCGACTGGATCCGGTTCCCTGAGCGTCACCGCCCCAGTGAACTCAAACCTTGCACCGCCGGGTTATTACATGTTGTTCCTTGTGGATACTAACGGTGTTCCTTCGATAGCGGCTACCGTTCACTTTTGATCAAATTTTCCGAAGCGGTGCGGGCCAGCCAGGCCTGCACCATTCAACCTACATTTCATCTATAGAGCAGTTGCTGCGCTCCTGTCAGTTAGAAGCGGTGGGGGCGCGGCACTGCCGAAGAAATCGGGAGTTCGGAGTCTATCCTTCTGCAGTTCTGATGATCGAGCAAGCGCCCCTCTTGGCTCGCGCCAGGCCAGGAAACTCAGTGCGAGCGAGCAAATTCCATCGAATTCTGGGCTTGCCGCCGCGGAACGTTCTCGACAGCAGCCGGAATTAGCCCTAAACACAACAGCCAACTGGAAAAACTGAGCCGAACTCGGTATGAAAACGGTGTGAAAAATCTAAAGCGCGCACAAGAAAAGCGAGATGCCGGGGCTGGGAAATTTTCTGCCAGCCGCTTACCCAATTTAAGTCCAGACGAAGTAGATGTATAGGTTTCTAAATCCATGAATGGGACAGATGGTTCACGCGGATTCCTGCCGATGAGTTTTATGAGCGACAAAACGTATTCATTTTCCACGAGAGCGCTCGGTGTAATGGGAAGACTGTTCGCTCTCATTCTCCTGCTTTGCACTGGTTGCGAACAGAAAAAGACAACCCATTTAGGACAGGCAGTCGGCGAGGTCCCGAATTTTTTGAATGCTGGAGACGTGGTCAAAATAGCATTCCCGGGAGCGCCGGAGCTCAACCAAACTCAAAAGGTCGGAACCGACGGTACCCTGAGTCTTCCTTTGATTGGCGAGGTTCGTGCCGCGGGAAAGAGTCCGGGGCAATTGCAAGGAGAACTCGCCAACCTTTATAAGCCGCAACTACAGGACAACGAGGTCCTCGTTACTGTGGAAAGCAGGGCGGTCCCGGTGGTCGTTTCCGGTGCTGTGCAAAGGCCGGGAAAAATCGTATTCGAACGACCGGCTACGTTGCTGGAGGCAATCATGGAGGCAGGCGGTTTTACTCCGCAGGCAGACACCAAAAGGGTCTCGGTCATTCGCATCGTGAAGGGAGAACATGAAGCAGAAGTGTTCGACTTGCGGCCGGTCCTTAAAGGGTCACCGACCCGTGCGACGTATGTAAGCGGCGGCGACGTGATCTACGTTCCCGAGAAGCTATTGAATTTTTGAGCCAGTCCAAGCCCCCGCAGGGACCCGACGCTCGGAGAATCGATCAGCTCGAGCGTAGCCGTAGGATTCCGCAAATGTCGGGAAGAGCTAAAGCTGTGGTCACCTATGCCGATCTGAAGTTTTGAGCGGCATGATCCCGGGAGAGAGATGGATGTCAGGACTACGCCGGGAAATCTCAAATAAGACTTAAAATTGCAACAGCTTGGAACCAAGCATATTGCAAAAGGCCCGCCCCAATGCAGAAGAGTGCTCGTCCACTGTCCCAGCCCGGTCGAACGAAGGATCGCGCGCGCCTGCCGGTGGCGTATTGCGGCTTGTTTGCTCTGATTTTAGCCGGGTTTGCGGCCTGTACCAAGCCTGCCGACCATTCGGCTGTGAACGAGGTCGACTATTGGACCTGCGCCATGCATCCTTCGGTACACTCGAAAGCCTCTGGGAAATGCCCGATCTGTGGGATGGACCTTACTCCGGTACGGGAACGAACAACAACAAACAGCCAATCGCCTGCCGGAAAGGAGCTGTCTGGTGATGCTGACCTCCGCCGGTCCAACCAGAATGAATTCTTCGTCCCAGTCCAGCGTCAGCAACAGATCGGAGTGACTTACACCGAGGCACAACGCCGGCACATGCGGTTTGACATACGCTCTGTCGGAACCTTGGAGCCCGATCATGGGCAAGTGTTTGAGTGCGTGAGCGGAGTCGATGGCTACGTTGAAGAGTTGCAGGTGAGCTCGCCGGGCGAGCACGTCACTGTCGGGCAGCCTCTGATGTCGATCTACACGGCCGATCTTCGCACTCCGGAGCAGGAGCTGGTCAATCTGCTGAAAGTGCATGAAAATGGCAGTGTTCCTGCGGCGTCGATCGATCCGGTGATAGAGGCTGCACGCCGCCGGCTGCAGCTCTTGCATGTCAGCCCGAAGGAGATCTCGGAATTGGAGCGTACACTTCAACCTACCGACCGTTTTTTGCTCCGTTCGCTTTTCGATGGCGTCGTTAGCGAGGTGCCGGTGAGGGTTGGAATGAGTGTGAAAGCGGGAGACAAAGTGATGACCATCCTCAATTCATCGCGTTTGTGGTTATGGGCGAATTTCTACGAGAACGAGATAGGATTTCTGCAAGAAGGTCAATCGGTGAGGATTGGATTACTTGCATTCCCTAATCGTTCATTCGATGGGAAAATCGGCGCCATCAGCCCGGTGGTCGATCCGGCCAAACGCACCGTGAGGGTTCGGATCGATATTCCAAACCTGGATGGCCGGCTGAGGCCGGGCATGTATGCCAATGTCGTGGCCGAGATTGATGCGGGGGAGCTACTCACAATCCCGTTTGATGCGGTGCTCCCCACGGGATCCCGAATGTTGGTGTTTGTAGATAAGGGGTCTGGAAGGTTGGAGTCTCGTTTCATTCAAGTTGGCCGGCAGTTTCTTGATTCCGCTAAGCCGAGTCCGGAGCGCTATTATCATGTCATTAGCGGTCTGCAGGAGGGAGAGCGGGTTGTTTCCAGCGCGAATTTTTTGATCGACGCCGAGGCCCAGATTCAGGGCATCATCAAGGATTTTCGGGATGACGGGACGCAGACCGGTGCCGGGCCCGAAGACGAGAAGTGAACGAGAAAACACCCGATGGTGGAATGCGGATTCCGGAGTCTGAAGTCCGCAATCCGCAGTCGCTCACCGATGCGCTCGATCGAGCGGCGGCCGATACATTGACCGCGCGGATCATTTCCTTTAGTGCGCGGAATCCGTTTCTCGTCATTATCCTAACGATCCTTGGAGTCGCGGTGGGCATCTATGCGTTGTACCAGACACCGCTCGATGCCATCCCGGATCTCAGTGACGTTCAGGTCATCGTTTATACTGATTGGGAAGGGCGTTCTCCCGATTTGATCGAAAACCAGATCACTTATCCAATCAGTACCAAGTTCATCGCTGCGCCTAAGGTTAAATCGGTGCGCGGCGAATCCATGTTTGGAAAATCGTTCGTCTACGTGATTTTCCAGGATGGCACCGACATTTACTGGGCTCGCTCACGCGTACTCGAATACCTCAACTCGGTGCGAGGTACCTTGCCGGAGGGTGTCAACCCGGTTATTGGACCGGATGCCACGGGAGTTGGGTGGATCTTCGAATATGCGCTCGTCGATGACACTGGGAAAAATGATCTGGCCCAGCTGCGGTCTCTTCAGGACTGGAAGCTGCGCTACGCCCTAGAAACCGTCGAAGGCGTCGCCGAGGTAGCTCCCGTGGGCGGCTTCGTTAGGCAATATCAGATCGATCTCGATCCCAACAAGCTTGCTGCCTACAACGTTCCCATCGGCGATGTCGTCGATGCAGTACGCAAGAGCAACACGGATGTCGGTGGTAAGACCGTCGAAATCGCGTCGACCCAATTTTTCGTTCGTGGACGCGGTTACGTCCGAGGTATCAGCGACCTGGAGAAAGTCGTTCTAAAAGTTCAGGACGGTGTCCCAGTCTATTTAAGGAATGTGGCGGAAGTACATTTCGGCCCCGACCTCCGGTACGGCGCGGCCGAACTCGACGGGCAAGGCGAAGTCGTTGGCGGAATTGTGGTCATGCGATATGGCGAGAATGCGCTCAAAGTAATCGCCGGAATTAAGCAGAAGATCGAAGAACTCAAACCTTCTTTACCACCTGGCGTTCGCATCGTACCAACTTACGATCGAAGCACGCTGATTTACCGTGCCATCGATACTCTGCGCGAAAAGCTGCTGGAGGAGAGCCTCATCGTAACGGTGGTCTCGGTGTTGTTTCTCTGGCACGTGCGCTCGGCGCTAGTGGCCATTATCACTTTGCCGGTTGCGATCATTCTGTCGTTCATCCCGATGCTATGGCTCGGTCTGACTTCCAACATCATGTCGCTGGGCGGAATTGCCATTGCGATCGGTGCGATGGTTGACGCGGCCATTATCATGGTGGAAAACGCCCACAAGGGTCTACAGCATTTTCGGGAAAAGAATGGTCGCGATGCTCGGGGTCGAGAGCGGTTCGACGTCATAGTTGGTGCTGCCCAAACCGTCGGGCGACCTTTGTTTTTCTCGCTGCTTGTCATCACCGTGAGCTTCCTTCCGGTCTTCTCTTTGCAAGGCCAGGAAGCACGGCTCTTTCGCCCATTGGCTTTCACCAAGACCTTTTCCATGTTGTTCGCCTCATTACTAGGACTGGTGTTGGTGCCGGTTCTGATGACCTGGCTGATCCGCGGAAAGATCGCGCCCGAGAAAAAAAATCCGATAAGCGCTCTTTTGATCGCTCTTTACAACCCGCTGGTGAGCCTGGTTCTCCGATTTCGCTGGCTGACCCTTGCCGTTGCCGTGGGTGCGCTGCTCCTGACCTGGATTCCGATCAGCCGCCTCGGAAAAGAATTCATGCCGCCATTGAACGAGGGCACGATTTTGTACATGCCAGCGGCAGTACCAGGGATCTCGAGCCGAGAGGCAAGCAAGATTCTGCAAATCCAAGATCGGATTCTCAAGAGCTTCCCGGAAGTCGAAAGTGTATTCGGCAAGGCTGGTCAGGCTGACACGCCGACCGACCCAGCGCCGTTATCGATGTTCGAAACCGTGGTTCAATTGAAGCCTCCCGAGCAATGGCCGGTCGGGATGACCTGGCAGAAAATCACCGCCGAAATGAGTGAGGCCACTAAGACACCGGGAATGGCCCAAGTGTTCTGGATGCCAATCCAGACACGGACGGAAATGTTGACCACCGGTTTGCGCTCAATGCTCGGCATCAAAGTCTTTGGTCCAACCTTGGAAGGCATCCAGCGGGTTGGCACTTCTATCGAAAGGGCCTTGGCCGATCTGCCCGATATTCGGAGTGTCTTTGCGGAGCGAGCAACGGGAGGCTATTTCCTGGATTTTACCGTCAATCGCGAAGCTGCCGCCCGTTACGGCCTGCGAGTCGAGGACGTCAACCAAATCGTGGAAACTGCCATTGGTGGAAATACCATAGGAGCGACCGTCGAAGGCCGCGAAAGATATCCGATCAGTGTCCGCTATTCACGTGACTTTCGCGATAACATCGATGTGCTCAAGCGGGTCCTCGTCGCCACTCCCGCTGGAGAGCAGGTTCCGATCTCGTTGCTGGCCGATATACGTTATCGAACCGGACCACCTGATATTCGAACTGAGAATGGCCAGCTCGTAAGCTATGTCTCGATCGACATTACTGGCCGCGACGTTAATAGTTATGTGGAAGCGGCTTCGCGGCGAATCACTGAGAGAGTGCAATTTCCTCCGGGATACTATGTTCAATGGGCCGGTCAATTTCAATATTTGCAAGCTGCCGAAAAGCGGCTCGTGATCTTGGTCCCGTTCACCCTTTTGATCATTTTCGTTTTGATTTACTTCGGCACCCGCTCGGCAACCAAAACATTCATTGTTTTATTGACCGTGCCTCTTTCCCTGGTTGGTGCATTTTGGCTGCTCTACCTGTTGGGCTACAATATGAGTGTGGCCGTGTGGATCGGGCTGATCGCCCTGGCCGGACTTGACGCTGAGACCGGAGTCGTCATGCTGCTTTATCTCGACCTGAGTTGGGAAAAATTTCGAGCCGAGGGGCGAATGAATTCTCTTGCCGACCTCAATGCCTGCGTTCGCGAAGGCGCCGTCCAACGCATTCGTCCCAAAATGATGGCGGTTTGCGCGATACTCTTCGGTCTACTGCCCATTATGTGGTCGCCCGATTACCAAGCCGGTGCTGACGTTATGAAGCGGATCGCCGCGCCTATGATTGGGGGAGTCCTCACATCCGCCGTTCTGAATCTCTTAGTCTATCCGGTGATCTATTTCATGTGGCGCCAACGGCATCTGCCGCAGTCTGGGCCATCGCTTGACGGGATTTCCGAGAACTGTCAGACCGGTCTTTCGATGTAAAGAAAGCCATCTTCATCGAACCGCGCCAAGTCGCCGGTCCGAAACCAGCCGTCGGTCGACCGTTCTGCGCTCTCTCCGGGGTTGCTCAGGTGTCCTGCAAAAATATGGGCGCCCTTCAACCAGAGCATTCCCGTCTGATGCGATGAGAGGACTTCCCCTGTCTCGGGATGCCGGATTTGAGCCACTTGGCCTCGGAGCGGTTTGCCAACTGATCCCCACCGGCTGGCAAGTTGCTGGGGGGTCGGGCTCGGTAGGTTCGTGCTTACGAACAATCCGGTTTCCGTGTGCCAATATCCCTCGAAGATCTGTCTGCCGAACTTCCTTTTGAACCCTTTGTCGAGGCTGCTCCGCAATCCGCCCGATCCGCAGATAATGATCTTTACGCTCTTTAGTCGCCGGGCGGGCGCGCACCGAAGATAACCAGACAACAAACCCGGAGTCGCAATCAATGATGTGATCTGGTAGCGCTCGATAAGCTCAGCGCTTTTCTCTGGACTGCCCGTTTCCGAATAAGTGAGCGTGGGAATACCCTTTATGAGCGGATACCACACAGAGAGTGCGCATCCGGAGCTGTAGAAGAATACTGGAGTTGTCATCAATGAATCCTTGCGACCCATCTTCAATGTCGAATCCAATTGCATGACGTTTGCCATCACGTTGCGGTGGCTCAGTTCGATTCCGGTCGCCGCCTCAGAGCTATTGTTAGGAAATACGATAACGGCTCCTTTTCGACCGCCGTTTCGAGGCAATCCGAGGATATTGCTGAGGAGCCAAGCTGGCGAGATAAAGCACCAGATTCGCCAGAATCGGATTTTTGTTCTCAGCTCGACGAACAACTCTTCAAGCCGATAAACGCCTTTCGAAGAATCCTCCCGGCACATGATCGTCGACTCAGATAAAATCGCACGCTGGATTTGGCCCTGCGCGATAGTCGCCCGGAGAACGGCATTTTGGTCGGCCAGATCAAAGTTAACCGGTACCTTATTGGCGAAAGTGATGGCGACATTCGCAATGAGCGCGTTTATCCCCGGAGGCAAGAGAACAGCAACCCGCTCCCCTTCGCAGTTTTTCTTGATCCAGCTGGCTAGCGCGATGCTGACAGCAAGCAGGTCGATCCGTTTGAGGCGTCGATCACAATTTCCATCGATGATAATGTCGACGGATTGAGAGTGCTTTATGCCCTCGATAGTTGCTCTCGCTAAGTGGACGTTGAGCCTGTCCTGCCGGCGAAAACAGGACTCACCCAGCTCCAGCAGCTTTTCGCGTACCAAACCAATACCAACCGACCGCCCTGGCATCGGCCTTCCGAACGCGACGGCAACGGATCGAGCGATTCGCTTGGGAGGCTTGAAAAAGTATTGTCCGTCCTTCCGGTACGCAGTTGGTGTTTCTGGGCTGTCAATCCAAACCGGCACGATTTCGCAGCCCGCCAGGCGAGCGATTAGCTCGAACCCACGATGCAACCGCAAAAGGCTGCTGGTGGAATTCAATTGGCCTTCCGGAAAAACGCAGACAATCTCTCCGTTTTGTATATATTCCACTGCTTTTGCGACCGCGTTCTTGGCTCGGTCCCGCGAAATGGGAATAGCCTCAGTTCCGACCAGTGCTAAAATCGGGTTTAACCACTGGTGTTGACAGGCGGACTCGAGGACAAGGAACCGAATGGGCCGCGGGCAAGCCAACTGCAGAGCAACTGCGTCGAAGCCGGCAGTATGATTGGAGACGAGCAGAAAACCCTCCTTTGGCAAGTGCTCGAGACCATGGGTTCTCACCCGGCTGAGAGCTCCGGAGGCAAACCCGGTAAAGAGTGCCCTGATTCTCTCCATTTCTGTGCGGTAGCGATAGAAATCCGCGCTGAGCGCCGCACCGAAAACACGAAAGAGCACGCGTCGGAATAACTGACTGATTTTTGGACCGGCGAAATCCGCGAGAGAGCCAAGAAAAACCAGGTGTTGAGGAGCAACGATGAGTGACTTTAGACAGCAGAGCAATCGCACTTCATCTTTTTATCGGTAATCTGGATTTAGGGTTCTTATGAAAGTTTATTGAGGAATCAGCAATAGTTATGGTGTTTCTGATTAATATAGACGGCGGTCAAAGTTTGCGAGCAGCTTGAGCTAAAGTTCAGTCGGCCATCGGCTTGCTTCGAAAGAAGGGTTCTCCGTTCGTCGCTGTTCGATACTGCGCCTGGCAAGGCTGGCTCCTAATTATGCTGAGCGTCAAATTTGCGCTTGCCAACCAGTTCAAGTGCTAATTTTTTTAGCCGATATTACTGAATGAGAAGCGGTCTAGACTGCCAAGGAATTCCATGACGGACACGCACTTGAGTATGCATTTTAGCCGCCTGATCGCGCTCGCCTTGCTCTCCTCCTTGGCGATTTCGGCTTTGGCGGAAGCGCAAACCGCGCATCGACACAATGGGCCGATTACTTCGATGGAGCAGCTTGACAACCAGACTCCTATTCAGGTTGGCGACCAGCTGGTATTCCGCATCTTGGAGGATGAAGATCCGGCGACTTCTCTTACCGTGAGCGACTCTGGCCAAGTCCGCGTCCCCTACGTGGGAAGCGTAACTGCGGTGAACCGGACGCCGCGCGACCTCGCTTATCAGATAAAGCGAGCGCTGGAAAAGAACTTATATAAGAGGGCAACCGTCTTGATTTCGGTAGAAAAGCGGACAACCCGTTCTCCTGGGAAAGTCTATTTGACTGGAGAAGTTGCTAAGCCAGGAGTGATCGAACTGCGAGCCAACGAATCCCTGACGCTGACCCAGGCGATTTTGCAATCGGGCGGATTCTCGGACTACGCCAACAAACGAAAAGTGAAGGTCATGCACAAAACCGGGTCTACTAGTCAGACCAAGATTATTGATGTTTCCGCCGTGATTGACCAGGGCCGAACGGATCTGGACGAGATATTGAAACCTGGTGACGTGATTGTAGTCCCGGCACGATTTTTGAGTTGGTAGCAGCAGCTGATGAATACCTTTGATCTTCGGACAATCTACGCAGAGGTCAGACGATTTTGGTGGCTTCCCGCAATCACCGTGCTCGCCGGGCTTTTGACCGCGGCCTGGCTGAACTCAAGGGAACCGACGCACTACCTCAGTACCGCCAAAATGGTCGTGGCCGGGAAAATCAATCTGGGAATGGAGGCCGCTTATCAAGAGAACAGTGAGGATTTCCTCGGGACTCAGGCAGCAATCATTCAGGGCGAAGTCGTAGCCAAACGCGCGCAAAAGATGTTGGCCGACCAAGGCCTCACTCATCCGAAATCCGCCGTTCGCATTGACGCGACCTTTGTTCCGCGGACGGCGATATTCGAGCTGAGTGCGAGCGGAACTGTTCCTGCTTATACGCAGGCGGTATTGCAGGCAACGATGCAATCGTTTTTCGAGGTACGTCGGGATATGCGGCAGCAGCGTTCAGAAAACGCATCTGCTGCCGTGTCGAAGGAAATAGCCAGAGTGCAACAGGAACTGGACAGGACAACTCAGGAGCTAAACGACTTCCAACGCCAGTTCGGCGTGATGTCGATCACCGATGATGTCACCGCAACAACCGCGTACCTGAACACGCTCCATAAGCGGATCGCCGACCTGCGGCTGGATCGTTCTGTCGGCGCAACTGGCAACAGTATCGACCCTTCAACGGCGGCGGCGTCGATTCCGCTTGATAACGGTTCGGCGGCCAACAACCTGACCCAGAATGACGCCACCCAAGACCGCTTGCTGGAGACGCAACAGGATCTGTCGCTTCAGGAGGCCGAGCGAGAACGATTACTCAAGAACTTGAAGCCCGAACATCCGAAGATCAAGCAACTGGCTCGTCGAATCGCTGAGGATAAGGACCTCATCGCGGTGCTTCGCTCACAACAGAAGGCTCAACGAACTGATCGAATGACGTCGATCGAACGGGAAACCGTAGCTCTGGAGAAGGAAGTCGAACAGAAGCAAGCGCACCTGATTGATCTAAACAACAACCTGAGCAAATACCAAAACCTGAAGTCGAAAGTTGACAGCAGTCGCAACACCTATAACCAGCTCGTAAGCCAGCTTCAAAATGTCGATGTGGGCCAACGGCTGGAGCAGGAGCCGATCGCGATTTTGGAAAATGCGAGCAAGGCGACGCGGGTAGCAAAGGCGCGTTTCGCCAATTTCTTAAAGTTTGGGGCTCTTGGTCTTGGCCTTGGGCTCGCCGGCCTGGTTTTATGTTCGCGGTTAGCGCCGCGCTTCACGACCATTGAAGCGGTTACACGGGCGTTAAATCTCCCAATCGTCGGCAAAATATTGCGCGATCGTTGGATCAGCAAACAGCGAACTGTTCTCGATTGCACGCGCCAGCATATCGGAATCGCCGAATCGTTTCGTCATCTTCGTTCCAGCATTCTTCGTAGACCGCAGGAAGCCCTGGCCATGCAATGCCTGGCAGTGACCAGCGCCGTTCCGCGAGAGGGTAAGTCCTTGGTTGCCGCAAATCTGGCAATTGCTTTGGCTGCGACCAATGCGCGCACCCTCCTCATCGACGGCGATATGCGGCGAGGTAAACTTCATCAGTTATTTGGGGTCGCCAGCGGACCAGGTCTTTCCGATGTTTTGACCCGGCAGAAAGGCCTGCCCGGGACAGTGCAAGAGACGCGGATGCCTTACCTATATCTGATGTCCTGTGGCCAACGGGTCCAGAACATTACTGAGCACCTCCTGAGCTTTGGCTTAAGTGACCTGCGCCGGGAGCTGAGTTCTCGATTTGATTACATCCTGATCGACACGCCACCAGTACTTGCGACCGATGACAGCGCAGCTCTGGCGGGCTACGCGGACGCAACGTTATTTGTTGTCCGACTTGGGCTCAGCCGCCCACGAGATGCGGTGACTGCAATGGCCGAACTAAAATTACGCCAGATACGGGTTTCCGGCGTCGTGGTCAATGCGGTACCAAAACGGTTGATCGGTCATCGCTTCTACCATTATCAAGACCTGCTTGAGGATCGGCCGTTTCGTGGCTATGCCGGTGAGGGGCCAGTTCTGCCGGCGTGAGTTCGATGGGCGCACCTTCCAGGTGCGAAACATCGGCTGCTTTCGCAGCCGGAAGCCCCCTGCGCAGACTACGGCGCGCCCTTCGCACTGAGCCTGGCCGATGCCGTTGCGTTCCGCTGCGACGTAGGCTTGCCAACGTCGGGCTGCGGCTACTTTGTTGATCCGGCGTGAATGTACTAACCCACAATGTGCGGGTCGATTCCGGTAGCGTGTGATTTTCGCGGGCTCGTCTCTGCAACGCTCCATTTCGGAAGATCGCAATGGAAGCATTTGCCTCCGAAAAGGCTGCGAATGAAAGAGCCTCGGAAAAATGGTTGGCGGCACCGTGGACATTTCCAGTTAGCCAAGCAAGTCGCCGAAAAATAGTATGCAACGAAGGTCAGAGCGAATATCAGACCGGGAAGAAACAGGAGATATCGCAGCTCCAACATAAATGCCGCAAAAAGCCCGATAACGAAGAAGCGCAGTCGACGGTAATTGATCCAAGCCTGGCGGAAACTTGCTCGCACACCTGTATTCTGAACCGAAGCAGCAGTATTTCCAAGGCTTCTCCATATTGTATTTAAGTCGCCGCTTTCTTCCGGCATGCGCGTCAACTTAAGACGTCGGTGCGGTTAGCGACACGCCGATGAGGCGACGCGGCGATGGGGGATGAAGCGGGTACGAGGCGCGCCTCGTATCGTCCGGTCGCCCTAGCGATCGATTCCGTCTCCTTATCGGCTCACCTCCGACAATCGGCTCAGCTCGTCTTTAGTTAATTTTAGATCAGCTACCCGCAACAGGTCGGGAAGCTGTTCGGGAGTGCGCGCGCTGGCGATCGGCGCAACGACGGTGGGTTGAGCGGCCAGCCAGGCCAGAGCCACCGAGGCGACCGAGACCGCATGGGCGGCGGCAACCTCGTCCAAGGCGGCGAGGATCTTGATTCCTTTATCGTTTAAGTACCCTCCCGCCTTCTCGGCTCGCTGACTAGCGACTTTTGCTCCCGGCCGATATTTTCCGGTGAGGAAGCCGGAGGCCAAGGCAAAATAGGGGATCGAGGCTAGACCCTCGCGCGCAACCACATTAGCCAATTCACCCTCATATTTGTCGCGCTCGACCAGATTGTAATGTTGCTGAAGCGCCACATAGCGGGCCAAACCGCTTCGATCGGAAACACTTAAAGCCTCTTGCAAACGAGCGGCGGAGTAATTTGAAGCGGCGATGTAACGCACCTTTCCCCCTTTAACCAGTTGATCAAAAGCAGGAAGTGTCTCTTCGAGCGGCGTGTTTTCGTCATCCTGATGGGCGTAGTAAAGATCGATGTAATCGGTTTGCAGCCGCCGTAAAGACTCCTCCGCCGCGGCCCGAATGGTAGCGGACGATAACCCCGACAATTTTGGATGCATTCCAACTTTAGTCGCCACAATCATCCTTTCGCGGTTGCTCCGGCTACTGAGCCAGCGTCCAATAATGGATTCTGATTCGCCACCGGAATTTCCCGGCGCCCACGCTGAGTAGACGTCAGCGGTATCGATAAAATTGCCTCCCGCGGCCGCGTATGCGTCCAGGACGGCAAAGGATGTCTTCTCATCAGCGGTCCAACCAAATACGTTACCCCCTAAAGCCAAGGGAAAGACTTCGAGTTTCGTTGATCCAATCCTTGCCATGGCTTGAAGCTAAGCGGTCTTTTCCGGAAGTCGAGTAGAGGCTGGTGCAACGGTGATTGAATTTTTGTCGGTGCAACCGCCGAAGCCAGATTCCGGTCGCTTGTGTGGTTGTGATGTGGAAATATCGGTCACTAATGTCCAAACCAGAGCGGGTACAATCAGGTCCGGAAGAGATCGCCAACGGTATTAGCCACGGAATTGGTCTGCTCATGGCAATCGCCGGGATTCCGATTTTGATCTTATCAGCTCTCGATCGTGGCAATCGGTTAGCGCTTGCCGGGGCGCTCGTTTTCGGAGTTGCGTTGGTGGCGTTATATTTTTTCTCTACGCTCTACCACATCACCCGTAATCGACGATGGAAGCACATTTTCCGAGTGTTGGATCATGCCGCAATTTTTCTCCTGATCGCGGCTACCTATACACCTTTCCTTTTTGGTTGTTTGCGCGGAGTTTGGGGATGGACACTGTTTGCGGCCGTCTGGGTATTGGCCGTGTCGGGTGTCGTTTTCGTTGCATGCGGCGGATTGAGGTATCGGGCGCTCAACATCTGCTTCTGCCTGGCCTTAGGCTGGATTGCCATTCTGGCTGCCCGGCTTTTTTGGCTACACGTAGCTCCGGCCGGATTAATTTTGATCGCGGCGGGCGGTATCGCCTATACCGCGGGCACGATTTTTTATGCCTGCAAGCGTCTCCGCTTCGGACATTTCGTTTGGCATCTTTTTGTTCTAGCTGGAACGATATTCCATTTTTGTGCCGTTCTTTGGTATGCCGGATAAGCTTTTTAGAAATGATGCATCCGAACGTTACCCCTCGGTCGGGCAACATTTAGTTCTCCATGCGTGGCACAGATCGTCGGCGAGGTAGCGCGGACCGTCCCGGGTTGCCGAAAGCGAAAATACTGAACGTCGTTCGCGTCTCCAGTGGGAATTTTCTGGAGATGTTCGATTTCATGGTCTTCGGTTACTACGCATCCTCGATCGGCCGCACTTTTTTTCCGAACGAGAATGCTTTTGCATCGCTAATGCTGGCCCTGATGACATTCGGAGCTGGGTTTTTGATGCCGCCAATCGGAGCGATCATTCTCGGCGCCTACATTGACCGTTTTGGCCGGCGGGCCGGGTTGATACTAACATTGGGCCTGATGGCAATCGGTACGTTGCTGATTGCCGCCTTACCTGGTTACGCCGTGATCGGAGTGGCCGCGCCTATTGTGATCCTCATTAGCCGTCTGGTGCAAGGATTCTCGGCCAGGAGTCGAACTGGGCGGAGTCTCCGTATATTTATCTGAGATTGCGACACCGGGACACCGAGGCTTCTATGTGAGCTGGCAGTCTGCCAGCCAGCAGGTCGCAGTAATGTTCGCAGCCCTGATCGGTGTAATTCTTCATGCGCTGCTTCCGCCGATGATAATGGAACAGTGGGGTTGGCGCGTGCCTTTCTGGATAGGGTGCCTGATTATTCCATTACTTTATTTGCTACGACGTTCGTTAGCCGAAACGGACGAGTTCCTGGCGCGGAAACAGCGCCCGGCCATTCCCCAAATTCTTCGCACGCTGGCCAGCAATTGGGCGGTCGTTGTAATTGGATTGATGATGGTGACGATGACCACCGTATCGTTCTATTTGATTACTGCCTACACTCCGACTTTTGGTCAAGAAGTGTTGCACTTGTCGTCCTTTGAGAGGTCTTGCCGTTACCCTGTGCGTCGGAATCTCAAATTTCATCTGGCTTCCGATCATGGGCGGAGTTTCCGACCGGATCGGGCGTCGACCGGTGTTGATTACGTTCACTCTGGCCGCGCTTTTGACTTCGTGCCCGGTGATGCTCTGGTTGGTAAGCGAACCCTCGTTTCTCCGATTGTTGATGGTCGAACTTTGGCTTTCATTTGTCTATGGTGGATACAACGGGGGCATGGTGGTGATGCTTACCGAGATTATGCCGATGGAGGTGCGAACTACCGGTTTCTCCCTGGCCTATAGCCTGGCGACCGCATTGTTTGGTGGCAACACGCCGGCGATCTGTACCTATTTGATCCATATCACGAACAATAAGGCGATGCCTGGAGTCTGGATGTCGGCAGCCGCTCTGATCGGCCTGGTGGCGGCCTTAATGGTCGACCGGCGGCGGAGCAGACCGGATGAGGTTGCAGAAAATGCGGAATGTGGAATGCGGATTGCGGGCTAGCGTTCACATTCTCTACCCAACTCACTCCACATTCCGTAATCCGCGTTCCGCATTTTCTGCTGAGGGCCAACCCGTTCCCCGAAGAAATGGGTGGCCCTCGATGCGTTGATCAGAATGGCGCGCGTTTAGAACGCAAAACGGACACCCGTTCGGATCAAGCCAAAGTTGTTTCTCGATTTATCGACAACTTCGTAACGGCCGTCGGTGAAGATTCCGATGTGGCGAGTGAACCGATATTCGAGCCCGCCGCCCCAATGTCCTTCCAGCAGGATATCGTCATTATTGTGGTCTCTGAATGTTCGGCTGACACCGTTGGAGAAGGTATTAAAAAAGTCTGAATTGTCACCGGGAACAAATCCGCCGATGCCAGCAAATACGTACGGAGCCCATCCGGTATTGCCGATCGGATAACGGATCAGCCCATTCAAGGCGAACTGACCGCTGACGTCGCCCTCATGGACAGAGCCGGTGCCACGAAGGACGTCCCCCTCTAATCCAAGTCCAAAGTACTTGGTAAAGAAGTAGTTGACGTCTCCGCCTCCACCCCAGGCGTGGTCGCCGAGAAACCTATCACCTTTCCCGCCGGCGGGCGCGTAAGCACCAAACAGATCGAACTGCCATTCGTTCGCTCGATAGAGGTCCTGAACGGGTGCAGGTGGGGTTACTACTTCTTTCGATGGTACAACGGGTTCTCCAGCAAATCCCGTTATGGCTTGTGACGTAAAGCTGACAACGGCTAAGGCAATTATTTTCTTCATATTACATCATTAAGGATCGATCCATGATCGATTAACAGCTTACCCCTGGTTCTAAAGTTCTTGCTTGTAAAGGGAAAGAAGATGAAACCTTTGTAATGTCGTTGCGAACGGCTCTAACCGCGGACGAACGGCTCCAGCAAAGGATTGGCAGGCGATGGTCCAGGTTAGAGATCTCTCGTCCGATGGATGGCGATGTGAGCACTCACTCACGGTAACAGGTAACTGCCTGGGCCGGTGCGACTAATGGCGGAGACCCGGATGCAGCTGAGGCCGAGCCCGCTCGAAAAATTCCGCTGATGGTTTGCTTATTACGGTCGGTGTTGCCATTGTGCTGATCCGCCATGCCTGAGTTGTCGCGTTTGGGAAAGCCGTTGCCGCTTCGCGTTTTGGTGCCGTTAATTGTGGCCTGCGCTCTCTTCATGGAGAATCTTGATGCGACCGTGCTATCGACTGCGCTGCCGGCGATTGCCCGGGACCTGCATAACGATCCGATTCAGCTGAAATTAGCGCTGACATCGTATCTGTTGACCTTGGCGGTCTTTATTCCAGCGTCCGGATGGCTGGCAGACCGATTTGGAGCCCGGCTGATTTTTCGGTTAGCCATCATTATTTTTGCGATCGGGTCGGCTTGTTGCGGTTTCGCCACTTCGACCGGAGTTCTGGTGGCAGCACGGGCATTACAAGGCATCGGTGGAGCAATGATGGTTCCAGTGGGTCGGTTGGTTATTCTCCGAACCGTGCCTCGTTCAGAGATTGTTGGTGCCCTCGCGTGGCTTACGATTCCAGCATTGATCGGCCCAGTCATTGGTCCGCCGGTCGGTGGATTTATAACGACCATTTTCACTTGGCGCTGGATCTTTTGGATCAATCTACCGATCGCCGCTCTTGGTTTGGTGCTGGCCACGCTTTTTATCCCGGATGTTTTCGGTGAGGAGGTCAGCAAATTTGACCTGACGGGATTTTTGCTTTCGGGGCTAGGTCTTTCTGCATTGGTTTCCGCTTCTGCTGCCCTGGACGCGAATGTCGTTTCGCCGCTTCTGGTAGTCGGTCTGTTTGTCCTGGGTTTGGCCGGGGTCGCCTTTTACGTTAGGCACGCTCGTCACACTGCCACGCCGATATTGGATCTGGAGCTGATGCGTTACCCAACTTTTCGGGCCGGCGCCGTTGGCGGCTCGCTTTTCCGGATTGGGGTAGGGGCGGTGCCGCTATTGTTACCGCTGTTATTACAATTAGGCTTCGGTTTTAGCCCTCTCCGTTCTGGCCTGTTGACCTTTGTGACCGCGTTGGGGGCGATTGGGATGAAAGTGGCCGCCAGCAAAATTCTGCGGCAGTGGGGATTCCGTCGGGTCTTGATCTTCAATTCGATCATTTCTGCGGTATTTATCGCTGCACCAGCTGTCTTTACTCCTGAGATGTCGATTCCGCTGATGATAGCGGTCCTCTTTGTCGGCGGATTCTTTCGCTCGCTCGAGTTTACCTGTATCAATGCGATCAGCTATGCGGAAATCGAGCAGGCGAAAATGAGCGCGGCCACGTCTTTGCAAAGCGTGCTCCAGCAGTTCTCGCTAAGCATGGGGGTAACGGTGGGGGCCTCAGTACTGCAATTGACATTGGCCCTCCGCGGAAGCTCCGTCCTGCGCGCCACCGACTTTTGGCCGGCATTCCTGGTCATCGGGGCAATTTCTTTTCTCGCCACCCTCAATTTTGCACGTTTGCCGGAATACGCCGGCGAAGAACTGGCTGGACGAAAGCGGGCCGGATCGGTGCAAGTAAGCATTTCCAATATCCGAAGCTAGGAGATCCTATTGCGGCTAGGAGGTATACCGGGCTGCGGCTACTTTGTCGATAGGTTGCGATGGACTAATTCGGCTCAGGTCGGGAAATCCACACGTTCGGATGAGGGCCGGCTGCCGGGGTTACCTCTTCGTCCCGCAGGCCGGCGGTTCCCCGTCCACGCACTGGTTCTTCGCTTCGAGTGGTTGGATGCGCGGCATCGCGGCGCCGAACCGGCTTAGAGGTCTCCTGATCGGCAGCACCAGTCGCCTTCTGCGTTAGCACGCGCACTTCCACCGGTTCCAAAGGAGTCCCGGAACCGAGTATCACCGCAAAGAAACTTTGGCGAATAGGCCCGATCTGGCCATTAAATGATGCGACGTAGTGAGGAACCGGCAACGCCTTGAAGTCGACCGATTGGAGAAACACATCGTGGGCACCATAAAAGCCTTGCGCCCAAGTTAAGGCCGCTACACCAGCCTGATGCTGAGCCTCGGCGGTATCGACAAATGAACTGAATACGACGTTATCTGGAATCCTGAATTCATACACGATCTGAGATCCGTTCGCTTTCGTCATGTTAAAGTTGAGGATCGGCGTGCCTTGCGCCGTTGCCTGCATTGAGGCGACGAACAATACAGAAACAAGAGGTGTGAGAATTCGCATAAGCCTACATTTGCTTCGACGATTGGCCGGCTGAGAGAATTCAAATAACGATATGGGCGATGGGGCGACGCGGCGCTTTTTCGCCCCGCCGCCTCGCCGTATCGCTGTATCCCCCACAGCCGCTTCGCCGATTCCTAGCTGCAGCGACCAACGACTCGTGCAAGGATGTTACGGCATATGAATTACCGCAGATTAGGCAAAGCAGGAGTGATGGTAAGCGAGCTCTCCCTCGGTTCTTGGGTCACGTTTGGCGATCAAATCTCTGATGACGTGGCCGAGGATTTGATGATTAAAGCGTACGAAGGAGGTATCAACTTCTTCGACAACGCCGAGGGCTACGCTTCTGGCCAATCAGAAGTCGTGATGGGTAAGATTCTTAGTAAACTTGCGTGGCCCAGGGATACGTGGTTGGTATCGAGTAAAGTATTCTTCGGCTCAGCCAAGCAACCGCAAAAGCCGAACCAGTATGGATTAAGCCGCAAACATGTTTTCGAAGCGTGTCACGCTGCTTTGCGTCGGTTGCAGGTCGACTATCTGGATCTATTTTTTTGTCATCGACCCGATCCGGAGACTCCGATCGAAGAAACGGTTCGCATTATGTCGGACCTGATTGCCCAAGGCAAAGTCCTCTACTGGGGAACGAGCGTTTGGAGCGCACAAGAAATCATGGAAGCTCATGAGGTCGCCCGGCAGTATCAACTGGTACCGCTGACCATGGAGCAGCCGTATTACAATCTTTTGCAACGCCACAAAGTCGAGATCGAATACGCGCGGCTCTACGATCGAATCGGCTTGGGCACAACGATTTGGTCTCCGTTGGCCAGCGGACTCTTAACCGGGAAATATAACGACGGTAACCCAACTGATGCGAGATTGAGTCTTGAGCGGTACGGTTGGCTGCGCGAATGGGTAATTAAGCCGGAACGACTCGAGAAGGTGCGTAGATTGGGTGAGTTTGCCCATAAGCTGGGGATTCCGCAATCGGTTCTGGCGATCGCCTGGTGTCTCAAAAATCCGAATGTCAGTACGGTGATTCTCGGCGCTTCGAAAGTGAAACAGCTCGAGGAGAACCTCGCCGCTTCGAGCGTGGCAGAAACCTTGACGCCCGAGATCCTTACCAGGATCGACGAAATCATGGGAACGAAACCGAATGATCCCGATAACTCGGACAATCATTAGCCCGTCTTTTTTGGGCTGTCAGGGAGCTCTATAGGTCGTAAGAAACCAGTGCATCGTCTCATTTGTCAGTACCTATGAGACGATGCGGTCTATTTCGGCTCGTTGGCGCTTGATCTCTAAAAGCGAGCTGTCGCCACGTCGAAAAGTAGCCACCAGCGTGGCTGACGCCAGACCCAGACCCGCAAATAGGCTGCCCGCGATCCTTCCACTGATTCCGTACCGTAGGTGAACCCGAGATTGCCGGAGACGTCGCCGCCGGATTGTGAGAGCTGCGTATTTCTGGTTTTTTGCGTGGTCAGAAAGGCATCGTATTTAACTTCGCCGTTCATCAGGGGCAAATTTGCTCTCTCCAGGATAGTTTCGGGCAGTGCTATCGACCGATAAATCGTGTCGATATCGACGTCCGGCTTGAATTGTTGTTTTTCAAAGGTCAGGAGTTCTGAGCGTCCAGACGGTTCGGAAACAGACGGATCACTAATCGCGTGAAAGTCTTCTGGAAAATCGCTGCACGGAGGAGCTGGGATACCGATGTCAGCGCTCACCCTCCATTCTCCGCCACTTTGCTTCCTCCAGATCGAAAGAAAATAGCCAAAGGACTGCTTGCCTGCTTTGCTTTGCAAAAGATATGGCCCGGTGCTAACGGCCAATCGGCCGGAATTCGCGACGCGGATTATTTTCGGTTCCCATGTCAGTCGAATCTCCGTCGAACGAGACTCTCTCTCCAGATCCGGGCGCGCCAACCGGGGTTCCGGCTCGAAGTGAATGGCATTAGAGGCAAAATATTCTATAAAGGAATCGCGGATACCAATCTCAACACAGCGAGCAGAAAATGCGCGTTCGGCTTGAGCGACGATTCGCGCTTCGGCCGAGAGATCTTCGGCCACGGCGATCGGTAAGTGGAAAAAAGCCAATGGCAGGAGCATACCTGAAGTGACGAGGGCCGGGGGGGAACATTCGGGTTCGTATGCAGTTTGGCTGCACCAGTTAATAGTGATTCATCGGAGCACCGCTAAGATTTACCGAAGAAATCGGTAATATCGAAGTAGACGACGGCCGATGTGTTCGTTGAAGTTCTTATTTCCAGACGATCAAAAACCTTTCCCGCCTGGTGGAGGAGTGCTTGTCGGACGACGGCGGAGCCGGGAAAATGGCGAGAAAGATAAGTGTGCTCTGCGCTTACCCCAGCGCTCTCACTGGTCGCGCCGAGAATCACGACCGCGTTTTCTAGTGATGATCCGTTACCGCCTTCAAACATAGGTTTTTGCTCTTGGTCCGTGGCGCGAATCAACGTGGGATAAGCACGCCAGGCCGCGCAAGCGAACAGCCGCTGGGAATGCCGATCTAAGCATCTTGCCGGTTCTTCTTTAGGATTACCAGCTTGTTGAGCGGAAAGCCAACGAGGGCAAAACGACGCCCCACTTTCGCGATCCGAGGGAAAGATCTCAAAACAGATCGATACTCAGATCCATCCTGAAATAGGGTGCGCCCTTGCCATAGTAAATTGGACCGGCACGAATATAGTCGAATTCTCTCTGGAACATCCAACCCGCGACGGCTTCGAAGTCGATTCCCTTTCGCAGCGTGTAGCTTATACCCAATCCCACCCGCTCTTCTTCGTATTCCAAAATAGCATCGTCCGTGCGCCGATCGTTCGTCGGTCCATTACGATAGGAGTCGCCGATAAGCTCTCCACCGAGATAGATTTCGAGCTGTTTATTGGGCGTATAGCTGAATCGTGGTCGAGGAAAAACCGCCCGAAAATTAAACCGATCGTTGATCTTCCAGTTAAAACCACCGATCGGGAAAACGATTGGATTGGAAAAAGGATCGATGCTGCATCCGAGGATGAGGTAGAGGCTATCGGTGAGCTTGAATCCCGGCGTAATGCGAATCGGGACATCAAAGGAATTTCCGGTGATGTGATCCCGCGTGTAGTAGAGGCCCGGCTCCAATTGAATCACCGGAAAAAAATCGTCTCCCGACCAATAGGAGAACATCACCTCGCCCGCAAGTGACGTAAACGAGGAGGGAAAGGTGGAGTTCGAGCGTGAGAAATCGAATCGTTCGTAGTCGATACCGAGCTGAAGATAGTAGTCTCCGGTAATACGAAAATTGCGTAGCGCCTCTACTTCGTACCGGTATTCGGCTTGGGACCCGAAGTCACCAGCTTTTTCGATACGGCCACCCAGGGTATAAGTAGTATTGAGGTCAAATGACCATTCTGCTCCCAAATTGCGGGCGGACGGAGCCGGAGAAGGCTGCCCCAATGCGTTGCCGTCGGCCAGCGCGATTTCTCCAAAGCAAAAAAGGCCTAACGCACACCAGACCGGTCTCATGATTTCTTTCTCGATGCGATGATTCCGACAAACGCGATCGGGATTTGGTATGGACACATACCGGAATTGTCCCGTTACCTGCTGCGCGGTGTCAATCAAGCGCTTTCCGCCGAAGACACTACGCCTTTCTGGCGGCCCGAATACCGCCTTGGCTAAAACAGATCGATCTTGAGATCCAATCTGATGTAGGGGGAGCCCCTGCTTCGATTGACTGGTCCCGCGCGGAAATAGTCGTAGTCCCGCTGGATCGTCCAGCCCGCGATCGCTTCCATGTCCACACCCTTCCGCAGAGTATAGTCGACTCCGACTCCGACTCGTTCCTCAGAATACTCCAGGATAGCGTTATTGGTACGGCGATCATTGGTTGGACCATTGCGGTAGCTGTTGCCGATCAGTTCCGCGCCCACGTAAATCTCGAGATTTTCGTTTGGTAAGTAGCTGAGACGTGGTCGAGGGAATACGG
>DASTDH010000140.1:0-18985 GCA_035710445.1 Chthoniobacterales bacterium
GGCTCTAGAATGTTGCCCCGTAATAGTTCGCCAAACTCTCCTATCCTGTTTCCAGCCGCGATGGAAGCGGTTTGGGCCAGAATAGCGAAACCCAAGTTCGAATAAGTGTAAGCGGTACCCGGAGTATTCACCGTTAGACCCGTGTTTTGCCAGGTACGAAAACATATTCAATACGGTATATGGCATCGGCAAGTAGGCCGGTTCGTCCGGCGCAGAATCGTTGTCTTGCGGGAGCCCGGAGGTGTAATTGCTTAAGGCGAGTAAGGGAATATCCAAAAACTGCTTCGCCAGGCTAATTCCGCCGCGAGGATAGTAGTCACTAAGAGGCGTGCCGCTGCCAGATATCGTGCCGTTTTGAACGAACAGCTGAAATAAGGTCGCCGTGAATACTTTGCTGATCGAAGCGATCTCAAAATACGTATCTCGCCCGAGGGGCACTTCCTTGTTCGCCTGATTCAGAAGGGGACCGTTGCTCTTGAAGTAAAACTTTCCGGATTCTTGGAACTGTGGGCTGGCATATCCGATTGCAAACCCGACGTTAGAATGTGCGAGAAATGGTTGCACCAAATTGTCAAGCTGTTGCTTGGTAGGTTCGATAATGTTCACGAGCGGGACTCTATGGCAGCAGGTGATGCCGGGACCATACGCATAATGACGTATCGTCTAAACTGCCCTTGGTGAAGCGATTCTTAAAGCGGCATCCAGCGTCTCGCCACCTAATTCAGCATCACTCACCAGTCGGCCGAATCCCGGAAACATTTCTCGTAACCAGCGTAATTTCGGAAAATCTGTTGCGCTCCAGCATTTCGGGGTATTGCACGCGTTGATCAATTGCCAGACAGCGTGGCCAAAGTGCAGCTGCCGAAGAGCGGGTTGGTTCACGCGTTGGCTTAAGTCGCGCTCGGTTTTTGCCGATAAGTGTTCTAACACACCAATGGGCTCACACTTCCAGAGACGAATTGGGTCAGGGAGGGCTGGGTCTAGGTCAGCAAACAACCGTCGGAAACGGTCCAAACCGATCGCCTATGCGATTCGCTCAAATCGATTGCTCTCGGCCCTGTTCGGCAATCGTACCGTGGTCCGCGGAAGCATATCAGCAGCGATGGTGCTTACCCTTATGCTTTTCGGGATGATTGGCTTTTCGTCGATGGTCGGGCTTCAGGCCGGCTCGCACAACTGGCTGTGGATTGGTAAAGGTCAGCTCTCCGACAGTCACATCTCCCTGAAGAATGAGCCGCACGGCTTGGGGCCGGATTCGAAACGTCCTGAGCCCGAAGTGCGGGAACACATTTAGTGAAGAAGAAAAAGTGGAATTTTCTTCGCATCGAAGTATACGAATTGCTCGACCCAGCGTCGCGCTGAGCTGAACATTTTGTCGACTGACATTCGTAAAAGAGTTTGAAGTTGTATACCAGGGTACTTTGTCTTTGTGCGTTGGCTTTCTTAACGGTTCCGGCGGAGTCCCGACCGTTTCGTTTCCCAGCGGATACCTTCGCGTTTTCGAACTACACGTATTTTGATTACCAGACTACACCTCAGGGCAAATTGGAGATCAGCCGGCACCCAAAAAACAAAACTCCTGAGTACTCCCGTCATTGCTTCGCGATGGTTCGTGCTGTCCTCGAGTTTTACCAGTTTGCCGAATTCCGTCCGGATTTGCCGAAGGTTTCTGAGGCGGAGTACGAGGACATTATTCGTAAACTGAGCCGGATCCCGCCGTGGAGCTCGGGACCAACCAAAAAGATTGAAATTCCGGGATACCCAGATCTCCACTCCTTCTCGACCGACAACCGGCTGGCACTCCAAAACAATATCGGCCAATGGTGGCCTCCGTACTTGCGGATCGGCAACTGGCGAACCGTTTTCCCGGCGCTTCGCTCCAACCAAAAAGACCTGGCGAGCTGGCTTAGAAGAGAACTCGATGCCGGTCGCATTCGTCCGGTGTTTATTACTCGCGGATTCAGGACCCTAAACCACTGCTTGGTAGTTTACTCCTACGGCATCGAGCCAAATGGCGACCTTATCTTTGCGGTCTACGATGCGAACCAGCGGGATAAGCTTGTCCACCTTCGATACCGGGCGTTAGACGAATCGTTTCAGTTCGACAAGACTTGGTACTACCCGGGCGGATTAGTGACGGCAATGAAGCTGTATGTGTCCCCCGTCATGTAGATACGAAGAGGCCGGTGCTCAGAGACCAATTCAACGAGGATCTCCTGGCCTTGATCGAGGTCCGAGGGACAAGAACACCTGAATGCCCTTTAGCGTAGCTCAAACCTGCCGATAAAAGAGAAAGGGAGGGAAAAACAGGGCCAGAAAGAAATTCTTTACCGGTTGTCCTGCTGGCCATGGCTTTGACGCGCGCGAGTGATAAAGAGCCATGGCTAGACTCCCTGAGGGTTCTGGAAAGTCACGGAGCCTAAATCGTCCATTCCCTTCGGTTTTGCCCCAAGCCGAAGCTCAACGGCTGCGAGCCAAAGCGTTGGCTCCTTATCATCGAGGCTTGGCAACAGAGTTCTTCAATACGAGGTTTGCAAGGGTGCGCTTGAAGCCGGTGAGCTGAATATCTGTGCGGTCGATGCCTATGGCTTTTGAACCATTTTCTATCCCGTTCTCCCAACCGGCGCTGGACGATCTTAGCGCCCGGTTGGACCGAACCCGCTGGCCAGACGAGATACTCGGGTCCGGTTCGGACTATGGCTTCGATCTTCACTCTCTCCAGGAACTTTGTGGTTATTGGCGAAAGCAATTTGATTGGCGAACGCAGGTGGAAAAACTCTCGGCCCTCCATCACTACCGGTACGTTTCGGATGGCTTCGGTGTTCACTTCATTCATGAACGCGGGAAAGGGCCCGCGCCTATCCCGATAATCCTGACCCACGGCTGGCCCGGATCGTTTTTGGAAATGATGCGAATCATTCCACTGTTGACCGATCCGGCAGCCAACGGCGCGGATCCGACGGACTCGTTCGACGTCGTTGTCCCGTCCTTACCTGGATACGGCTTTTCCGATCGACCAACCCGTCGTGGTATGAACCTGTTTCGCACCGCCGAGTTGTGGACGGGGCTTATGGCGGAATTGGGGTACAGCCGCTTTGCCGCGCAAGGAGGAGATCTGGGTGCAGGGGTAAGTACCGTCCTGGGGCTATGCCACGCCGAACGGATGATCGGCATTCATCTGAACTACGTTCCGGGATCATACCATCCCCATCTTCAGCCAGAAACCAAGCTAACCTCGGTAGAAGAAGAGTTTCTCAAGAGCGTGGCTCGCTGGTCGGACGAGAGCGGCGCCTACGCTCATGTCCAGCGAAGTCGTCCGCAAACTGCGGCTTATGGCTTGAACGATTCGCCGGCTGGGCTGGCTGCCTGGATATTGGAAAAGTTTCGTGAATGGTCCGATTGCGGTGGCGATCTCTATAACCGGTTCACGCCAGATGAACTGCTCACCAATGTAACGCTCTATTGGATGACGGAGACCATCCATTCTTCTTTCCGTTTGTATTTCGAGGGCCGAAAAGCGCCACTCCGATTCGGACCAGACCACTTCATTCGCCCACCCTGCGCCTTCGCTCACTTTCCGAAAGAGCTACCGTTTCCTCCTCGTGAGTGGATTGAACGCGGGTACAACATCCAGCAATGGACCGATATGCCGCGTGGGGGGCATTTCGCAGCAGCCGAAGAACCGGAACTCTTGGCGCAAGACATTCGCTCCTTTTTTCGCCAGTTTCGCTAGACGTTCCGGACACGAATCCATACGGACAGTGGAACCCCACCAATTGATGCCATTTGCGACTGGATCCTTCCAATCTTCCACTCTTCCATCCTTCCCTGCCTCATGAATCCAGGAGATCACCAACCCTCCGGCAAGAGACATGGCATGACCTGGCTCACCGCAATCGCGGCCCTGATCGGTCTAGGAATCGGATTGCATAATCTCTGGAGGGATCTTTTCAATCCTGATCCCGAATTTTCCGATAGTTACCTCCTCCTCTCGTACCTGTTAGATATCGTGACCGTTCTCGCCTGCGGTGGCGCAATCTTTTTTCTGCTTAAAGCGAGGAGCCGCGGAAAGTAGCATCTCACCGCGGCGGTTTGTTTAAATCGCGTGCTCGCCGGTTTCTTCGGTTCGGATGCGAATGGCCTCGTCGATGGTTGAAACGAAAACTTTACCGTCGCCGATCTCGCCCGTCTTTCCTGCCTTCACAATAGCAGCTACCGCGCTCTCGACGACCGAGTCACCGACAACTACGATGATCAAAACCTTGGGGACAAATTCAACCGTGTACTCACTACCTCGATAGATTTCGGTATGTCCCTTCTGCCGGCCGAAGCCCTTTACTTCCACAGTTGTCAGGCCCTCGACGCCTACTTCGACGAGCGCATCCCTTACGTCCTCCAGCCGAAAAGGCTTAATAATGGCTTCAATTTTTTTCATGGTGTTCGCCTAGTCAATGTAAGCTTCTTCCCCATGTTCCGAGACATCAAGGCCGGCTGTTTCAATTTCCGGCGTGGCTCGTAACCCGATTGTTCCTTTCAGAGCGTAAGCAATGACCGCGGTGGCTACGGTTGACAAGACCAGTGTCACGATCACTGCGAACACTTGCGACGTGAACAATGATTTCAACAATTCGTCTTTCAAATTGCTGTTTACTTCTTTGGTAGCCAGGAGACCCGTTAACAATGCTCCGAGTGTTCCTCCCACCGCGTGAACACCGAATGTGTCCAGCGCATCATCATAGTTAAGAGCCGGTTTCAGGATCGAGACCGCTAAGTACGGGATCGCAGCGGCAAGAACACCGATGATGACCGCTCCGGTCGAATTGACGAACCCGCATGCCGGCGTGATCACCACCAGTCCCGCGACCGCGCCGGAACAGTAACCCAGCACGCTCGCCTTGCCGCGGAAAATTTTCTCGATCGTTGCCCAGGTGAAGGCCGCGATCGCGGTAGCCAAGGTCGTGGTCGTAAAAGCGTTGGCCGCTATTCCGTCGGCAGCGACCGCGCTGCCGGCATTGAAACCGTACCAGCCGACCCAGAGCATTCCCGTTCCGATCATGCAAAGGACCATGCTATGTGGTGGCATCGGCTCTTTTTTAAAGCCTAAGCGCGGGCCGACGATCAAACAGAGAATCAAGGCGCTCCAACCGGAAGTCATATGAACGACCGTACCGCCCGCAAAATCAATCGCCTTGATACCGGAATTGGCATTCCAGATTCCGTCCATGAACCCGGAAATTCCCCAGACCATGTGAGCCATCGGAAAATAGACGAGGAACATCCAGAAACCGATAAAGACCAGTACAGCGGTGTATTTCATGCGTTCAGCAATAGCGCCGATGATGAGCGCAGGGGTAATGATGGCAAACATCAGCTGGTACATGGAGTAGACATTCTGCGAGACCCAGTATGAGTAATCGGTGTTTGGCGCTGAGTTCACGCCGCTCAGGAAGAAGTATTCGGATCCCCCATAAAACGGATTGCCAAAGTTCTTGCCGAAAACCAGGCTGTAACCGAAAGCCCACCAAAGAATCGTGACGAGTCCCGCGATTCCCAGACACTGAGCGAGGACCGAGAGCGCATTCTTCTTCCGGACCAGTCCGCCATAAAAGAGAGCGAGGCCTGGCAGTGTCATGAAAAGAACGAGAGCTGAACTCGTCATCATCCAGGCGTTATGTCCCGGTCCGGATGTGCCGACCGAAGGCGTTGTCAGATCCTTAGGGATGTTCCCGTCCTTGTCTTTGAGCGGAACAGTGGGATCGCCATTGGTCAGGTAAGCTTCCAGACCGGCGACCCGCTGCTCTAATGTAGGTGCGGGTGGAGAAGCCGCCGGTGAAGCGGCGGCGGTCGGAGAAGGAGACGGTGTCGTATTCTGGGCGAAAAGAGATTGGGTCGAGAGGACCGCAAAACAGAGAAGCGAAGCAAGGGCTCCGGATTTGATAATCTTACTGTGAACGAGCATTGGGACAGGTTTTCTTGGTCGCTTGAGCTTTAACTACGATTACGTGATTAGGTTAGTCGCCGCAGAACACCGATGGGGGAGAATTCCCTATTGAGGCAACGAACCGCTCGCTCACCTCAAACAGCGAATTCTGGGCTGACTATCGGAAACTAGGCGACGCCCTCTCTAGCAGCGCGTGTGCCAAATCGAGCTGTTGTGCAATATCCAGGCGCATGCTCGCTCACCTCGACTCGAAGCAATGGCAAAGTTAGGTCGGATTCGTCGAATTCAGCCACAGGTCGATGCAACGCGTATAGTTTGTTGTAGTTGATTTTGCTACATGCATGTACCGACTATCAGTGCGAATCTATCTGTCAAGACAAGTACGACCTGGTATCAGCCTTTTGCTTGCTGGTTGTCCAAGGGAACGCTTCACGCGGTTGCTTTGCGCAAATCGTCGACCCACCGAATACAGCAATACCGAACTTGGAAGTCGCCAAACTGCTGAACCAGTGTGCCGGCACGCAACCTCGGAACACGCGGAATCAAATGAGCCAGCCTCGGTATGCAAACACAAGACTGGCTCGGATTTCCTAGCATGAATCAAACTGAAAACCCCCTACAGGTCCCAGATTGAATACGCCGAACGAGTTAAAGCAGCGCCTGTGCCAGATCCGAAAGTGCACAGGCAAACGGCGAAAAACTGTGGGAAACGGCCATGTCATCGGGGGTTTTGTGCGCGTAATTCTTGAATCGAGCCACCCGCCGGTACAACGCGTATAATTTGTTGTAACCTCGATCCGGACTGGCTTGTACGGACTCTCATGATTTCCGCGTAGCAGCCGGTATCTAACGCAGAGTTGAGTTGATTTCTATCTCAGCTCGCCGCTAAGTGCCACCAGTGGAACGACTGATCCATTTTTTTAAACGGCAGCCCCGTGCTTGGCACTATATCGAAGCGCTCACGCTGACGGTCGCGATTGTGTTCAGCGACTACATCACCGGGTACGAAGTCGCCATCTACCCTTTCTACTGCATACCGATCCTGCTCATGGTTTGGGTTGGAGAGGTGCGCCTGGCGATCGTCATTTCACTACTGAGCACCGTCGCTTGGTGGGCGGTTGATAAAGCCGCTGGCCATGTCTACTCCAACGAATGGATTCGTCTGTGGGAGGCCGTGCTCAGGCTCATGTTTTTCGGCCTCGTGCTCTTCGCCGGATGGAGCGTTAAACGACAACGGGACGAAGCCCGCGCCCGCATCGAATTGCTGGAGCGTTCCCAGCAGCTGGAAAAAGAGATCATCGGAATCAGTGAACGGGAACAGGAGCGAATCGGTCGGGATCTTCACGACGGAGTCTGTCAATATTTAGCGGCGATCGGATTCACGGCCTCGATGTTGAAAAGGGATCTCGAAAAAACGTCCCAGAGCCAGGCCTCCAGGGTTGGAGAGGTTGCCAGACATCTGAGGGATGCGGCTGCGCAAGTTCGGCAACTGGCCCGAGGCCTTTCGCCAGTGGATCGGGATGAAGGCGGCCTTGAGTCGGCCCTGGAAGAACTCGCATCGAGTACATCGAAGTTGACTGGGGTCTCCTGCTCGTTTGTGACCTCCGGTCTCGTTCCGGCGCTGGATAGCGCCCCGGCCATTCACCTATTTCGGATCGCACAGGAGGCAGTTAGCAATGCTCTGAAACACGGCCAAGGAAAATCGATAGTAATCGCCCTCGACACGGGCGAAGGAGCCTGTTCGCTGCGCGTCAGCGACGACGGGATCGGCTTCAGTCCCACTGCCGCTGAAAGAAAAGGGATGGGACTCAGCATTATGCGCTATCGCGCCCGAGTGATCGGTGGAGAACTCGAGATTCAACCCAACTCGCCGACAGGTACTGTAGTTGCTTGTACGGTAACAACCAATGCCAAGCGACAGCCAAGCGCAGGACCAGTTAACCATGAGTGAGAAGGCACGCGTGGTGGTGGTCGATGATCATCCCCTGTTCCGAGAGCGTTTATGCCAGCTCATCAACAATGAGCCAGATATGGAAATCTGCGGTGAGGCGGATAGCGCTCAAGAAGCTATTCAAATCATTCGTGAAACCTCGCCGAATTTGGCGATAATCGACATCACTCTGAAGACGTCGAGCGGCCTAGAGCTGATCAAGAGCATCAAAGCACTTTCGATCGGTGTCCCGGTTTTAGTCCTCTCCATGCACGACGAGTCGCTCTATGCCGAGCGCGCTCTGCGAGCTGGTGCCAGCGGGTACATCACCAAAAGTCAAGAAGCCGCCCAAGTCCTATCGGCTGTCCGATCAGTGCTTGGCGGAAAGATCTATCTCTCAGAAGAAATGACTTCCGGCTTCCTCAAAAGCCTAGCCACGACCGGTACGAAGGGCATTGCTCGTCCCCTTGATCGTCTGACCGATCGCGAACTCCAGGTTTTGGATTTGATTGGCCGCGGCCGCACCAGCCGAGACATCGCCGAACTGCTGAAGCTCGGAGTCGCAACGGTCGATACCTACCGGGCGAGAATCAAGGAGAAGATGAATTTCCGAAATGCGATGGAACTCCAGCATTTCGCTATCCGCTGGATCAACGAGCGGGAATAGGAATAGCGCGAAGAGGGTCACCTAAATTTTAGCGGTTGCCTATCCGCACAGCTCGCGAACCACCCGAACCAAAAGATCCGTTGCACGCTCGAGTTCGATCAGAGAAATGTGCTCGTCGCGCCGATGCGCAACGGTCATATCTCCGGGGCCAAGGACCACCGTCTCCGCACCGAGTTGCTTGAAATATGGCGCTTCCGTCCCAAATGAAACCGTGGTCGTAGACGTTCCGCTGATTTGTTCGAGTAGTTTGACTAACTTGCCATTGGAATCCGTCGCAAAACCTGGATCATTGCGGAGTACTCGGAACGCGCCGGCAAAGCCGGGATCAGCGAACTTCAGATCAGCAAGAATTCGAGTTACCTCACGCTCAATGCGATCCGGCGCTTCGCCTGGTATAGGCCTCCACTCCAAGAGCATCCGGCACTCTCCTGGAATGATGTTCTTCGCAGTGCCGCCATGGATCGTTCCGATATTAAGGGTCGTGAACGGCGGATCGAAGGCCTGATTTCCTTCCTGCTCCAGCTGCGCCGCCAGACCTTTCACGCGGTCAATAAACAACGCAGCATCATAGATGGCCGAATGTCCTAGATCCGGCAGTGCGCTGTGTGATTCAGTTCCATGGATCACGACTTCGCCTAGTCCGTATCCTTTCCCGCCAATGACCGGCCGCAGTTGCGTCGGCTCGCTCACAATGCAGAAGCGCGGACTTATACACTTTTCCGCCAACAGTCGCTTTGCTCCAATGCAGCCGATCTCTTCATCAGCGGTAAAGACCAAGGCTATCGGTCTGGATTCACTCCTAATTTCCAGTGCCGCCCGCAAAATGCAGGCTAGCGCACCTTTTACATCACAAGCGCCGCGACCGAACAGTTTCCCTTCATTAACCGCCGGCAAAACCGCTTCCTTCCACTCTTCCGAATAGGGCACCGTATCCGTGTGACACACCAAGGCCAGTTCGATCGGCTGGTCCCAATCGGGATTCATTGTCGCCAGCAGATTTTGTTTTGGTACTCCGGCCGTATCGCGGTACGGCAATCGGCATAGATTCCAAAATTTTGGATCGAGCGTTTCGACAATGTAGTCGATGACCGGAATATTGCTCGATGTCGAGACCGACGGGATCCGGATCAGGTCGATCAAGAGATCTTGCACCGGCTTCATCGATCGCCCTCATCGCGCCAGAGACGCTGTTGTAATTTGACGAATTGGCCGACGATGTCGGTCTGACCGTCATGCCTGCTTTCTTGAACTATCGCTTTTCCCTGGACAAAGACTTCTCGTACCGCGCTCCGCTCCGCAGAGAACAGCAGTTGCTCCAAAAGAGCGCCGGGCTCGCCTCCGGCCACACTGGGATCGTCTAGATCGATTGACACGAAATCGGCAGGGCGCCCGATCGCAAGCTCTCCAACCGGTAAGCACAGACTACGCGCGCCCGCTTTCGTCGTCATCGCAAACAGCCTCTGCGCTAGATCGTGTCCTTCCTTTGAGGCGAGCACCACCCGTTCCAGTTGCATCATACGCAAGTGATACTCGAGCAAACGGGCATCTTCGAAGAGATCAATTTGAATTTGGCTATCGCTACCCAACGAAATTTGTCCGCCCTCCCGCAGTAGCCAATGAGCTGGCACGGCTCCGTCGGCCAGATTCCGTTCCGAAGTCGGACAGGCGCACACAGTGCACTTTGAACGCGCCAACAGTTGGGACTCTGCTTCCGAGATATGAATGGCATGGATAGCGGTGAATCGCTCACTCAAGATCTCCTCCTCATGAAGCAGGTCGACCGGCGATCGGCCGTGTTCCGCATGGCATTGCTCGATTTCCGCCGGTTGCTCGGCGACATGCATATGCACCGGAATTCCGCGTTGGTTCGCGTAACCTCTGACCGCACGGACATATTCGATCGGAAGCGCACGGAAGCTATGTGGCGCGACTCCGATGTTGACGAAATTGGTCAGACCCTCTTGCTCCACCCAATCAAAAAGTGCCTCGGTATCCTGGATGAAAACATCTGATCTCGGCGTGATGAACCGAGCTTGCCCAGGATTGGGCGCCCTTTTGAATCCAGCCCGGCTGTAGGCGGTCCGCAGCAAGGCAACGCGAATCCCGACGTCGCGCGCCGCTTGAATAATCAGTTTCGCCAACAAATTGCGGTCCGGATAAGGCGTTCCATCTGCTTGATGATGCAGATAGTGAAACTCCCCTACCGTGGTGATGCCCGAAAGAACCATCTCTAGAAAAGCCATGCGGGCTGTTGCGTAAATCTCCTGGGGCTCGAGCCGAGCGGCTGCCGAATACATCTTTTCGCGCCATGTCCAGAATGTGTCCGGTTCTACCGTCGTACGAACTTCGGTCCGCCCACGGATTGCTCGTTGGAAGGTGTGCGAATGACCGTTAACCAAGCCCGGGATGACGAAGCGGCGCTTCAGCCGATCTGCCTTCGCCAGGGCTGACGGGTCGCGGGAAAAGCGTGAAATGACTCCTTGCTCATCGCAAAAAAAAGCACAATCCGAAACAATCTGGTCCTCAAGATACAGATACTCTGGCCACCAGCCCTGTTCAGCGGGAGTAGACACGACGGCCTCCCATGAAAACCTGCTCCGCCGGCTCGATCCCAAAGTAGTAGCCTAGCTCGCGGTAGTCCTTGAATTGATGGATGACGAAGTCCGCTATTTTTCCTGGCTCCAAAGATCCCACCAAGTGGCCACGGGATAGACTGTAAGCGGGGTTCATGGTGACCGCACTGATTGCCTCCGCCACAGTCATTTTCATCTGAGTCACCGCCAGCGAAATGATCATCGGAATGGAAGGAGTCGGAGAAGATCCCGGATTGAAATCGGAGGCCAGCACTACAGGGAGGCCGGCATCGATCATCTCCCGGGCTGGAGCATAACGATGGGAACCAAGCGCATACACTGAACCGGGAAGCAGCACCGGCTGGACGTTCGCTTGTTTTAGCGCTTGGATTCCTGCGCTATTGGCACATTCGAGATGATCCGCCGTGGCCACGCCCAGCGAAGCAGCCAGCGCAGCACCTTCGGAATCCTTCAACTGATCGACGTGCAGTCGCGCCGGCAAGCCAAGACGCTGTGCCGCGCGAACGATCTGAGCTGTCTCGGCCGGGCTAAAAACATGCGACTCGCAAAACACATCGACGTACTCCGCCAACCGGTCACGCCGGACGGCCGGCAACATCTCATTGACGACCAAGTCGATATAACCGGAACGGTCTGCCCGAAACTCTTCCGGAATCTCGTGCGCGCCCAAGAAAGTTGGCACCACGCGGACCATATCTTTGAGACGTTGCGCTACCTGAAGAATTTTTGTCTCATCGGTCAGTGAAAGTCCGTAACCCGATTTGATTTCGATTGTGGTCGTTCCATTACGGATCACCCAGCCGAGTCGATCGCGCGCGCTTGCTTCCAATTCCTGCTCCGAGGCTGACCTGGTCTGACGCACGGTGGACAGAATCCCCCCGCCGCTCGCGGCAATGGATTGATACGATTCGCCCCCGGCCCGGCGCTCAAATTCTTCCAGCCGATTCCCTCCAAAAACCAGATGGGTGTGCGCATCGACGAAACCTGGGGTAACCAATTTCCCACCCGCATCTATCTCTTCACTCAATGCTCCGGCGGCGCTTTCAACCTCCTTCCAAGCTCCGGTCAAGACTACCCTTCCTTCCCGAATCAACATCGCAGCGTCCTTCAGGATTCCCAATTCCCGCATGGCGGCACCGCGCCGAGCGGAAGCCGATCCGCCCAGAGTCAGTAGTTGCCCACAATTCGCGACCGCGAACTCCTGGCTTTTGCTCATATTAGTGCACCGCCCTACATATGATGACGATGTCGCCCGGCGGCGATCTATGTGCATCAGCATAACGTTTGGTATGGCTGTGGGGATACGAAGCATGAGAACCGTCCCGCAGGGACCCAGCGAAAGTAGCCCAGCAATTTATTGCTGGGTTAAGGTTCAAGAAGACGCCGTCCCGGAGGGACGATAGAGATACACTCATCGAAGCCTCAGATGCGGTTTGGCGGGGGTGCTAAACCATAATTCGATCGTCCCTGGCGGGACGCGCGCGTTCAAAAATGCCAACCCAGCACTAAAGTGCTGGGCTACTTTCATCGCGGTCCTCCGGAACGAAACAGGTGACGCTAGCGCCTTGCCAGCAGGACAAACTGAACGCAACGACATCACCATCATATGTACGGTACACTACTGCTCTTTCAGCCCGGGAATCCGAATCCCATGTTCCCGAGCGGTTTTCACGGCATCTTCGTATCCGGCATCAACATGACGCGCCACTCCGATTCCGGGATCATTGGTAAGCACGCGGCAGAGTTTGCGTTCTCCGAGGTCTGACCCGTCGGCAACGCTTACTTGACCTGCGTGTAACGAATATCCAATCCCGACCCCGCCTCCGTTGTGAACCGAGACCCAGCTCGCTCCGCTCGCGGTGTTTAACAAGGCGTTCAAGATCGGCCAATCCGCGATCGCGTCGGATCCATCCTTCATTGCCTCGGTTTCGCGAAAAGGCGATGCCACCGATCCTGTATCGAGGTGATCGCGGCCGATTGCGATCGGTGCTTCCAGGTCACCTCGTCTCACCAAGTGGTTGATCTGTACACCCATTTCCGCGCGATCACCTTGCCCGAGCCAGCAAATCCTGGCAGGCAATCCTTGAAAATGGATTCTCTTTTGCGCCAGGCGAAACCAACGACTCAGGGTCTGATCCTTGGGAAAAAGACGCAAAGCAAGATCATCCGTTTTTCGAATATCTTCAGGATTACCGGACAGCGCGATCCAGCGGAACGGGCCTTTGCCCTGACAAAAGAGCGGGCGAATGTACTCCGGCACGAATCCTGGGATCGCAAAAGCATCCTGCACCCCGGCGTCAAAAGCGCGTTTTCGGATATTGTTGCCGTAGTCGAACGCCACAGTACCGCGTCGCTTCAATCGCAGTATTGCTTCGACGTGTATTGCCATCGATTGGCTCGCCCGTTCAAGATATTCCTCCGGCCGTCGCTTTCGCAGCTCAGCAGCCTGCTGTAATGTCAGACCGAGTGGAATATAGCCAACGAGCGGATCGTGCGCGCTGGTCTGATCGGTGACCACGTCGATGTGCAGATCGCTGGCGGCGATCTTCGGCACGAACTCGGCAGCATTCCCGATTAGTCCCACCGAAAGAGGAGTCCGCGAACGAACAGCTTCCAGGCACCAGGCAAGCGCTTCATCGAAACTTTGTGTCATCCGGTCGCAATACCCGGTTTGTACGCGACGAGCGATCCGGTCGGGATCGACCTCTATACAGAGTGCCACCGCGCCGTTTAAGGTAATGGCCAGTGGCTGAGCACCTCCCATCCCTCCAAGCCCACTGGTGAGTACCAGGCGTCCACCCAAATCACCAGAGAAATGGTGATCGGCGACCGAAGCGAAGGTTTCGAAAGTTCCCTGGACGATCCCCTGAGATCCGATATAGATCCAACTCCCGGCGGTCATCTGCCCGTACATGGTTAGACCGGCTTGCTCGAGCTTATCGAAGTTGGCCCAGTCGGACCAGGCTCCTACCAGGTTCGCATTGGCAATCAGGACGCGAGGCGCCTCCGGGTGTGTCTCGAAAACGGCCACTGGTTTTCCGGACTGTACAAGCAAGGTTTGATCATTCTCCAAGCGCTGCAGTTCTCGCGCGATCAGTTGAAACGCTTCCCAAGAACGAGCCGCTTTCCCTCGACCTCCATAAACGATGAGCTCTTCCGGTTTCTCGGCCACTTCGGGATCTAGGTTATTCATCAGGCAGCGCAGCGCTGCCTCCTGCTGCCAGCCACGGCAGGAAATTGACTGACCGCGCGGAGATCGAACTGTATGTGATTCAGTCTTCATCGATGAGTCACTGGTGGGCGAAGGTTCCGACACTTTGCTCCGCCGCGTGAACCAATGCCCCACTGCGAACAAGTTGCAGAGCACATTGAATGTCATCGTGGAACAGGCGATCTGATTCCGCGAACGAAATCGACTTGCGGATCTCGGTATGCGCCGCTTCTACTCCTTTCCCAGCCTTGAGCGGATGAATAAAATCGAGCGCTTGAGCTGCGCTCATTAATTCAATAGCCAGGACCGTCTCCGTATTCTTTACTATCTCCAGCAGTTTGGTCGCACTGGTTGCACCCATTGAAACGTGGTCCTCTTGTCCAAGCGAACTGGGAATAGAATCGACGGAAGCGGGATGTGCCAGGATCTTGTTTTCTGAGGTTAGCGCTGCCGCCGTGTACTGCGGCAACATGAATCCGGAATTCAACCCGGTATCTTTCATGAGCAGACGCGGCAGCTTCAGTTCGCCCAAAGTATCTCCTTCCAGCATCAGGTAGAGTCGTCGCTCGGAGATCGACGCAATCTCTGCTACCGCGATAGCCAAATAATCCAGTACCAGCGCCAACGGTTCGCCGTGGAAATTCCCTCCGCTGAGGATATCGCCTTCGCGAAATACCAGCGGATTGTCAGTGGCCGAATTGATTTCAATTTCGACCACCCGCAGTGCGTGTGCGAAAGCGTCTCTGGCCGCTCCGTGCACCTGCGGCACGCACCGGATCGAATAAGGATCCTGCACCTTAGGGCAATCAAGATGAGAAGGCAGGATCTCAGATCCAATCAGTAACTGCCTCATGATTTCGGCCGTTCTGACTTGTCCGGGATGCGGGCGCGCCTGGTGGATTCGAGCATTGAACGGAGCCGCGCTTCCGCGAACCGATTCCAACGTCATCGCCGCAGCGAGGTCCGCTGTTGCCAACAACAACTGAATCCGAATCAAGCAGTGGACCGCATATGCGCTCATGAATTGCGTTCCGTTGATGAGGGCAAGCCCTTCCTTTGCTTTCAATCGCAAAGGTTCAAGTCCGAGCCTTTGCAGTGCAACTTTGGCCGGAATACGCGAGCCCTTGAAATCTACTTCGCCAAAGCCGAGCGCCGGAAGCGTCAGATGAGCAAGCGGAGCAAGATCGCCGGAAGCTCCCAATGACCCCTTAGTAAAAATGATCGGTACAAACTCTTCATTGTAGAACCGGATCAGGTAGTCGACGATTTCAAGCCGAGTTCCGGAGTAGCCGAGAGCAAGGCCTTGCGCTTTGAGCAGCAACATGAGGCGGACGATCACTGGAGGTACTTCGTCGCCCACCCCCACGGCATGGCTCAAAATCAAATTCTCTTGTAGCTGCTCTAGATCCGATCGTGGGATGTGCTGATGCGCCAGAACGCCGAAACCGGTGTTAATCCCGTAGAGAGCTCCAGCCCCCTCTGCCAACCGCTCAACAATTTTCCTCGAGTTGACGATTCGGTCATGAGCTGCGCTCGATAGACCTATCCGTCGATTGCTCGACAGGATCTTCCGGAGTTGATCAACGGTCAGGTCGCCGTCGCCGACCAACCAGTATGCTGCGGGAGCATTGGTCGAGTGCACAGGAGCCGATCGTTTCATAACCTAACCATGAATGTCCGCTGTTCCCGGGCAACCACTTTGGCGATCACTGGTGAGACGCAAATAACGACTTGGAACCTTAGCATAGCAGGTCACGCTCAAGAATGCACGGGTGCGTTGGAATAGGATTCACCAGACCCATGGGATCCATTCGCATTATCTGCGACCGGTCCAATCGGGACAGTACGAGACTTCGCGTGTCTCGCCCCACCATTTCAGTGTTGGGCCGGGCTCGCCGACGGAGTCGGGGTTGGATTCCGAGTTGAATCTTGAATTCGAGCGAACGCAGCGGTTACATCCGTGTCGGCAACGAACTTCGGAAAAGTCGCTTTCAATTCCTCAACGCCGGCTTGCAGCTGCTTCAAAAAAACGTGGAAGCGATGAATAGCGGACATACAATCGTCCAGACCGGAATTGCCGTTATTCGACTTCTTCTGAGCCTCGGCGATAATCGCGGTGAACTTCTGGCGATAAGCGCCCAAGGTGTCTGCAACTTGGTTTAGAGCGCTAGCGAGTTCTTTCGCGCTGGTAGCTTGGCTCGCTTTATCGATCTGGACCGCCACTTTGGGAAATCCATCGTCGAAAAGCTTGTTGAGGTCATCACACGAATTCGCCCAGACGCTGACCACGGAAACTAACAATGCACTGGTTGCGACAATGGCTCTCATCCTAAGATTTGGGGGCTGTCGGAAGAGCTATCAGGAGGCTGTTATTCGGTCAAAACGAAAGAGCGGAAACAAGAAGAATGCGGAATTTGGTTTCTACAAGCGAACGCACAATCAGGCTTGGCTCGGGTATCTCTAGCGATAATAGCCCAATCAATCCGGCTAAGGGAGCTTGAACTCTGCAATGAGCGGAAAGTGGTCAGATAGCGCCTGCACGCCTTGTTGCCGGACTTCGTAGTGGAGGATTTGCACGTCGGATGCGGGAAACAGGTAGTCGAGCGTCCGTATTGGAACCCTTCCCTGCCCGGCGCCCTGTGAAAACGTAAAGAACTCTCGCATATTTGCTCCGGTCGCGTCATTCGCCGTCGGGATACCGCGATAGCGCTCAAACACGGGAATTATTGCCGACGGATCGGTGTGACTCCCCCGTTCGTTCGCCGTTAGAAGAACGCGCTGACCGGGCGGCAACAAATTAAAGTCTCCGCCGATAATCCAGGGCAAATCTTCACGGTCTAACGACTCTAATTCGGCCAGCACCTTGCCAACTTGTCTCTCCATGATGTTCATCCCGCGGCCGAAAGCTTCCAAGTGTGTATTTAGGATCACAAAGCGACCGCCGCCGACGAATGGCACTTCCACTTGAAGCACTGCTCGCTTCAAATAAAAATCCTGTTCGATCGGATTCCCGCTCCGTAGCGGCAATTGAAACCGATGTGCCGGACCGAGCTGATAGCGTGAAAAAATCACGAGCTGTGTTCCAGCTGATCCCATGACTTTTGGGTGAGGAACGAATTTCGAACGCCAATAATCGGCGGCTGTAAAGTTGCGCAGCTCGAACGGAAGCGCCTCCTGCAGCAGCCGCGTTTCATCCAAATAGCCGGTACGGCGAGCGAGTTGGTCGACCTCCTGTAGAAGAACGAAGTCCGGATCCTCTGCGCTCAAAAACTCCGCGATTCTCTCAAGAGTGGCTCGAACATCACGGGGAGCGACAATCGTATCGGGTCCGCCGTCATGGAAGAAGTGGTAATTTACGCCCGCGCAGAACTGCACGTTGTAGGTAACGATTTTGATCGTTTGACCGGGCGATAGCCGCGGTGGTGCGCCGACATTAAACACGCGCATCGGTTCCACCGATTTAGGATGATAGTTCAAATATCGGCAAAGGAGCAAACCTCCCGCCATCAGCGCCCCTAAGCCGGTCGCAAGTCGGCGCAGCATCATTTCGTTCTTATCTCAAGGTGGCTGCAGATTGTCACTTGCTCCTTACAGCCACCTTAGCTTGAATGCGGTCTGTGCGATTTACGTTAAGATCGTCCACAAAAAGGACGCGGGTTCGTCCCACCTGGTTGTTGGCGGGCAGCCTCTTGCTAGTCGGATGCGCTCACACCAAGAAGACTACCGATGAGGCGCCGGTCAAGAAGGAGTGGAACAACGTGCACTTTGGTCCGGCGACGTACGACCGATATACCGGTGGATTTGAAGATCCCTGGCCATTCGGGCCCGGGCCGTGAGGGAATAACCGATCGCGGAGACGCATTTGCTATTTGCTATTTGTCATTTGCTATGCACGATTCGGCGACAGCCGAATCGCGCTTATGTTCCAGCTATTTCTTTCCTCTTCTGCTCCGTCCGAGATCGTATCTCATCTCCATGAGTTTGTTGATCCCAATGAAGTTGATCCATACAAACCTTCGCTTTATCGGGGCGAACGTCCGATTATCGGCCGAGTAGAAGGACAAAACTTTCATCTTTGGAAGCGCTCCGGGGGGCGCTGGTATTGGAATGTGCTAACCCCCGGCGCTTGGTTCAAACCTGCGTTGCATGGTACGGTCTCAGCAAAAGAAAACGGAAGCGAGGTACTGGTTGAAGGGGGCGCTCCGCTGGCGAGTAAAATCGGTTGGGGGATTTTGTTTTTGGCGATAGCCACATTCATTGCCCTTTCCACGGCCTTAAGTTACCCGGTTAATATCAATTTTGATTGGGCGCACGTTGGTTTCGACATGCAGCTGGCTATTTTGCTGATGAACATTGTACTCGGGATTCTGCTCCTGATCCCCCTACTTGCTTGGTTCGCGACCCGCAACGAGTTGCATTTTTTGAAATCGGAACTCCAATCCCGTCTCGATCTGAAGCCGACTACCAAGATTGAGAGCTAGTCTCCGGCAAAGCCGCGCGGCGATCCAACGAGATGCAATTCGCAGTTTAACCGCCTCCGAAGTTTTCCGACCCCGCCAGAATGATTGGAAATGCCGATCCAGCCGGCGGAAGGGAACGCTGGCTGGGTAAACTTGATCTCCGGTTCGCCAAAACCGCTAAT
>DASTDH010000141.1:0-5298 GCA_035710445.1 Chthoniobacterales bacterium
CCGTCTTTCAACGGAAGGTTCCAGACATTGAACGAACCGCTTTGCTCTGACAGATAAAACAGCGAGCTCTGGTCCGGCGCCCAAACCGGGTTCCGATCTTCGCCGGCATAAGTTGTGAGCTTAGTGTGGTTGCCGGTCCGCAGATCAAACAGCCAGATGTCATGGGCGAAGGCCGATGTGGTGTGCTTGCGCCAGAGATTCTCGTACCCCTTCTGATCATCATAGAGAAGTCGCTGGCCTATTCGATCGAACTGGGCGTTGAGCGCAGGGGTAGTAAGAACCATTTCCGGCTCTCGACCCCCTTCGATTGCTACCTTGTATAACTCCGGAAGCCGCGAAGTTGGGAATCGGGAAGTTTGTGCGGAAATCCGACGGTGCGCGCTAAAAAGAACGAATTTGCCATCCGGAGTAAACGCCGATGGAATCGCGTCGGTAGAGTAGGTCGTTAATCGACGCGCCTGGCCTCCTTCGATATTCGTGACGTAAATGTCGTAATGGCCGTATCGGTCGGAAGCAAAGGCAATCGACTTGCCATCGGCCGACCAGACCGGACTGGTATCGTGCGCTGGGCCGGTGGTAAGCGGCTGAGCGACGCCGCCGTCCGCCGAAACCAAAAAGAGATGGCCTTCGAAGGCGAACGCAATAGTCTTACCGTCAGGCGAGATGGCTGGGTAGCGGAGCCAAAGGGGCTCCGGATTTGATCCGAGCGGCTCAACGGCGCCGGCGTACGAGCCGTTCAACAATGCGCTAAAGAACAGCCACCCGGCTCCAACTATTTGGAACAATCGCCGTTGGCTCCGCCGTCGAAGGAAGAACGAGCACATGGGTTAGAAGATTGGAGCTGGGGAAGCGCGAATTGGCAACCGCGATCCGCAAATCGGTCGACTCTCGCGCGTCAGTTCCTCGACTGCCCGTTCTCCCTCATCAACTCCGCGACCGCGCGTTCGAGCTGGAAATCGCGCCCTTCCGCCGTGCTCTTCGGATCATTCATCACCAGAATATCCGGATCCACTTGCGTCTTCTCCATGAAATGTCCTTCTTCATCTCGAAAACCTACTTGAGGAATTCCGAACACCAGGGCTGGATCCTGCAGAATTTCCCACCAGACCGCGGTACCGGTGCCGTTCACCGGCATGCCAATCAGCTTCCCAATTTGGAAGTGCTTGTATAACCATGGGAAAATCATTCCGTCGGAATAGTTTCCTTCGTTGGCGATGACGGCGGATCTCCGATCCCATTTTCGATCTGCTTCCCAGCCGAGAGCTTGGCCACGGGGAATCAACTCCAGATACCGTTTTCCGCTCAGAAACGTGGCTAGTGCGTCATGCAGGTTTCCGCCGGGATTCCAGCGTGTGTCCACGATAAGAGCTTTCTTATCCACCTGCCGGCCAAGTGCTTCGGAAACTGTATCCCGGTAGGGCCCGTCATCCATACCCCGGACATGAACATAACCGATCGTACCATTGCTCAATTTATCCACCAATTCGCGGCGCTGCTTGACCCAGCGGTCGTACAACAGCCCTTCCAATTGTCCCAGCGCGATGGGCTTCACGGTCACGACGAAACGATTGTTCTTGACCGGATCGAAAATGCTGAGAGCCGTCGGTTTACCGGCCTTGAAGTTCAGCAGCGGACTAATGTCCATGCCTGCGTTGATCGTCTGATCATCTATCTTCTCGAGGAGCATTCCGGTCTGAAGTGGGGGATCGGTTTGGCTAAGCGGCCCTTTCTCAATAACCTCTTCGATTTTGAGACCGGGTCCGTGGTACCTCTGATCAAAGAAAGCTCCGAGCGATGCGGTTTGATCACCGTTGGAACTGGCCGTTAGATGGCAACCGGTATGGCTGGCATTGAGTTCGCCGAGCATTTCGCTGGTCATCTCGGCGAAGTCACGGTCGTCGGTGATAAACGGAAGATAGCGCGCATAGACCGTTTTATAGTAGTCCCATGGGACCCCTTGCATGTCGGCCACGTAGAACTTTTCTTTGATCTGCCGCCAGATATGTTCGAACAAATAACTCCGCTCGGCGGCGCCATCGATTTCTTTTTCCGCGTCAAATTTAACCGGTTCAACTTTGGCCCCGGCCAAATCCACTTTGCGAATGTGTCCGTCGACCAGGACGAATGCGTTCTTATCCTCTTTATCGAGAAAGAGCCGTTGGGCTAACTCGCCGAATTCCTTTTGCGGGGCCTCGATTTCGCCGAGACGTTTCAGCTCTTTAGCCCGCGGCTTCAGCAACCAGATTTCGAAGCCCTTGTCGCTCTTCGCCAGATAGACCAGCTGCTCGCCATCTTTGCTTAAGGCGGCATAGGCGATACGGCTCGATGCTAACGTCAGGCGTGCGGTCCGATCTTCAATTCGATTCAGATCGATGGTGATAGGTTCCGTCTTGGGCGGTTGATTCTCATCCTCTTTGCTGGCCGCTGTTTCTTTGGGAGACGCCTGAGCGGTCGATTGAGCCTTCTCCTTTTCTTCTCCCGTTTTCTTTTTGGCTTTGTCCTCGTTCGCTTTCAGGATCTCGTATTCGGCGGGCGATAAATTGAATCGATTGAGCGCCTCCTGATTAAAAAACGTTTCATAAGCATCGAACTGGGGATCGCCCTCGTTGCCATCATCTCCGTGGAGACCATATCGATCGGAGAGCCAAATCATGGACTTACCGCCTTGGGCCCAAAGCGGCTTAATACTTTCGTACCCGCTCTTAGTGAGATTGACGATTGCCTGTTTGCCACTGGCATCGACCAGCCCGATTTCGCGAGAATAACGACCCGTTTGCAAAAACGTCGTTAGTATCCATTTGCTATCCGGAGACCAATCAAACCATAAGTCATCGTCGGAGTAGGAGAAGTTGCGGTCAGCCGGCAATACCAGACGCGTTTGCTTCGTCTCCAAATTGAGCACTTTAATAGCGGCTCGATTCTCCACATACGCGACCTCTTTGCCGTCCGGCGAATACCTGGGGAGAAAATTCTCTTGTCCATTCTCCAGGATCGGGTGGATATCGACCACGGTCGAATTGAAGAAGTATGGTTCCTTTTCCTTGGGCTGAACGATGCTGGCTTCGTAAAGGCTCCAAGGCTTGCTGTACTCGGCAGCAAAGACCAGTTTCCGTCCATCGTAGCTGAAACTCAGGTTCCGCTCCTGACCCGGAGTGTTGGTAATCCTTTTAGTATCGCCGTGTTCAATCGATGCGACATACACATCGCCGCGGACGACGAAGGCGATTTCTTTGCCATTCGGACTCAGGGCAATTTCGGTGACACCGTCATTCAAGTGGTTTTGTTGTCTGTCTGGAGCGTTTCCCGCAACTGTAATTTGAACTTTGACCTTGGCCGGATCGGTCGCTCCGTGCGGCAAAAGATAGATCTCTCCATCGTAGCCGAAACACAGATCTCCGTTTTGCGCGATCGACAAAAACCGAATTGGATTCTTTTCTAAATGAGTGACCTGCTCCGGAGTAGCCTTGTCGACGTCGTTTAGCGGAAGCTTCCAAACGTTAAAAGATCCACTTTGCTCCGACAAATAGAAGAATGAATTCTCGTCCGGCGCCCAAACCGGATTCCGATCCTCACCGGCGTAACTGGTCAGCTTCGAGTGGTTGCCGGAGCGCGCATCGAAGAGCCAGATATCGTGGGCAAACGAGGAAGTGTTGTGTTTACGCCACAAGTTCTCATAACTTTTCTTATCTTCATAGAGCAGACGTTGCCCGGCCCGGTCGTATTGAGCATTGAGGGCCGGGGTTGTCAGGATCATTTCCGGGTCATGGCCTTCTTCGATTGAAACCTTGTAAAGCTCTGACAGCGCGCGACTCGGAAATTGAGAACTCTTGGCCGACTGCAGCCGGTGCGCGCTGAAAACGACGTATTTTCCATCGGGTGTGAACCCGCCGGGAATTTCGTCGGTCGAATAAGAGGTGAGCCGTCGGGTAGGGCCTCCGTCCACACTGACCAGAAAAACGTTATAGTGACCATACCGATCGGAAGCAAAAGCGATCAGTTTACCGTCGGGTGACCAGACTGGGGCTGTATCGTGAGCCGGTCCAGCCGTGAGCGGCAACGCAACGCCGCCGGTCGAAGGCACAATAAAAAGGTGACCTTCAAAGCTGAATGCGATGCTTTTTCCGTCCGGGGAAATCGCCGGATACCGGAGCCAAAGGGGCGTGCTTTGGGGTCCCAATTGCTCGGCCCGAACAGGATTCCAGCCGAACATCGGGGTCGCCAGCGCGGCGACCACCAAAATCTGGGCAATATGACGAGAAGAGCTACGAACAAGGTGCGGAAGATCGGAGAAGAAAGAACGCATCGATGCAACTACACGCCCGGAATAAAGAAAGTTGCAAATTACTTCTATGAAAGAAACGGGACTTATCACGCAGAATCCGGAATTAAGTTAGGCTTCCAGAAACCGGCCGTTGATTTTACCGTTGGCAAACTGTCCCGCGTGGAAGTATGCCTCATGAAGAATACAGCCATCCTGCTAATTAATTGCCCGGACCGGAAAGGGATCGTCCTGGCAGTCGCCAGCTTCTTATATGAGCACGGCGCGAATATCCTGCACTCGGATCAACACCAGGATAATCAGTTAGGCCTGTTTTTCATGCGCGTAGAGTGGGACCTTGATGACTTTGACTTAGATAAGACACATTTTCAGGAGCAGTTCAGCCCGGTTGCCTTGCGGTTCGCAATGACTTGGCAGGTTGAATATTGCGACAAGACTCCGATCATCGCTATTTTTGTGTCCAGTTACTTACATTGCCTGGCAGATTTACTTTATCGACATCAAACCGGAGAGCTGATCTGCGAGATCGGCTTGATCATCAGCAATCATGAAGATGCGGCCGCTTTGGCCAAATATCACGGTGTCCCGTTTCACTATTTACCAAAGACGGCAGAAACCAAGCCGTATGTGGAGGACAAGGAGCTGGCCCTGCTGAAAAGCCACTCGGTAGATCTGATCGTGCTTGCCCGCTATATGCAGGTCTTATCGCCCAATTTTGTGTCGAAGTATCCGCGAAAGATTATTAACGTACATCATTCTTTTCTGCCGGCCTTCACCGGTGCAAAGCCGTATCATGCAGCCTTTGCCAAAGGAGTAAAATTAATCGGATCCACCAGTCATTACGTTACTGATGCCTTGGACGAGGGTCCCATAATCGAACAGGATGTCATCAGGATCTCTCATCGGGACCAACTAGAGGACTTGATTCAGAAGGGACGCGATCTGGAAAGGATCGTTCTCTCACGAGCGGTTCGCTGGCATTTGGGTCATCGGATCCTTTGCTATGCAAATAAAACGGT
>DASTDH010000142.1:0-11848 GCA_035710445.1 Chthoniobacterales bacterium
TCCAGAGCGTTTGCCTCCAGCACCTTGAATTGTCTAATCGCCGCGGTCAGCATAAAGCCGGTAGCCGCTCCCACAACCACAACCGCCGTGATCAACGCAGCTAGCATTTCTGCCAACGTAAAGCCAAACTCACTCTTTCTGCGTCTCACTACATTCATGGAGTAAGTGTGGAGGTGGGCAATGGAACCAATGTGACAGTTTTTGTGAAAGTTTGGGCCGCTTCACTACGATATCCTGGAAGCGTATACGTAAGCGTGAGTTCGCCACTCCCGGACGCAGATTTTATCGAATATTGGATGAGGTCGTCATATTGTGGATTGCTTCCAGAACTGTTGTTTTTCAAAGGATGATACAAGTAACCACTAACTGGATCATGAGGAGCATAGCCTTCAGGCAGTGCACTATCGGGAAACGGTTTCGCATTTTTCGGAGAAAACGTTTGAAGTTCGTAATATTCCCGCAGGATCCGGCCGGCTCGATGATCTAACCGCGCCATCAGTGCTTTATAATCGGCCAGTCGCCAAACCGCGGTAATTCCGATTGCAGCAACCGACAACGCCACACAGGAAGCCAACACCTCAATAAGCGAAAACCCTCGGCAATGACGGCCCTTATTCATCCTCTTCTTGGGCGGGTTTCTGGAGTCGAATCTCCTTTCCAGTCTCACCAACTGCCAGCGGGGGCTCTCCCGGAAGGTCAGAGGCGTCCTCAAGCATTCGCTTTTCGCTACGACCCAGACGATCGCGTCGCTGGTTGGACGCAGGTATAATCGTCGGCGACACGATAACGATGAGATTCGTCCGCTGATTCAAATGTGATTTTGTGCGGAAAGCATAACCGAGTACCGGTATTTTAGAGAGGCCCGGCACACCATTTTGATTAAAGGTTGCGCTGTCCTGCAGGATCCCGCCGATCACTGCCGCCTGTCCGCTTTTGATTGTGATGTTTGCAGTAGTGCTGCGGGTAGAAATGATTGGGATTTGCGTGGTCGTTCCTGGCTGCGCCGCACTGGTTCCTGCAATCGTCGACAGCGTCGGATTCAGATTCATGTCGACCAGACCGCCCTGCAAAATGCGAGCCACGACGTCAATGGTTAGTCCGGTAGTGAATGTATAGGGAGTAGTGCTGGGGCCATAATTTTGTGTACCGGGAGTTTGCAGGAAAATGGTCTGTTTTGTATCCGATCTGATCGTGACCGGCATTCCGCTCTTGGCGACAGTCATCGGCGAGTTGTTACTGCGGATCCGCCCTTTGGCTTGCAATGCTTGAACTACAATTTGGACATCCGAAAGGTTCAATACTAGGCCATTCGAAAAGAAGGATCCTGGAGCGAGAAGTTTGCCAGTAACCGTTTGAAGATTACTGGCTGGAGGGATGCCCGCATTGCCGGTCAAAGAAAACTTGGCTCCCTGCCCGCTCTGCAGGCCAAGCGTTTGACTCCAATCAATACCGCCGCCGATGGAATTGCTATCATTTACCTCAATAACATAAGTCTTAATCAGGATTTGTTGCTCTCGACGGTCCAGCCGCTGTAGTTCGCTTCGCACGAGTTCTTGCTGATCGGGGGTAGCTCGAACCACGAGCGAGTTGCTACTACGCTCCACAAAGACCGAGCTCTGATCACCCTTCTGAAATCCGCCGGTAGAGAGCGGTGCATCGAAAGGAGAGCCCGGCTCGTAGCGAGGACGGCTCTGATCTAATCCCGTACCGCTCGAAATCGCCAACGCATCGGGCGTCACATTAGTGTTCTCCGGTTTAGGATAAGCCGGAAAATTGGCGGCTGCCTGATTTACCTTTATTCCCAGAAAGTTGGCGATTGGTTGTAAGAGAAACTCTGCTGGCTGGTTGCGGACGACATAACGCTTAGTGATATAGAAACTTGGACTATCGATATCAGAGCGACGCAAGGTATACTGCTGGCCATTAGCTACGACTTGAAACCCGCGGGATTGAGCAATCTGATAAAACGCTTGGATCGGCGTCAGATTTGTCAACGTCACTGAAATCCGTTCTTCAACTGGAATGTTAGGCTCGATATAATTGACGCCGGCCTGCTCAGCGAGAATCCTCAATACGCGAGCTATCGGCTGATTCGTATACCGGTGCGTTCTCGGTTTGTCTGGCGGCATCTGTGCGGCAGCAGCCGCTTCGGAATTTTCGCGCTCGCGCAGGAGTCTTTCGATCTGATCAACCACCGTGTCGTTCGGTTGATTTCCCTCGCCGGAGGTGGACTGTTCATTGACGCTCGCCCCCGGAGTCACGCTCGGATTGGGGCTGGCGTCAGGCACGCTCTGACCCAGAGCCAACGCCGGCAGCAAGGCAGTGAAAAGAAAGATCCTATTCATCGTGTTTCACCGAGGTTCTCCCTGCGTTCTAACTTGATACGCTCTGGGACATAATCGCCACGGTAAGGAAGTCTGCAGAGTACGGACTTGAATCCCGGAAGGAGCAGACTAATGCCGGTGGTTTGAATCTCGCCGACCTCAATGAGAATGCTCTCTCTCCTTTCGCTGGGCTCTTCCAGGGGTAACCCGTAGGTTTTTGCAAGCTCTTCCAATTGCAGAAGTTCGGTCTGACTGATCGAAAGAGGAATTTTCTCTCCTTGAATAAACGAAACACCGTTAATTAGTGCGACACCCCGAGTCGTCGCATCACCAGTGCTAACTCCTTCAACGAAAAGCTCCTTCCTGATGGCCTGAATGATGGTGTCCAAATATTGCTGTGCGGCCTTGGTTGTAAACGATGCACCCGGTTCGGTGCCCCCACTGACGAGAGTTCGTTTCGCGTCGGCGCTAATAAAGGGATCCCGGCCTTGAGGCACGTACCGAAAGACATACAAATCAGGTAACATCGGAATGATGACATCGGCCGGGTTTGCCAAGCCTGATGTACAACCCAGAACGACTGTCAAAAAGATGAGCTTCGTTTTCATTTCCCGCTTAGCAATCGAAGCCTGAATCGGGTATCGAGGTATGTCGGCTCGGTCGAGAAGGAAGGAACAGCGCCAGGCCTGTTCAGGACGACCTTATCGAAGTAAAGAAACGGATTCGAACTTTCGAGTTCCGCGATCAGCGAAACCGTTCTGCTGAACTCGAGAGTAGTAGACCCGGCCATATAGATCGTGGCGGTCTCCCCATTTGGAACGTGAGACGGCTGGCTAACCACCCCCATCTCGGTCAGCCGGCCAATCACGAGCGGTTCCTGGTCAGTATTCTCCCGGTCGGTGGTGAGAGACCGATTGCCTTGGCCTCGGTTGAATTCCGAGGTGCCGGTCCTGACAACCGATTCGTTCAATCGCGCGAAGAGAGCCATGATTCGAGGTTGAGTCAGTTTCAGACCGTCTATCTCACCTGCTAGCCTGCTGTTTGTCCGGATCTGGAGCTGATTGGCCAACTTCAAGTTTTCGAAGTTCAACCAACCTCGGACGAGAAAAGAAATCTCTCCAAACAGCAGAACAGCGACCGCGAGACCAAGCAAACCCAATAAGTGGAAAGCTGATTTCATAGGTTAAATATAACTTACAGTGAATCAGGCTCTGCGATCTTAGTGAGCCCGAGACTCAAGTAGTTGCCGGTTGGTTTAATCGAATATTGAATTTCGGTAAGAACCAAACCGTTTGCTCGCTTATCGAGCGGTGTCGTCCGGACAAGCTCTGAACCGGGAGGAAGTATCTTTCTTAGGCTCTCTTTGAAACGGTCGATCGCGTCTACGCTGCCTGACTTAGCAACTGCCAGCAAAAACAATCCGTAGTCTTGGGGCACCCGATACGTTCCCCCATTAACCGGGACTGCCTGGTAGTTCGTGGTCTCGATAACGACGGAGTCGAGTACGACGTCCGGAGTGATTCCCTTTTGGATGGCAGAAAGAATAGCGCCACTCGGAATACGATTACGCAAAATCGGCTCCCACTGTCGAATTTGCGCGAGTTTTTGGCGTACATCATGAAGAACCGCATTTTGTCTCTGTAAATCTGCGACTCGAAGCCCATTTTGTGATTGGATGGATGCCTGCTCTTGAAAGCGGCTCGCAAGGAGGAATCCAGAAACACCTAAGGGTAACTGCAAAAAGGCCGCCATGAGCAGCAGGAATCCGGCGATACGAAACCCTCGCTCATACTTATATCTTTGGAGTAAAATCTTTTCCGGAGAAATAAAGAGGTGCTTCATATGATTTTGCCTTCCAGCCACATCAATAGGTATGCAGCGGGATCTCTAAGATGGTGGTGTGCCCCATCGGCATGGCGAACCATCAGCTCCGATCCGTGAATCCGTTTCATGGCTTCCTCATCCAGCGCCAACCCGCTCAATGTTGACGCCAGGATTCTTGGCGACTGATCGCTTGACCAGACGCAAATGGGCGATTGATGATCGGCATGTAATTCTGCCGCAATCGCGGTCAGTTCCCTTCTGACAAAATCGATATCATGCTCGTATTGCCGAACTAGTCTCAGTGCTTGGTTCTGAACGGCCGCGATGACTATGGTCTGCTTGAACTGGAGTACGAAGAACCCGGTTTGCTGACCGAGCGGGATCTTCTCGATCAACCAACGCAAACACGCGATCGGGGCCGGAATAATTCCAAGTATTGATCCTTGTTGTGTCTTCACCCACACCTCGCACTCCTCGCAGAACTCTCTGGGAATCCCAAGAATCATGAGATGGCTGTGATAGCGATCTATGCGCCCGCTAACTTCTTGAAGATCCGAGCCCAGGACAGCCCAGCGGAAGTCACGCGTTTCATCCCAGACACCGATCACCTGTCGCGGCTCCTCATGGAGGCTTTCGAGAAGGCTTTCGATCGAATGATCACGAAGGTTTCTGGTGTTGTGAATATTGCAGTAGAGATCCTCGGCGCTAAGATCCGCAACAAGAGCGATCTTCGGTAGTCCGTGGAGCCGATTTCTGGCAATGAGCTTGGCGGTAAACGTCCTCGCAATTGGCGCCGGCCCGCTGGGGACTCCAGGTATCGGCGGATGATCTGCGATTTCGCCAATCTTGTTCTCGTAGGCGATCAAACGATGCCGTCGGCTGACGAGTACTGACGCCGAGCTAGTTGAAAGGAAAAATAGGACGCCCGGCTCATCACGAGAGAGCAGTCCACCCGCCAAGTAATAGCGTAGTGGAAGATTTCGCAAATAGTGAACGAGCGAATAATTCATAATGCTTGTTTCTAACAAACATTCGCAGCTCTCATAACGTTATTATATTATGTTCTATATACTTTGCAAGATCTGTACTGCGGGAAGAAAAGTCGCAAATACAATCCCGCCGATCACTATGCCAAGAATGATTATTAGAAGTGGATCGAGAATTTGCCGAATCGCACCGAGGTAACCGTCTAGTTGCCGCTCTAGCAACTCCGTGAGCCTAAATAGCCCGTCAGTCCCTGCGCCGGAAGCCTCCATGAAAGTTAGCCCGTTCACGACTAGATCGCCGAAGATCTCGATATCATCACGAAGTGCGACCGCGAGCGACTCTCCTCGATGTACTCGGACCAAGGTGCGCGCCACGGCTCCTCGATATTCGTAATTCCAGGAGAGATCCCGACAGAGCAATAACGCCTGCGTCGTCTTTGCTCGAGCCGTTTTCAGCTGGGCAAACGTTCGGCAGAAATTCGTTCGGATGAGCAATAGCAAAAGCTTGCCAAATACAGGAAGACGCAGCGCCAAACTGTGCGAGCGTGCCGCTCGCTTCACTAGTGCCGGCAAACGCGAGATCACAACCGTGATTAGTGTGATTCCAAGCAAGAGAATGATCGGATGCTCCGAACTGAATTGGGAAACCTGCAGCAAGATTCGAGTTGGAAGCGGGAGTTCGGCATGCATTTCGGTGAGGACATGAATGAATTGTGGCACCACGTTTGTCATCAAAAGCCAGACTACTCCGCACGCCGCCAATAAAACGACCACTGGGTAAATGAGCATCATCAGCAAGCGATGTTGCAGATCATCATTGCGCGCCCAGATTTTGCGCACATTGGTTAGTGATTCACCGAGGGTCCCTCCCTCTTCTCCCGCCGCTATGAGGCCAATTGCGACCTCATCAAATATCTGAGGATACAATTTGATCGCTTGAGCTAAGCTGGATCCCCGCGAGACCCTATCTTGCAGATCGGTGATGACCGATACCATGCGACGGCCAATCTTTGATCGTTGCGGTGTGGTATTCAGACAGATCTTGAGCGCAGCCCGGAAATCCATTCCCAGATGAGCGCTCGTCTCTAGTTGCTCGATAAAAGTGAGTTTTGTCCGAAGGGGTACGCGGATCAAAGGCTTACCCGCTTTCGACTTCTCCGCTGGTTGGACATGTATCACCGGTCGATTGAGACTGATTAAGCGATGATTCAACTCGGCCAACGAAGCAGCATGGACGCTCGCCGTTACATAAGGCGCTCCCTTTGCCTTTTGTGTGATGTACTCGTAAAGAGCCATAGCCCTGCCCACGCAATTCGAGATGTTGCCCTGCGCCGGATTTCAGCTATTGACCGGAGGTTGGTGACGTCGAAGGATCGCTGGTCGGAATATTATATTTCACCAGGTACGGATTGTTGCCGGGGTCTTTAGGTGCAAACCAAGCACCTCCGCCCCAGGTGCCTAGGTGAAATGTGCCTGCTGTACCCTGGTCTAGATCGCTTGCTTGATTGAGCTGCTGGCCGAACCTTAGTAGATACTTTTGCAAAGAGACGAAATTCGCGGTCTGCGAATCAGGAAAGGGAGTTGGAGATGGCGAAACATTCGCTTCGGCATCGAGCTGGTACTGCACTTTAGCCTTTTGGATCGCGTCCAGCCGATCGGCAATCATTGCCGCTTGCGATTTTTTCATTGAATCGACAATGGCCGGATAAATAACCGCGGCGAGCGTGGCAATAATGGTCAAGACCACAAGTAGCTCGACGAGGGTCAAACCGCGTTGCCGAGTTTTGCTTCTCCAAGCGTGATTGTTCATAACCTTTCAGTCAAATTGAGATATAGCAACGTCTTTGTCTAATGTTGTAAGTAATGTCCTCCGTTTCTAGACTGGGGGAGCCCGGAGAGCAATCACAAACAGATAAATTTCTACCCATCGGTTGCAAATTAATGATCACCATCATTTTTTCGCACCATTGCGAAATACCAACAGTGGCGCTTTCACAACATAAATGCGGCACGCGCAACATTTCGGGGCCAAATAAACCAACCGCTAAACAAATTATTTTGAAATTTCCTCGTTTGTGCAGGTTTGCGGCGAGGGCTAAACCGTTGCGGGATGGATCGCTCTTATCCGACGGTCAGAATTCCTGATCTTGGCGCGGCTTTTTTCCGTGCGATACGGAAACTGACAGTGATCCCGCTTGATAATCCAGGTTGAGCTGGAGTCCGTCGCTCGAATTGATGCCTTCGAAAACAGCGGAAACATCGAGCCCAGTGGCAACTAAATTGCCAGGTATCTCGCCCACCCAGACGTCTTGGAGCCTAAGCCGATGCGTTCGCTCTGAGAGGTTGGGTACTGGCGGATTCCGATAAGCTTTTGCAGTGCTCACGAAGCCGACCAGCTGGCCGTCGATCCAGAGAAGACCGTCCGCAGTCTGGTTGTTGGCATGGAGGTGAATTGCTCCGTTCCGCGCCCGTTCTTCGCTCCTAATTCGTTCGTACTCAGCCAGTGAGCGGGGCCACTGTTCGCGAGGTATCTGACCTGAATCCGCCACGGTAAGAGCACGGTCGTAGCCGGTACCATACATGGGAGCAAAACGTTTCGCGAGTTCGTTGAAATAGGCGAAGACCGCCTTCAATGTCGTTTGTCCAGACACGGAATGGGTCAGCTGTTGCGCGGCCCAGCCGTCTGCCAAAGCTTCGTTTCTCGTGTGCAACGCGAGATGTCCATATTCATGCACCCGAAAGAAGAAGGACGCCCCTGGATAAGCACGATCGATTTCGAGCGCTCGTTTTGGGCAAAGAAAAATGGCGCCATGCGGTTCGAATACAGTTGGCTGCAGCGAAAGGCCGATCCCACCATTTGTTTTCGCGCAGTCCTCGCGCACAGGAACCTTCTGTAAGGACGGCGGCGGCGTCCATTGAGCCTCTCCGGCGCTACCGCTGAGAAACAGCAAAAAGAAACCGAATGCCGGGGTTGTGCCTAATCGGCGGAAATCCTCTTGTAGGACGCGACCGAGCAAAACAAACCCGTATTTTGCATTTTTGATTTTCACACAAAGAACAAAAGGAGCTAAACGGAACCAGAATTGCAATCGAGCGGCTGAGACGAATCGACTCGTCTCGCACTGTTGGCGTCTTATTGAAAGCCCTTACTCCTCAAAGGCTGAACCGAGGTCCGTCACCGAGCTGCTTCCGGTAAGTTTCAACACGAACTCAGTACCGATCGGAATGTAAAGATAAATCCCGTCGCGATAGATCGCCTTCTTTATCTTGACGTTGTCCTGTGAAGCTTCGCTCTCCTCGCCGGCCAGCCCCTCCTTTCTGCTTGTGTCCAGCAATGTTCCCTGCAGGCTGATCTGACGGTCAGTCACGTAGAAAGTCCAACGGCCGCGTCCGAGAATCCGCCCTCGCTCCGGATCACAGAACCCTTGTCCGAACACTTTAGAACCTGCCGGGATCAACACTTTCCCGGCGGTCCCGACTACATCTTCAAAAACATTGCCCACGATAATTACCTTCTCTTCGAGGTTATTGACTGCGCGCCTCACCTTGCACCGGACAGCAATCTCATTGTCGGGCAGATCTCTCTCGGGACCGCAGTAGACGGAGAAGAAGCTCATCTGGCCACGCCGTGGGGTAGAGGCTGGTAACGCGCCCCTTGGTATTTTTTCAATACTTGTTGGCAGGCTCGGGAGTCTTACCGCAAACGACCGGGCATGTTCCGCTTCCGCCTTCACTACCAAGATGAGGAAGACATAGGCCAACATGCGTAGGTGGATTTGCGACTAACGGGAACTATGCTCTTACAAAGAGAGCCGCGTCGTCATCAAGCGCGTAGGCACTCCGATCGCACTTTTTCATTGTTCACCAGGTTCGTACATCGCATTCAGGGCTTTTGCGATATCGCTCAGGCGTTCTCGCATACCTGGTAACAGCCCTCGGCCTTCATGCGCGATCAAAATGCAAATCTTACGTTCCAGAAACAGGCTGATGGGGGTGTCAGCAAATAGCGTAATCGCATCAATATTCGAGCCGTTCAAGGAGTTCACAAATTCCCGACTCGCCCGGAACAGGTTCGGCGCAGCAAAAGAGGCAGCCAGGTTAAAGCCTTCCGGCAGGTCTCCTCCGATGACTGTTTCGTCTTCCAGCAGGATGAGAGCACCTTTCACTTTCGGAAAAGCTCGCAGCAGTTTTGCTACCTGACGCGCGTCAAGAAAATCATCGGTGAGAAAAATCTCCTGAAGGCGCTCTAATCCCAGGCGACGGACCAGCTTGTCCGAAACCTGCGCTACCCACTCCGAGTTGCTTTTAGACGCGATCGCGATCGGTCCGACGACGTTGGCGCTCGTCCGGTTCTCTCGGTCCGGCGAGGTCGCTTCCGATTTTCCTTCACCAGTCCGTGGACCAACTTTAGGAAGGTCCTTGAACGGATCAGAGCGTATCTCCGCTAACGGTGCGGAACCTGGTGGCCACGTCACTTGAATCGCCGGAGGATTGAGCGGTGTTGACTGAGGTTTTTCCCGAATCAATGGGAAACGGCTTAGTTCGGGTCCTAACTCAGGTTGATTCGCGGGCTTCGCTCGAGTTGAATCAGACTCGGAAGCCCGCTCCAGTTTGAGAAATCCCTCGTCCTCGCGAGCGACCTGTGCGATTGGCGTATCGAAATCGATTGATGCCGCAGCGGGCGTTTCAGCGCCAGCCGCCCACAAGCAATTCTGAAGTTGAAGAACAACGGTCTTGAGCGAGACAGGAAACTGAACATCGTCTTGTATCGCAGGAGGAATAAGGGTCGGATAATCGCGACGAATTGCGCCAGCGGCAATCGCTACGCGCCCCTCCATTAGGCCGTTGGTATCTCTGAACTGGACGCGAATTTCAGCGGGATCGAGGCTCGACCAATTCAAGGCGTCCTTGCCAGAATCAGGATCGGTGAAGTCTTCTGGTCGCAATATGATAGTTTGATCAGCCAGTTCGGCCGCTTCTTCCAGAATCGGCGAGTTCGCGGATCCAACATTGTTCTGACCTTTCAAGTTCTTAAATAGATAGTTTCCAAATTTGGGTGGCATCGGGTTTCCTTGCTTCTACCGTTAGCAGATTCCAAGCGAGGCATAGGACATCTCGGCGAGCTCCGATCGCAAAAGATATGTAGTTAACTGGTAAGATGGTCGAGCACACGTTCATACACTAACTTTCGCCGTCAATGAGGAGTTGGAAGCTGACGAGATGTTCCGTTTGCTTCGAACGGTTTTCGTCACGGTATTCGTGACTACCGTATCGATCTTTCCGGACTTCTTCCCAGAATGATCCTTGGGCGACTTAGAAGCCCTTCTCGCAGCTTTCTCGGCTCGCTGATTATCATGCTTGCGCGGCCGCCCTACCGCGGACTTGAGTCGAGGTTCCGCAGTTTCGCTCGCTCTGTGCCTCGCTAGTTTTCTGCGGGCCGCTCCGACTGCTCCATCAGACGGCGCTGATACGATCGGCTTGGTATTTTCGGGAGACTGCCGCGTTTGCAACGGACTATTTGCGATTTCAACGGGACTTAATGATTGCCGTCTCACCGAATCCTGGGCAGGCGCAGAAGCTCGAAAGATCTTGGACACCAACTGAAAAGCTCGAGTAAATCCCGCTTGAATAACATTGATGACGGCTCGCGAAATACCTACTAGGGATCGACGAGCGAGCGAAATTGGCCCTTCAGGCATGACATCTCGATAACGCTGGTGATTTTCGCCGCCGGTTGCACGCGGAAAATCACGGCTGCTATAGGCGCCTTCATTCGGCGCGGCCCGCCAAAGCCGACGAAGGCAAGCGAGCGCAACCAGACCTAACCAAAGCGATACGGCAAAAGTTGCGAACGAAAACAACATGGTTCACCAGTTGTATCCGATTTATTAGTACTACACAACATAAATATGTTGTGTTCTTGTACTGATATGCGATACCGAGAATAAATCGTGCAGGTCGAGTTCACGAGCGGAGATCGTTTCCCCAGGTGGTCTAAATACTGGCTGAATAGTCAGCGAGTACTAGCTCAAAGATCCGTTTCGACGGGATCTCTCAACCTACGGCCCAAACTGTCAACCGGTCTGCGGTTTCTCTTGTTGATCGCTTACCTGGTAGAGGCGTCCTTTCCAGGTGACACCTTTACCCAAGGAGCGGCGTAAGCTGTTCAGGGCGATGGCGAAAGCGAGGAAGTAACCGAACGGATGAAACACCACGCTGATCCAGGAAGTGCGGTACCGCAGAGTAATCAAGACTCGGAGAAGCAAGATCAGACCGATTAAGAGCCACGGTTCCCAGCCGGTCAGCCAGGGAACGGCGAAAAAAGGGACGGCGAAGACGACGATCTGGCTAAGAACCAAGATGGTGAACGCCGGAAAATCGTTCTCCAAGAGTGGCCAAAGGTTTTTGGTGAAGCCTTCCCAGAGATCGGGAAAAGAATGGTACATCCGGCATTGGACCAGAGCGGTGCCGTCACAACTGGTGAGCCGCAGCCCATCTCCAGTGGCAGCGGCGACGGCCCGAGCCAAGGCAACGTCTTCCACCAAATGATTGGCGACCGCAGCGTGACCGCCAATCCGTTGATAAGCTTCGCGCCGGATACAGATAAATTGTCCATTGGCGGTGCCGAGGCTGCGTAAGAAGTTTGGTCCGAGCCATCTTGCCAGCCAAGAGTGGCGTTGAGCCAGAGACAACAACCAATGCGGCAGACAAGCA
>DASTDH010000143.1:0-8977 GCA_035710445.1 Chthoniobacterales bacterium
CGCGCTGTTGATGCGGATGTCTTGCAACGGATCCGCGAGCGGCTCGGGCAGGATTGTCTCATTCAACGGACGCAAGTGGCTGCGCCAAATATGAAGGCGGAGCGGCGTCGCCGTGGCCTGCGAATCCGCGGCCATCGCCCCGCCTGGCGCTCCAACGATCAGCACGCCATCACGTGAAACGGTGAACTCGCTTGTGTCTCCCGGCCGGGATTCGCCGCCGAACAGCGTGACGGCCCGCGCGGCGGCAAGATCAACGCCGCGCCGCTCGATCCCGGCGCGAACCGAGCGCGCGCTCTCGCTATTCCCACTTAAGACTCGCTTCAGGCCGCCCGCATCGCTGTCGCCGCGGGCGCCGATGATCGAGGCATCAATGGCGCCCATAGCATCTGCGGCCACCATTTCGCAGAGCTGCATGCCTTCCACATCGACGACCCGGACCCGGTCGCCGGCATGGATCGGCACGGCGATGGCGCCGCCTCCAGGCACGGTGTAACGCTCCTCGCCCGGCGCAAGGGTCGGTATTCCAGGGCGCATGATGACCGAAGGCCGCGGTGGGCCTAGGCGTACGATCTGGTCGCTGTCAACCTTCAGCAAATGCGTTTTCCGTCGTCAGCTCAATATACCGATACCGTAGCATGACCTCTGGTCATACTCACTCATATAAGGGTGCCAATGATGGGACGCTGCCTATGAATGAAAACGAACTGAAGAAGCCATGGCTTTCAAGCGCAGAAGACGATGACGTCTTCAGCGATATCCTGGAGAGCCGGCATCGTGTTCCCATGGCTGATCGAGATCATCCTCGGATTAAGGCCCGCTTCGGTCCTGGAGTACAGCGGTGGAGATGGAAAGTTCCTCGCCGAGCTTCGCCGGCAATTCGCAGGCGAGCTGTGGCACTACGACCCCTTTCCAGCCTTGGCAGCGAAAGCAAAGCCTTGGGAAACGCGGATGTCCGCTTTTGCTATGATGCAAACTCGCTCGAAATCGAATCGATTGATGTCGTGTCATCCATAGCTGTGTGGATGACACTCCCCAGCTATGAAGCGTGCTTGCGATATCTCGCCGAGCAGCACCGGCTGCGTTGCGAGGGACGCGCCTTTATCGTCGTCACGCATCCCTGCTTCAGGGAGGAAAGCTATTCATCGTTCAAAACCCAATTCAACAACGAGGACTACTTGCAGAATGGTGCCTCCTTCGGTGTGGAGGTCTTTGACCGGGACAAGGCGATCCAGTTCGTTGACTACCACTGGAATCTATCAACCATGCTTAAGCAGTCGCGCGAAGTTGGATTTCGGATGCTAGCGCTGGCGGAGCCGCCTGACGCGCCCGGCGACAATCCGTGCGGCGCGCCCGGGCTGTGCTTTGAATTCGATAAAGCGTAGCCGCCGCGGAACGAGTAACACTTACCGTCCCGCATCAATCGACCGGAACAACGGACATCCTCAATTCATCATGGACGCGCTGGGCCGTGCCAATCCGGCGCCTATCTGAGATTTGCTTCTGGCCGCAAGCATCGTGGCGCTGGCGGGTGGCCGAGTCGCAGCGTCAAAAGTGATCGAAATTAGCGTTCCGCGCGTGCCAGACTTGATTTCGAAGGAAGCGCCGAGCTGCTGAGCAAGCGCACGCACGAGCTTAAGTCCAACACCGGTTCCTTGCACCGCGTTCTGGATGCCCACACCATTATCTTCCACCGACAGGCATAATTGAGCGCCGCATTTATCGAGTCTGGCTCTGATGATACCCGGGCGGTCATTGGGAAAGGCGTATTTGATCGCATTGATCAGAAGCTCGTTGACGATGAGTCCGAGCGGCACGGCATCGGCCATGGGAAGACAGTGACTGACGGCCGCGCACTCGATTGAGATTGGACGCACCGAGATTACGGACAATCTTATGTCATCACACAACTCTTGCATGAAAGCCCGAGTGTCAAAGGACCCAGCGTTATTGCCGGCGCAGAGCCGACCGTGAATGCGCGTCATGACGCTCACCTGCTCGATTGCGTCTTCAAGGGCAGACTTCGCCTGGGGGTCCACAACCAAGATTGATTTTTGCCTCAGGAGCGCTGCGACCGTGGCAAAATTGTTCGCCACGCGATGAACGAGCTCAGAGAGCAACACCGACTTTTGTTTTTCAAGAGCGGCAAGCGATAGATTCGTGCGGCTCGTCGCGAGTGCGGCGTTGCTCAGGCCGGCGATTATCAGGACCGCCCCAACAGAGAAAAGCGCGTATAATTCGACCTTAATGAGATCTGCTGCGTGATAGATGTATATCGAGCCGCCCGGATCGAAGAAATGCAGCGACAGTAACGAACTAAGGCCTACCGCGAAAAATCCGATGGGGCGGCCGAATAACACGGTGCAGCCAACCGTGATCGCGAAGAAGAGCAGAAATGGCTCACCCGGCACCTCGGTCTCGATGGGAATCTGAAAAAAATAGGCCGCGGCGATGGCGAAGCCCGTTATCGCAATGCGAACCCAGCGGGGAAGAGTGTTTGTCGCTTCCAAAAAAGCCAGCATTCCGACGACCTAAACTTGACACTTTCGGTTCCCCCCGAGAGATCTCGATTTGGCTACAAAGCGACCACGATTGCGGTCTTTTTTGGTGAGCCATGCTGCGGCAAACCATCGCTCTCTTAGGCATCCAGCGCCATCCAAAGCGCATGCAGGCCCTCAGAAGGCAGACCATCTGTAGTCTCACGTATCGGAGGGACCACCCTCACATCGGAACTGGGAATGCGGCCTCAATGCCTCGGAAACGCAGCCCGTTCCAAACAGGAAAGCGGAAGCAGTGAAGTAGCTGCGTCACAAGTGCCACGCCCTCGGCGACCGAGACCCTCCAAGAAGAAAATTTCGCTCAGAGGCTTCGCAAAAGGAACTCCGGGATTAGCTCCTCGTTGAGCGCTGAAACTGGAGGAATGACGTGGCCAATCAGAATTTCAATCAAGGATCCGGCACCGCCCGCGGCCGCCGAACAACACCAAATACAGAAGCCGGCGAGAAAAATACGCCCGCCTCAAGCACTGGCACGTCTCGGTATGCGCAGAAAGCAACCGAGGCTGCGTCGACGCTGACCTCGCAGGTCCAAGGCGTCTTGGACGAACAGGTCGTCAAAGGTGCTAGGATGATGACCAACGTAGCCAACTCGGTAAGGCGGGCGGCCGAGGAGCTCGACAGCGATGCCCCGCAAATAGCGGGCCTCGTGCGCGGAGCGGCTGATCGTCTCGAAGAGTACTCGCACACTCTGGAGGACCAATCAGTCAGCGACATCTACCAGGCTGCCTCTGAATTCACTCGTCGTCAGCCTGCAGTTGTGTTTGGCGTCGCCGCGCTAGCCGGCTTCTTTGCGTTGCGCACTCTCAAGAGCAGTTCACGCGCTTCGATGTCGCAAAGCGCGGCAGACAGGCCGGGTAGCAGTCTACGCGGCGAGGACTTCTATGGCTCATGAGCGGCTCAACCAACCAAGTTTGCCGGAAGCGTTGTCTGACGTCGTAAGCGACTTGGCGGAGCTATTTCAAAAAGAGTTGCGGCTGGCACGTGCCGAGCTCTCTTCGAATATTTCCACAAAGGTCCGCGGCGGCATTTGGCTCGGCATAGCCGGCCTGCTTGGCCTGCTTGCTCTTGTCCTCATTCTGGGTGCGTTGGTCGCGTGGATCGTCACGTTCGGAGTCAGCTTGCATCTCGCATTCTTAATCGTGGCTGCAGGAGTCGCACTGATAGCGGTTCTTGCCTATTACGCTGGCCGTAGTGAAGCCAGGGCCAAGATCGCCCCCGCAAGGACCATGAATCAAGTCAGGCAAGATATCGAGACAGCTAAGGAGCAGCTAACATGACGAGCTATGGAACGAGAGAGGGCGGGGCTGAGTGGATAATGGGCGCGATGACGCGCAATCCGGAAGGTCTGCTCCTTTTAGCCGCTGGGTGTGCCCTGCTGATGCGGAGTGGCCGCGGCAAATCGCCGAGGCGCGATTACACTGAAGCTTTCCCGACGAGCCGTAGTGACCGTCAAAATGGCGGCCACGGTGAAAACAGCATGCCTGGAGGACGTGTCGCGGAAGCGGCTCGACGAGCAGGAGAATACGTTTCTGAGGCGACCGACAGGGTGTCCGAGACAGCGCGCTCTTATGCGTCTGCGGCGGCGGAGTACGCGGATGAAACCTCACGGCTTGCGGCGGAACGAACCAGGCGAGTGGCCGACCAGGCTCTCGATAAGGCAGATTATGTCGTTCGCGAGCAACCCTGGGCAGTCGCCCTGGCAGGCGTCGTTGCCGGCGTTGCGATTGCGGCAGCCTTTCCCCCGACGCGAATTGAGAAGCGAACGCTGGGCGGAGTGGGAGAACGCTTAAGGTCCGCGGTCGGAAGCGCAGGCGAACAGCTTAAACAAGCCGGAATGCAAGCGGGTGAAAGGCTCAGCGAAGTCGCGGAAGAACGAGGACTGACCAGCGAGGGGCTTAAGGAAGCGGCTCGCCAAGTGGGCGAGAGCTTCAGTTCGGCGCTTACTGGTGAGCAACCAAGTTCGGGCCAAGCCTCGCAGAAGACGCGACCTGGTGCGCACGCTGGATCGCAAACGGAAGCCCCTCGGGTCCAGTCAGGAACTGGGCGAGAGCACTCCAATAAAGGCAGTGGTTCGACCGGCAGGTCTCCCGGGACGACGCCGAGCGGAGGGCGCAGGTGACCGACAACATATCCAAATTGGAGTTTGAAGTTGCGGAGGCTCGAGCCAAGCTCGCAAGAGACTTAGCGTTTCTGCGCTCGCCACAAACATATCGGAAGTTCACGGCGGGATTGAAATCCGAAGCGCAATCTGTTGTTCAACGCATGGGTGCCGATCTGAAGGCGCGAGCTGCCGCCAATCCCAGCGCTGCTTTGGCTATCGGAGCGGGTCTCGCTTGGAGGCTATTAAAGCACCCACCAATTGCAACGGCGCTCGTCGGCGCAGGCGTGCTTAGCCTTTGGCGAACAACTCCGATCGCTGTTGACGAGGAGGATTATTTGACGGCGGCGCAACAGCGCTTCGGGGAGCAGGTTGGTGAGGCAGTAGAAACTGTAAAGGAGTACGCCGCGGAAACCGCGGTCGCGGCTCGAGAACAAGCTGGTATTTATGCAAAGTCTGCGGGGGACGCTATCGAGAGGCTAGCTGCCTCAGCGACCGAGGTAGCAGCCGAGAGGATTGGAAACGGGCGTGAAGCCGCGGCGTACGCAAGATCGCAATTCGACCGGGTTACTGGCGACGAAGGTTTTCGCGATAAGCTCTTGTTGGGAGTTGCAGGATTGGCTGTCGCGGCTGCGTTGGGAATTGCTTATGAGCGGCGAGACTAAGCAACTGGCTTGGTCAACCTCATGCTCGTTGCCATGTCAATTCGACTTTGGCGCTTGGGACCCTTGTCTGTCACCTCGGACGAATCAGGGACCAGAATCCTGAGATAACTTAGCAATTCATCATCGTTAAAGGGCTTCGTGAGGTAGCAGGCGCGCCAGCGTTCGTTAATAAGGGAGTTCTCTACCAAAGTGACGACCATCATCTTTCAATCCGACTGATTTTCGAGCCCTCTAGACTGAGGCTATACATCAGGCCTTCCTGATCGGTGACGAAGGCGATGATGGGGCTCGTTAGGCTGTGGGTGTCGATCGATCCGCCGGCACCAAGTGTGACAACCACGATTGAGCCATCGATTCCGACCTTCCATCCGTAAGCGTTTTGGAAATCAGCCAACGATTGCTCGGTCATGAACACGATGATGATAGATAGAGATTGAACGCCAAGCTGAAAACCTAATGAGGCCGAGATGATGTTGTAATAGCCGGCAGCATTACCGTGGGCGATGAGAACGCCTTCTCCGTATTGACCCCCCAGAAGCATCCCCGCCTTGATCACGGAGGGGAACACGAGGACTCCAGGAGCCTTTCTTCCCAGTTCTTCCGCACTCGGATTTTGCTCCACGAACCTATGCAAAGTTGCATTAGCGGCATCATTGATCTCCTGAGCCGAACTCGCCCTGCTGAGGTCAGGCGTCGTCACCAGCATCAAAGATGCAAAGAAAATCGTTATTGCCTTCATATCCGAGTCTTCTCTCTGGGGACCTCGTTCCTTGGATACCAGAAATGGAAGTCGTAATCATGGGCGGGACCGGCATCGGGATTTCCGCGGATGAGGTTTGGTCGTACTCCGTCGGCTGAGGCAAATTCATCGGTCTGGAAGGGCCAACCCTTTTGATTGTGTCGATCAGGAATCGCTCAAGGTCCAGATGACAGGCCTAGCCAACTCGAGCGAGGGCAGGCAAAAGTAGCACCCTTGCATGCTAACTCACGCGCCTCTCTTCCCATTATCTTTCTTCGAGGACCTTAAGTGGGGCTAGAATCCACTGCTCATCGCCGAACAGGTGTGAGTGGAATTGCGCACTCCATGGGAGGAGGAACAACCTTGTGTTTAGAAACAACCTTGTTGCTTTCATTCTTACCCTTGCATGCTTCGTTGTTCTGATACCTAACCTTGGATCTGCTCAGGCCGATAAGGTCAAAAATTCGATGGCAGCCTTGAAGGCTGAGACCGGCAAACTAGGAGCACCTGCGGTTCAGAGCAACGAACTTCACTTCGGCAAGAGTAAGGTATCAGCTGAGCTGGTCGATGCTGTGGTGAAGAAGCACGGTGGCGCCGCCACACTGTTTGCCAAGAATGGCGATCAGTATGTGCGCGTTGCCACCACGGTCAAAAGGAGGACGGCACCAGCGCGGTCGGAACCGCCTTGGACACAAATAGCCCCGCCATTGCGAAGCTCAACAATGGTGAGCCGTACTACGGCGATGTGAAGGTCTTCAGCAAAACTTACGATGCTGGATATGAGCCGATTAAGGACGCGTCTGGTGCGATCATCGGAGCTTACTTCGTCGGCTACCCGAAATGATGCTATTTGGTTCGACGGGGTGACATCAAAAACAAGTGCCAAGGGGTCCACTACGCGCCGGCCGCGGACCTTTTGGCCGACGCTCGAACAGCCCTAATGGGTAGGCCGATACGGCGCACGCATATTGCGCGAGAACTCAATAGACGCGTTCTCAGCTATTACGTTCGACGCGGCCCCGATGCTGGAGCCAAGTGAAGACACTCCAGCAAAGCCCTGCCCAGGCGGCACCAATACACCAGCCGGCGAGTACGTCCGTTGGATAGTGAACGCCAAGATAGATTCGGCTGACGCCGATCGCGATCGTGAGCACAACCGCGAGACCCAAAAAATAGACCTTAAACCCAAAGGACTCATGCAGGCCGGCGAGAAGAGCGCCCAGCGTCAGATAGGTGATCGCCGAAAGTGTTGCATGTCCGCTGGGGAAGCTCGAGGTGAACACGCGCGCCGCATGAGATACAAAATCGGGTCGGGGACGCTCATAGGCTAGTTTCAGCAAGTTGCTCAGCAGGACGCCTCCTAAGAGCGCGAGTGAGATCCAAAGCGCGGCGGCGCGCCGCTGTGCGAACAGAAGATAGAGAACCACAGCGCCGGTGATGATGATAAGCACTGCGTAGCTGCCCAAAGCTGTGATGTCGCGGGCCATCTCCTCCATCCATGGCGGTCCAATCGGATTCGACGATCGTTGGCGTGGCGAAAGAGGAGAATGACTGTCTGATCGAACTTGGCGGAGTCGCCTTCGATAACCTCCTCCGCGATATGCCCGAATGTTAGAACCAAGCCGGCAATGACGAATAGCGAGATCAAAATCCGAATCTCGGGTCTGCCGACGAGTCCTGACCGCGGGCTTGGCGTAGTTTTGTTCGCTCGTGTCACGGGATTTTGTTTCGATTTGGCCATACCAGCTTCTCAAAAGAACGCAGTCCCTCTCGCATGAGCAAGTCCCTCCGTGTGCTCGTTATCATCAACCCGGCGCCTCGAGAGCGGAGGCTGCATTGCCGGCCGTGTCCTCGTGGTTCTCCGAGAACAGCGATGCCACCATTGTCGTGGCGAAGTCTAAGTAGGATCGGGCCAAAGGCGTAAGACCCGCATCGCGACCACCTATACCGGATACGAACCGATCTGGACCGCAGACGCCCCGGGCATCATCCCTGATGAGGAAACTGATGCTTTTCTGCGTCTAGAACGAAAGCGATCCCTGGAATTTTAGCGCCGTGTCGGACGTCGCGTCCGTCAGACCGAATTGCAAGCCAATATTGAACGATAATTGCATCTCTGAAGGGCCGGACGCCTTATCATTGTCCTTATCTCCCTTGGCCTCCTCCTCATCACCCTCCTCTTCCTTCTCTCCGGGCTTCCAGAACAGGGTCGGGCCGATGCTGTGGTTCTGCTGGTTGAACGAGCCCGCATGGGAAAGGTCCTCGATCTCGCCGAACATTTCGACGCCGATGCCCCAATGCTTGGCGAAATCGTATTCAGCGCGCCAGCCATATTCGAAACCAAGACCATCTGTCTCCCGGTTTGGGCCGGCTTGGCCGGTGAAAAGGGGATTGAGCGTGATCAACAGGTTTTTGTTCGCTAGTTCCACGATGGGTCCAAAGCCGAATGTGTCGGGTTCACCATTAGTGGATTTCGCATAGCCACCCTGGAAGGACAGAGCGATGCCGTTACCCTTTCGCTTGATCAAGGCGAACTCGGGTTCGAACTCCACGCTGCTGGCCTCTAAATCCTCGTGCAGAGGCTGCTCCAAACTGACGGTTAATTGCAAAAGGAACCAATTGGTGAAGCTATGTTGCAGTTCGAACTCATGGCTCTGGACGAGGTCGTTTGCATTCTCGTTATTTTGGGTAACTTCGGGCACTCCCCAATGATAGGCGCCTCGATATTCGAATTCGGTCTCGCCTTTCTCGATGCCCGCTTCCTGGATTTGGAATTCGGCTAGAGCGCCCTTGGGCAGCGCAATGGCTGTTGCCACGGCGAGCGTCGCAATCCAAAGGATGCGTGTGTGTTGCAATAACAACCCCCCGGTGTCGTCTCACAACCTCATATTGCCTATGCGATCTTAAACGAAGCAAGAGC
>DASTDH010000144.1:0-35159 GCA_035710445.1 Chthoniobacterales bacterium
TTGCCCGGGGATTCGTTCGGTCTGAGCATATTTCCATTCTCTCTCGGCGTGACTAATGAGACTTTCGAGATCATCCACTTCTCTCAATTCGACCGATTTAGCAAAATCTTTATCCGCCGAGTCTTCGCTCAATCTAAGCACTCCGACCAGGCGTAGCCTGCGAGATTGCAACTCTCCGAATGCGAGCTTTGTCCAATACTCTGCGCAAACCGATGCATCAATCGGCCTTCGCTTCAGGATTTGAGACAGGGCGGCAACCTCCGCTTTTCCCAGACCGGCCAGAAAGTTGGCCATCGAGTTCGGAATCTCCGGCTGTACGGTTGAGCCTAAGACCTTTTGCAGCAGCTCAGTTCCGCTGATCGGCTCGAGAATGGCTCCCCAGGGCTGTTCGCGAATCCACTGCAGCAGCTTCTTCTCGGTTAGTGCGCCGTGGCAAAGTGCAGCAACTTTCTCTTCCGGAAGGCCGACTTTCTTTGTTTCGAGATCAAACTCGGGATCGCGGCCGGATGAGCTTCTGCGGTATTGTGCTCCGACTTGATCGAGCGATTCACGTGGAAGCTTGAGGCGTTGAGCAAGTCGCATCATCATTGTATCGCGAACGACCGGATCAGGGACTAATCCTGCAAATTGCGCGACACGTCGAGCCAGTGCCACCCGACGCGCAACTGACTGGCTCCCGTCGCCTCGAAGTCCCCGTTCAATCTCAAAATCAAAAAAGTCCTTCGCGTCAGCGATGAGTCCGCAAAAAGTTTCCACTCCGCCTTTGCGAATGAGGGAATCAGGGTCTTCGCCCGCCGGCAATACACCAATTCTGACTTGCAACCCGGCGCCGTAAAGGATCTCCAGCGCTCGCTCGGCTGCTCGCTCTCCAGCGGCGTCTGCATCGAAGAAGAGAACAATTTCTTCGGCAAACCGCTTCAATAGAGCAGCGTGACGCTCGGTGAGCGCGGTTCCTTGTGGTGCAACGACGTTCTCAACTCCAGCCTCAAAACTAGTGATCAAGTCGATTTGGCCCTCTAACACGATCGCTTGGCGCGACCGCGCAATGGCCCGCTTTGACTGGGAGAGACCAAACAAAATACTCCCTTTCGAAAACAGCGTCGACTCCGGCGAATTTACATATTTGCCCCCGGTCGCATTCGGGTCGATCTGCCGGCCGCTGAAGGCGATGACCTCACCCAGATCGTTGGTGATCGGAAACATCAGGCGGTGGCGAAAGCGGTCATAGCATTTCGAACGCGAATTGTTTTCATCTTTGGGCTTCACCAGCCCGCTCAGGATGAGCTCCTCCCGGGAAAAGCCGCTTTGTTGTCCCCATTCGGTGAATGCGGTCCACGAATCCGGAGCATAGCCAATTTGCCAACGCTTGGCCGTTTCGATATTAAGCCCGCGCTGGCTGAGATAGGCGCGGGCGGCCTCCGCCGCTCTCGTCCTTAAGAGGTTGCGATGGAACCAGTTGGCCGCTTCGAAATGCAATCGTAATAAGCGTTTTCTTAGAGTCTGCTTTTCTTCTTCCTCGGGACTCAGTTCCGCCTCCTGAATTGCTATCCCTGCCCGGGTTGCCAAGCGCCGAACCGCCTCCGGAAAGTCGACATGCTCATACTCTTGAACGAACTGAATCACCGACCCCCCGCGCTGGCACCCAAAACAGTAGAACGTCTGCTTACCCGGGTTCACATAAAACGACGGCGTCTTTTCCTGATGAAACGGACAGAGAGCGCGAAATTCCGTCCCGGCCCTTCGAAGTGGAAAATAACTGCCAATTACATCAACGATATTCAGAGCGGCGGTAACCTGCTCGATCGTCTCTGGAGCGATGCGCGGCATAGTTTGAACGGTGCGTCGATCGAGGGAGGATAAATCGCAAGGAGTACCGGAGTCCATCGAAGAAACGCCGGGAACGCCGAGAAGCGGGGAATCGTGACTGGTGATTGCTAGGGCGGTCCCGCGGACGCGGGACCGCCCTAGCAATCACCAGTCACCAATCACTAGTCACGATTCCCCCGCTGGCGTCCCTAACCGCCGGCTACCATCTGGACTATTTCGATCGCATCTCCTTCAGTCACTGCAGCAGTCTGAAATTCATGCCGCCCGATCACGTTTCCGTTTTGTTCAATCAAAGCTGAGCGGGCGGGAATATGCAACTGGTCGAGCAGTTCGGCGACGGTCCGGACCGAGTCGATCTCTTTCAAACTGCCGTTAATACAAACTTTCATTTTTTGACAATAGCGGCGTCCCAATCCTTCCAAACCGGTTCCAGACCGATCCGAGAGATCGCCTCCGCTACCTGAATTGGAGTACGATGATCATCGATGGCGAACTGCGGTTCCGCGTTGCCGCAGCAACTCTCAGTTTCGCTGAACTTTCCACGCACGGTGTAGTGGAGAGCAGTTTGTCCCTGTCCGGTGTAACCGCCGGGAGCGGTGCAGCTGCCGGCGCTCATCGTGGTAACTCCGAGAGTCATCAGTAGATCGCGCAGTGCCGCCGGTTCTCTCGTGCTCAAGACGATTCCGATCTGCGGAAAACTGATTCGGAACGCACAAAGAAGTTGTATCAGATCGCGATCGAACAGTTTTACCTCGGGTGTGAACCCGCCGGCAGCCGGTCGTAACCGGGGCAGCGCGATAGTAATCTGAGCTCGCCAGCAGCGGCGCAGCAGATACTCCACATGCTCGGCAAGTCTGACCGCTTCTTCCCTCCAATCCGACAATCCAAACAGTGCGCCAATGCCAAGGCGGCGAAACCCGGCATCATATCCGCGTTCAGGACATTCGATGCGCCAATCGAAATCACGTTTCGGTCCAGCGGTGTGCAGCGATGCGTATACCTCGCGATCGTAAGTCTCCTGATAGACGACAAGTGCTTCGGCCCCGGCTCGAACCAAAGGCCGATAGTCTTCGGTCTCGAGCGGCGCGATCTCGAGCCCAATCGATGGTACAATCCGGCTGACCCGCTGAACAACTTCTTCCACGTAGCGATTTGGGATAAACTTTGGATGCTCACCGGATACCAACAGCAAACTGCGAAAACCGCGTTCGGCCAAATAGCGGGCCTCTTGCTCCACTTGATCGAGAGTAAGGGTGACGCGGAGAATTCGATTATCCCGCGAAAATCCGCAGTACGCGCAATTGTTGATACATTCGTTCGAGAAGTAAAGGGGCGCGAAGAGGCGCATTGTCCGGCCGAAAAAACGCCGGCTGACCAGCTGGGATTGCCGAGCCATATCGGATAGACCGGCATCGTCGACCGGTTCCAAGCGGCGGGAAAACTCGGCGAGAACCCGGCTTATTGGACGGGAAGGTTTTTTCAACAGCGTGGCAAAAGTCATGATCTACGGCTCGGTCCGACCATCCCGACGCACCGGTTGGTGTGTTCGAGGCTAGTTCAAGTTAGCCGGGTCAGGCGTGCGCACAAGAACGACGTGGCGGTTTGATAGGACTATACCACCTGCGTAGTCGATACGACCTACACGATCTACCCGGCAGCCGGCGTCTTCGCCAGGTAGTTAGGAAAACGTGCTTTTAATTCCGACAACGTCTTGGTCGCCTGATCCTGGTTGCCGGCCTGCTGGAAAGCGTGGTAAGCCTTTTCCAGAGCTCTTGGAGTCACCTCTGGGTCCTCGTACAAGACAGCGACGCTGAGATACGATTTGGCGGCGTTCTCGTAATTGCCTCGAGCAAACTCGATCTCCCCGACGCACATGCGTGCTTCGGCGTTGAGGCGCCCTTCTGGCTGCAGAGTCAATGCCTGTTCCGCCGCGCCGGTTGCGTCATCGAATTGTTTCGCTCCAAGCTCTGCCGAAGACAGGGCAATAAAGCCGCGTGCCCGATCGATTGGGTCGGTGGCCTGTTCTAAGTAGGTTTTCGCGGCGGGAATCGCTTCCGCGAAAGCCTGCAACTGATTCTGTGAATTTGCCAGCGTCAGCCAAACGACCTTGTCAAAAGCCGTCTTGTCCAAATTCTTTGCGATGAGACCAAGGTACTTGGCTGCTCCATCGTACTGTTTGGCGTCATAGAAGACTCCGCCTAACCAACGACATGCATCCGCCACCAATGAGACCCTTTTGGGGTCATTCTTAACGAAATTGTCGACCTCTCTGGCGGCATCGGCGGGTCGATTCAATGTCTGATAACAATAGACTAGCCGCAGGGTGACCTTCTCGTCGTATTCGGTTGGATTGCGTTTGCGCGCGTCAATCAGAGGGGCGACCGCGTCGGCGTACCGTTTTTGGTCAAACGCAGTCCAACCAATCCAGTAGCTAGCTTGAGCGGAGGCAGGGCTGTTGGGAAACTCTTTCAGCAATCCCTGAAAAGTATCATTCATTGCTGCGTAGTCGCCCTGTTGCCCCAGGGTCAGAGCTTTCTGGACCAAAGCCGTCTCCCGTTCTTCTGAATTGCCGTAGCCTTGAATGATGGTCGAGAAATCTTTCAGCGCCGCATTGTAGTTTTTGGTTTCCTGGTAAAGCAGCGCTCGTTTTAACAACGCTTTTGAGACGTTCTTGTAATTCGGGAAATGATCGATCAGCCCGGAAAAAGCCTGGATCGACCGCTCCTTATCCTGAATTTGGCTGAAGGCGTAGCCGGCTGCATAGTAACAGTCGGCTTTGTAAGCGTCGGGCAATGAAGAGTTAACCAGCTCCATGTAAAGCTTCGCCGCCAAGGCGAAATCATTCTGTTGAACCAGCGCCTGCGCCTTCAGCAATTTGGCCTTGTCGGCGCGATCTCGAGTGGGGCCGGTGGCGAGATAAGTGTCGACTTCTTTTGTCAGACTCGGGTCGCGGAGCTGGTCGAGCGACAGTAGTCGCTGATAGCGTGCATCGGTCGCTTCAGGAGTCGCGGAATATTGGCGAACCAGCTGATTATAGATCTCGAGCGCTTTCTGGTGTTTGCCCAACTGGCGGTATGAGTTCGCCACGATCAACAAAACACCCGGCTTGGTCTCATCTCCCAAGGCGTTGAGGTTCTTCGCGTACGAATCAAGAATCTGAGAAAACTTGTCGCTATCATACTCCAGCTTCATCAGTTCGAGCTGTGCGATCTGCTTCCATTTGCCTTCCGCGTTGAGAGCGATGGTGGATTTGAATAATTGTTCCGCCCGGTCCCGCTTCTTCAGATCCTCCGCCAGAATTCCGGCTCGGGTCATCGCTTCCGCTTTGACGACCGGCTTGGCTGCATCGCCGGCCAGATTTTCAAAGAGGTTGAAAGCTTGCTCCTTCTGGTTACCCTCGAGGGCAAAGTACGCAACGGAGAGACGCGCGGCGTCACGATAGGGATTATTCTCTTTGGTGCGGGCCACCTCCTCGTACGCGGTCTTGGCGTCGTTTTTTCTGTTCGTCAGTTCCAAACACTTTCCCTGATAATAACGAGCAGTAATCTTTATCTCCGGCGATTTCGCATTTTCGTAGGCTTTTGCGTAAAACGAAGCGGCGGTTTGGAACTCCTTCTGGTCAAAGGCGCGGGAGGCGAGGCGAAAAGCGGCGCTTCCGACGAATTCTCCGGTCCCAACTTCCGAAATCAGCATTCGATAAGTGCTTATTGCGGGAACGTCCTGCCCCAATTTCGAATAGCAATCGGCTAACCGATACATGGCAGACGGTCGAGACCCGTCGTTGGGATATTGACCCAGATATTTTTCATATTCGGGCGCTGCCAGATCGTAGAGCTTACGCAGATAAAGCCCGTCGGCGATGGCGAGTTGGGCCTTGGCCGGATCCGACGCGTTCTGTTCGTCCCCAGCGCCGTTGGGAGCCAGGCGAATTTCATCGCCGGCCACTCGGCTCTTGGTGTTGTCGTCCGGTTCAGCCGCGCTTCCCGATGAGGTTGTATCCCGCTTGCTCTCTGCCGATGGTTGTGTCGGAATCCTCTGATTTAAGATGGATTGCTGACTCAGTGTTGGTTGTGGAGTAGCCGGACTGACTGGTAATGCCCGGGGAGCATTGAACGGATTAGGGGTCGGCGTGGCCGGGATGGCGCGCCGGACTTCCTGCGCGAACGAAGTCGCTAAAGCGCCCATGAATAGAGCGCACACTATAGGAGAGCGAGTCTTCATTGCTCGGGCTTTCCCGTCGCAAAGGCTACATTCCAAATATCCGCCTGCCTACAAATATCCAGCACTTCGACGATGTGTTTATAGTCTACCGCCTCGTCCCCACGGACGATGACGGCCTGATCGGGATAAAGCTGCGAAAGCTTTTTCAGTTGCTCCAACAGCTCCGGCCCGGTCTTGGTCTGCCGATTTACGACGATCGAGCCATCGGACTTCACGTTGATGACGACCTGTCCGACGTACGGTTGTGGCTCGTTCGCTTTCGCAGCACTTGGGACCCGGACGTCCAGTTCGTTTTCGGCCAGCGCGAAATTCCAGGTAACGATAAAGAACACCAGGACGACCAACAGAATGTCGATCATCGGAGCGATCATGAAACCGAAAGCCTGGGGTGGTTCAGCCTGACGACGAAATTTCATCGGACTCAAAGATCATCATTTTCCAAAACGCCCGAAGGTTCATTCCGGCGGGCACGTTGCGAACTGATGATGTTGAGGATGTGAGTAGTGGCGGCTTCTAAATCGGAAATCATCGAAGAGACCCTTCCTCGAAACAAAGAATAGAAAGCCATCGCCGCGATACCGATGATCAGGCCGGCGGCAGTCGTCACGAGCGCTTGGGCCACGCCACCGGCCAGCAGCATTTGTCGCGGCTGAGTCGTATTACTGGCCAAAACACCGAACGAGTTGATGATCCCAACCACCGTCCCCAGCAGACCCAGCATCGGAGAGAGTGTAGCGATATCTGCCAAATAGATAATTCGTTGATTGAGGCTGCTGGCGACTCGTCCGCCTTCGGTCTCAGCGACGTCGCGGATGGCCGCAGGAGAAGCGGAGGGATGTTTGGTGGTGAAATCAAGTGTCCGCGAGGTGATCCGGGCAATCGCGCTCGAGTGCCGATTCGAGACGGCGATCAACCCAAGATAATCTCTTTTTCTGAGAAGCGCTTCCGCGGTTTCCATAAACCTGCGTGTAACGACGCTGCTCCGGCGCAAACTAATCATGCAGGCAAGAATCAGAGCCAGGGTGAGGACTGAAGCCAGCACCAGCGGGACCATCACCCAACCGCCGGCCTGCAAAAGCTTCAAAACTGTTTCCTGAGTGGCACCTGGGTTCGGACTCGCCTGCGCTTCCTGAGCGAGAAATGGTGGAGACAGAAAGACAAGCCAATTCATTTTCGACCGCGACTATTAAAACGCACGAACAGACGAAGTGCAAACCGGATCGGGTCGGCCGCCGAACGATGCAAACGTGCCCATTGGCGTTGGTTTAGACTTTAAGGCTTGGACAGGTTATTTTTGCCAACGATGGAATCGGTCTTTCTTCAGGAGAAGCCGGACATAAACCTCAAGCTCCGGGATGTGCCGCACAAGCCGGGTGTCTATCTCATGAAGGACCGGCTGAAGCGCGTGATCTATGTTGGCAAGGCGCGTGATCTGCGGAAGCGCCTCAGCCAATATTTTATGCCGTCGCGCAAAATGACGGCCGATCTCAAGACCCGGGCTTTGCTCGACAGCGTTTGGGATTTTGAGATCCACGAGGTACGGAGCGAACCGGAAGCACTCTTGCTCGAGGGCAAATTGATCAAAGAGTTTCGGCCCAAGTACAACATTAGTTTTCGTGACGACAAGCGATTTCTGTTGGTAAAGGTAAATCTCAGCGATCCGATTCCTCGCTTCCAACTGACACGACTGAAGAAAGAGGATGGGTGTCGCTACTTTGGTCCGTTTGCCCACGCCGGCGCTCTTCGTTCCACTCTGGGCTGGATGCGTAAACGTTTTGGAATCCGTTCCTGTCGAGTATTTGAACCGGGCGAGACTGATTATCGCCGCTGTCTCGACCACATTATCAAGAACTGCTCCGCGCCTTGCATTCGAAAAATCTCTCTGGATGAATACCGAGTGCGGGTAACGCAAGCTTGTGACTTCCTGGAAGGCCAAAACCAGGAGTTGCTCAAACAGCTCGAAGCGGAAATGAGGAAAGCGGCAGAGAAACTCGACTTTGAGCGAGCGGCGGAAATTCGAAACATGCTTGACGATCTCCGGAGAACGACCCGGCCCGCGCGGCGGTTCACCCGCGGCTCGCTGCCTTCGACCATTGATCCGGAAGCAGATCTTGCGACCCTGGCCGATGCGCTGCTCCTACCAAGTCCGCCCACTGTAATGGAGTGTTTCGATATTTCTAATATCTCAACCACGCACATCGTCGCCTCCATGGTCAGCTTCCGCAATGGCGTGCCGGATAAGGCGAACTATCGCCGATACCGTATCCGAACCGTTTCCGGTCAGGATGATTTTGCCAGTATGGCTGAGGTGGTACGCCGGCGGTATTGGAGAGTATTATTAGAAGGCAGAGAAATCGCTCCTGAGCTGGCGGAATTCAACCAGGAACCGGCACATGAGGCGATGCAAAGAGTAGAACAGATTCGCCCGGAACGCTTGGTTCGATTACCGGATTTGATCATCGTCGATGGTGGTAAGGGTCAACTCAGCTCGGCTTGCCGCGAGCTGCAACGGCTTGGACTAGCCAGCGTTCCGATCATCGGCCTGGCCAAAGAGTTTGAGGAGATCTATCGCCCGGGGCGACCGCTCCCGCTGTCGCTACCGGAAGATTCTGGGGCGTTGAGGCTGCTCCAGAGAATCCGAGATGAAGCGCATCGTTTTGCGAACAGCTACCATCAACTGTTGCTGAAAAAACGGATAGCCGAGAGCGTCCTCGATGACTGTCCCGGCATCAGTGAAAACCGGAAACAGGCTCTGCTGAAAAAATTCGGTTCGGTCGAGCGTCTGCGCAAAGCGTCGGTCGACGAAATATCGAGTATCGCTGGAATCAGCGACAAATTAGCGGAGACGATCTTGCGTTTCTTGAATCGCTAGCAGTCTGCTGGATTCGCAGGCTGGGCTGAAGGTAAGCTCGTTATCTGATACGGAAAGTTGCTGGCCCTCCCAGCAGCCCGTCGACGCGGCCCGCTTATCGCCCACGTAATACAGTAGGTCCCCTTCCGCTCAACTTCACAACCGACGGGCTGTTGAAAAGATTTGCATGAAGCCGGGACCGGTGTTGTCTTAGTCGCTTCATGATGCCCCGACCGACCCTCTGGGCTTTGTTCATAAGCCTTGCTTCCGTATCCGCAGCGCAAGAACCGGCGCCCAGCCCGAGCGCCTCTTCCGTGATAAAGCCAAGTTGGGAAACACAGCGGCAGGCAGCTGCTTACTTGTTGACTATTCCGGCGCCGCGCGGGCTCATCACCGACCGGAATGGATTGCCGCTTGCGCAAACCCGGGTCAGCTACAATCTCGGTATTGTCTTCCCGACCCCTTTGGAGTTTACCGATCAACAGATTGTCGACTTTGCCGGAAGAGAGGCGAATCTGGCGAAGAGCCTCACCCAGCGGCCGCTTAATTATACGGCCGACTCGGTAATTCAACACTATCGTAATCGTGGATTGATCCCGTTCGATATCGCGACGGACTTGCCGGCCAACGAAGTGGAGAAGATCAAGGGTCATCTGCCTTCGGGTCTCACCCTGAGAGCGATTTATATCCGGACCTATCCTCAGGGATCGCTCGCCGGACACATAGTCGGGTACACCGGCCGTACGAGCGGCAGTCAGACCAAGGCATTGCAGAACAATGATCTGCTGTGGCCCGACAGCGAGGGCCGGGAAGGTCTGGAACAAAGTTTTGACGATCAGCTCAGAGGCAAAGCGGGGGAGTTGAACCTGGTATTCGACAAAGATGGAAAGCTCACTGGACAGCGTATCGCGTCTCCGCCACAGCCCGGATACAACGTAGTAACGACCCTGGATGCGGAGATTCAACGATTAGCGGAACAGATTCTGAAGAAACGTTGCAAAAAAGGAGCAATGGTGGTGATCGATCCGCACACCGGTGAAATTCTGGCTCTCGCCTCTTGGCCAATGATCGATCCCAACGATTTCGTACCGAGCATCTCCGAGCAAAAGTTTCAGAGACTAAACAGCGATCCAAACATTCCACTTATTCCGCGCGCCTATCGCTCTGCCTATCCGGCCGGTTCAACTTTCAAGGTGGTCATGGGTATCGCCGGTTTTGAAAGCCATACAATCAGTCCGGATGATGAGTTTGACTGTCCGTCTGGCCTGGCGATCGGCAACTTGGTGTTTCACAATTGGAAGCGAAATGATGCCGGTGACTTGAATTTTCGTGATGCGTTAACTCAGTCGTGTAACACCTGGTTTTACCAACTCGGCCTTAAGTTAGGCGCCGCTAAGATGGTAACCTGGGCTCAGCGGTTGGGCCTTGGCAAACGGACGGGAGTTTTGCTGAACGGGGAGGCCGAAGGCCGTATTCCGACTGACGATTACATGCAAGCAACTTACCGGCGCCATTTCACATCGGGTGATCTGGCTAACTTCGCTATTGGCCAAGGGGACATACTGATCACGCCTCTGCAAATGGCCCAAGCCATGGCCACCATTGCCAATGGGGGAACCTTATACCAGACCCATATCGTTCGGCAGGTCCAAACGCTGAATAATGAGGTGGTTTACAGCTACAGCCCTCGCCCGAAGGATATCCTCAATCTGAGCTCGGTGACTCGCGAAGAATTGCGGCAGGGTATGCTTGGCGTTGTGAATAGCGGGAATGGAACGGCCGGTTCTGCCGCTGTAAGCGGCGTAAAGGTCGCGGGAAAAACCGGAACCGCTCAATGGGGGCCAAAAAGCAAGGAACGAACCGCGGCCTGGTTTGCAGGTTTTGCTCCGGCTGATAGCCCGCAGTTTGCGTACGCGGCATTGTACGAAGGAGCTCCCGGCGAGTATGCGCATGGAGGCGCCAAGGCCGCGCCAATGATTGGCGACCTCCTCCGAGTGCTCTTCAAAGATCAGGTAAAGAACGCCGAAAAGAAAAAGAGCGACGAGGACGAACAACCGCCGGAAGACGAGGATCGGGAGATGGACCAAAGCGACTAGTGCATCGTCTGGGATGCCGGGCGACATGTGAGACGATGCCTTGGCCTCCATTTCTCCTCGGGCATTTCCGAGCGGTGGATGCGGGTGTGTGGCCCGGTAGTTTAGCTAATTTCTGGTTGCAGGTTACTACCTTTGCGCTGAGGCTCGGCGAATGCTTATTATGAAACGCACACGAATTATTCTTGCGGTCCTCGCAGTTTCGACGGCTGCTTACGCCGCGGACGATAAGCCTAGTCCGTCCCCTGCGGGTTCCCCCGGAGCTGCAAGTTCGGCGTTAAAGGACGATAAGGATAAGCTTAGCTACGCTATCGGCACCGATATCGGCCGTACGCTTCTGCGCTTGCAGGTTGAATTTAATCAGGGTGCATTGACCCAAGGAATCCTAGACATTCTTAACAAAAAACCGACTGCCTTGACCGAAGAGGAACTCACTCAGACGATGCAAGGCTTCCAGCAGAACCTGGCCCAAAAACAAGAACAGGAGATGGCTAAGAAGCAAGAGGAGATGAAATCGACTGCCGAGAAGAATAAAACCGACGGCAAGAAATTCCTCGACGACAATGGAAAGAAGCAGGGCGTTACCACGTTGCCTGACGGCTTGCAATACAAGGTCGTGAAAAATGGGGCTGGAGACAAGCCTAAGGACACCGACACGGTCGAAGTAAACTATAAGGGTACCTTCATTGACGGAAAGGAATTTGATAGCTCCGAAAAGAACGGTGGTCCGGTTAGTTTTCCGGTGAACGAAGTGATCAAGGGCTGGTCGGAAGCGCTCAAGCTGATGCCGGTCGGCTCCAAGTGGCAACTTTTTATCCCTTCTGAGCTCGCTTATGGAGATGAAGGTGAAGGAGAAGATATAGCTCCGGGTTCAACTTTGATTTTTGATGTCGAGCTTTTGAACATCAAGAAGGAGAATACCGCGGCTCAACCGAGCGTCAGTCCGGCCAAATAGAGGCGTTGGTAACTTTTCCGATGAAGTTTGCAGGCGGCCTTAAGGGCCGCCTTTTTGTTGCACACTGATAGGAAACTATCCGGGCAGGGCATTTTGTCAGCGCGATGTGTCGGTCGCGGCAAAGACGGTTGAAAGCAGCCCGGTACGTAGTGCCGGCAAAACAGAACAAAGCAGTTGTCGTCCTGACGGGGACAATCGAGGCAGCCTTAATCGCTCTTCTTCAGCGCCAGATGCAGGTCGCGAAGTTGATTCGGCGATACCGTACTGGGCGCATCCATCATTAGGTCCTGGCCGCGGCTATTCTTCGGAAAAGCGATGACGTCACGAATGTTCGACGTGTTGGTGATCAACATGAGTAGCCGGTCGATACCGAGCGCTATTCCGCCGTGCGGCGGCGTCCCGAAAGAAAACGCCTCAATCAGATGCCGGAAGAGGCGCTCTTGCTGGTCAGCCGAAATCCCCAGGGCAGCAAAGACCTTCTGCTGTAACTCTCGTTCGTGAATTCGCAGACTACCGCCACCGATCTCCACCCCATTGAGCACGACGTCGTAGGCTTCGGCGCGGACTTTGCCAAACTCTCTTCTTTCCAGCATTGGCAGATCCTCCGCCTTTGGCCGAGTGAAAGGGTGATGCATGGCGTTCCACTTGTTTTCGGCCGCATCGAACTCCATGAGCGGGAAATCGGTGACCCACAAAAATCTGAGAGCGTCCGAGTCTGCGTTAAGTCCAGTCAACTCAGCAACCTTCAGCCGGATGCGTCCTAGGACGGTGCAGACTATCTCCCAACTATCCGCAGCAAACAGGATCAAGTCTCCTTCCTCGATTTGCAGCCGGTGCTCCAGCTCGGATTTTTCCGACGGAGAGAAAAACTTTACGATGGGCGATTTCCATTCTCCATTCTCGATCTTGATGAACGCCAGTCCTTTGGCGCCGGACAATTTCGCGAGGTTAGTAAGTTCTTCAATCTGTCCGGTGGTAATACCGGCAAACCGTTTAGCAATGATGGCTTTGACGACGCCTCCGGAGTCGAGGGCGGATCGAAAAACCTTGAACTGCGTCTCGCGAAACAGATCACACAGGTCTACTAATTCAGTAGCAAATCGCATATCCGGCTTGTCACTGCCGAAGCGGTTCATTGCCTCTTGATAGGTGAGGCGAAGAAAAGGAACCGGGATATCGATGTTTCGCGTGGCCAGGAAGATGTCGCGAAGCAATCCTTCAACCAATCGAAAGATGTCAGCCACCTCGATGAACGACGCCTCGATATCGATCTGGGTCAGCTCGGTGATGCGATCGGCGCGCGGATCTTCGTCACGGAAGCATTTTGCGAGTTGGAAATACTTTTCCACTCCTCCTACCATTAGTAGCTGCTTGTATTGCTGCGGGGATTGGGAAAGAGCATAAAAGTGGCTTGGGATCAGCCGGCTGGGGACAAGGAATTCGCGTGCACCCTCCGGAGTGCTTTTGGACAAAATCGGAGTCTCGATCTCCAGAAAACCGTGACGGTCAAGATATTGGCGGGCGGCCCGATTCAGCACATGCCTCATCTTCAGTTGATGAGTCATCGCCGGGCGTCGCAGATCCAGATAACGATACCTCAGGCGCAAATCCTCGTTGCTCAAAACCGTGTCCAGTTGGAACGGCAACGGAGCGCAACGATTCAGAATGGTTAGGTTTGAAGCGACGACCTCAATTTCGCCGGTAGCTAGCTTGGGGTTGGCCGTACCCTTCAATCGCTTGGCCACCACACCTGAAATTTGAATGACCTCCTCGTCGTGCAAAGCGTGTGCTTCTTTAGCCAAATCGGTAAATTCATCCGGACGAAAAACCACTTGGGTGAGGCCCTCGCGATCTCGGAGGTCGATGAAAATGACCCCACCGTGATCGCGTCGGGAGGCAACCCATCCAGCCAGGGTCACTTCCCGTCCAACTTGTTCGGAGCGAAGTTCGTTACAATGATGTGTGCGATACATGCTCTACAATTTGAGTGAATCGATCAATACGTCCTTCGACACCGTCGTCTCTTCACGTTCCTGCAAATTCTTCAATTTCACCAGAGGCCACTCTTGTCCGACGATCACGGCAAACTGCGCTCCGGCGGACTCAGCCATCTGAAATTGCCTGCTGACCTTGAATGGCTGCAAAGAGAAATCGCTCACGATGTCATTTTCCCGGAGCGCCGCAACCAACTGCAACGCTTCCGGGCGGCGCTGCTCATCTGCGATGATCACAAACGCGCGGCACCGGCTCTTCGCTAAGACTTCTTCGGCCCTGGCTCGGGTATGAGGCAGTTCCTGGAGGAGGTTCTGCAACACCACATCACCGATGGCAAATCCGGCTGCGGGAAGATTTGCGGCGCCGTCACTAATCACATCGATAAGATTGTCGTATCGGCCGCCACCTGCCAGTGCACGGTTCTGTCGTTCACGATCAAAGATCTCAAAAACCAAGCCGGTATAATAGTCCAGACCTCGAACGACTGTGAGATCCAGTTGGACCATTTCAGCGATTCCCCGCCATCGCAGCTCTTGCAAGAGAGCCTCAAACCCTGGAATCGCCTCTGGCGGCGTTTGTAGGAACGCTTGCACCTCTTCCCAGGAAGCATTGAAGTTGGCCAGTTTGCGCGCGGTAGTGCTCGGATCCTCGCGCTCGAGCTTATCGATGATAGCGAGAAACTCAGTCAATCGTTCCGCTGGAATGTCGCGTTTTTGAATGAAATCGAGCCAAAGCGTTCGATTATTCACTCGAACGTAAAAGTCCTTTTCGGTGAGACCGAAAACTCGGAACATCGCTACTGCTAGTGCGACCAACTCGGCATCCGCTGCCGCAGATGCATCCCCGATCAAATCGCAGTTCACTTGAAAGAACTCTCTCAGTCTACCCTTCTGCGGTTTTTCGAATCGAAAGAAAGGAGCGATGCTGAACCATTTGATCGGCTTTTTAAAGTCCCGCTCGCGGGCGGCGACCAATCTGGCCAAGGTCGGAGTCATCTCCGGGCGAAGGCAGATGTCGCGTTCTCCCGGATCGACAAATCGGAACAGCTGAGTCTTCAGCTCCTCACCGCTCTTTTTTCGATAGAGGTCGGTTGCCTCCAAGATCGGCCCATCATACTCGACAAATCCAAAGGAGCGGGCGCACTTACGCCAACCCTCAAAAATGTAATTCTGCCAAGCGTACTCGTTTGGATAAAAGTCGCGGAACCCAGGTAGGCGTTGAATTTCCATTGGAAGAGAACGCGAAGGACGCATGCAATTGGCCGATTTGCAATAGCAGCCCGCTGGCTCGGGAGTCGTGGTGCCGTGCAGATGGTCGAGTTAAATCATCAGGGGGGCGACGCGCCGTGTCTGCCCGTTGCCAGTTTTTCGCAAGTCTTAGTGGCGGAACTGCCATAGCTCTGCCATGTTGTCGACCCCATGGAGCCGCCAAGACTCAAATTATCGTTGTTGCCCGACGTGCTTGCGGTATGCCGACTGGAGCATGGACAAGAGATACCTGCATGGGCAACCGAGGGAGATTTTTCCTCCGTGTCGCGAATCAGGCAGGAACTTTCGGTTATCTGCGCCAGCAGCTCCGTGCCGGAGAAGGTCAGAGCCAGCCGTGGTTGGCGGGCCATCAAGATTGAGGGTCCACTCGATTTGGATCTGGTCGGTATCCTCGTGTCGGTGGCTGTACCCCTGGCTCATGCTGGGATCGGAATCCTGCCGGTCGGCACCTTTGAGACCGATTATATTCTAGTACGCGATCGCCAGTTAGGAGAGGCCCTCAAGGCGCTCAGAGCGACGGGATTTAATGTCTTGGAGTGAATGCCGACAGCGCCGGTAACACCGAGGACGGTGAGAAGTGATTTGTGACTAGCCAATGAAACAGCGTTGCTGGTTGCAGGGGACAGGAACAACCTCAGGCGTTGGCGCAATTTCTGGTAGCGGCGACTGTCCCTCAAACGCCCCTGATTTGGCGCAATCCAAAAATCGGTCCCGAGCTGCTCGTGTCATGCCGCCTCAAAACGCAGTCGCCATCGCCTGGTCCGCGAATCCAGCAATGCATGGTTGATTGAGGAAAGCTCACCGCCTAGACGCAGCAACATGAAGGCGACTGAGTTTTGAGGCCGCTCAGAACCAGTCGCTCCGTTCCGATCCTTCAACTTAACAACACCGGGCTGCTTCGCGGGACAGTCGCCGCTACCAGAAATTGCGACCGGCCCTCTGTAGGCAATCTCAAGTGCGTGGTTCCTGGAGAGTGAATCGGTGACTGGTGGGGCGGTGCTCCGCGACGGCCGGTTCCGATTGGTCTGACCGGTTGGACGTCTCAATTGCGCAAGCGTGGCCGTTTCTATCCAAACGCGGCACTAGCGGCGTTCTTGGCGCTCACGGGCGCTGTCACACTCAAGTCTCCGTTTCGCCCTTGTGAACATCTGAACTCTGCGCAACCATGCGAACCATGGCGCGACCGGCAAAAAGAACGAAGATCGTTGCGACAATTGGGCCGGCGAGTGAGAGCGAAGACATGCTTGCTCGCCTGATTGAGGCTGGGATGGATGTTGTGCGACTGAACTTCTCGCATCGGTCGGCCGAGCAGGCCAAGCCGCTGGTCGAGCGCATCCGCTGCGTTGCGGATAAACTAGGCGTTTCGGTTGGGATCCTCGGCGACTTGCGCGGACCTCGCATCCGCATTGGCGAGGTGCAGGATGGCATGATCACCCTTACCAGCGGAAGCAAAACCGTCCTCTCACCTGAACCGATAGTCGGATCTCCGGAACGGATCGCCATTAGTTTTCGTGGAATCGCAAACGATGTGGCGCACGGAACCGTTATTTTGCTGGACGACGGGAACATCGAACTTCAGGTCATTGAACTCATGCCTCGGGGCGAGGTGCGATGTGACGTTCTCCGGGGAGGCAGCCTCAAGAGCAACAAAGGTGTCAACCTGAAGAATAGGCTGGTGTCGCTGCCTTCGTTAACGACCAAAGATTATCAGGATTTGGACTTTGCGGTGGCCGAGCAGCTCGACTTCCTTGCCCTCTCATTTGTTCAATCGGCGGCCGATGTTCGCTTTCTGAAGCAAGCATTGGCCGAGCGCGGAGCCGATATCCCAGTAATCGCTAAGATCGAACGGAAGAACGCTCTCGAGGACATCGAGCGCATCGTTAAGGAATGTTATGGCGTCATGGTTGCCCGTGGCGATCTCGCATTGGAGATGAGTTTCGAAGATGTGCCGATTGCGCAGAAACAGATTATTTCCGCCTGCCGGCAAGCGGGCGTACCGGTGATCACGGCGACGCAAATGCTGGAATCGATGACGAATTTCCATAAGCCGACGCGGGCCGAAGCGGCTGATGTAGCCAACGCGATCCTGGATGGAACCGATGCGGTGATGCTTTCCGGTGAGTCTGCGGTGGGAAAGTTTCCGGTCGAGGTAGTGTCAACCATGGCAATGATCGCTGCGCGGGCCGAGCAGGCGTGGTTGAATGGCGAGCTTCCCGGTCTACCCGAGTTGTCCCGAAACGCCGATCTCGATGCCGCGGTTGGGCAAGCAACCGCGATGATCGCGAGTACAGTTTCGGCTCGTGCGATCGTTACTGCCACGACGTCCGGCACTACCCCGCGGCGAGTGGCCTGCCACCGGCCAAAGATGCCGATTATTGCGTTGTGCACCTCCCCGGAAACCTGCCGTCGGATGAGTTTGACTTGGGGTGTCGAACCGGCGCTCGTTCCCCTCATCACCAGCACCGCACACCTGGTCCGCTTGAGCGCAGAGGCGGCCACGAAAATCCTGAAAGCTCAACCGGACGACGTCTTGGCGATCGCGGCGGGCACTCCCTACAATGTCACGGGTAAGACGAACCTGATCAAAGTCGAAGTGATCGCCGACGGGCTGAAGGCGGAGGCTCAGGCTTTCGGAGAGTGATGACAACGAACGTCAGTGAACACCAACGGAAAGACCGTTGGCGTTCGTCGTCGTTCGTTGGCGTTCGCTGACGTTCGTTGGCTAGAGTTGCTCGATTCGATAGCCACGTTGACGGAGCGTTTCAATTAAGCCGTGCCGACCAACCAGATGGCCGGCACCGACGATAACCAGACAGTTGAAGTTTTCGTGCGTTAGCCTCTCGATCTGAGGCAGCCATCGCGCGTTTCGCTTTGCGAACATGCGATAAAACATTTCCGGGTCGTTCCGCTCATCCTGATTTAAGAATTGATCCAGGACGTCAACCTGACCATTTCGCCAGGCCTCCACCATTTCGGACAGGGCGGTTTTGTATTCCGGCAGGCTGGCAATGGTAAAGAGAAGATGCTGCTCGCCGTTTTTTTCGTTTTGGACGAGGACGTTTGCTTGATCGCTAATAGTCTCCAGGCCGAAGATTGGCTTGTTGAGTGTCTTGGCTCGTTGATAGAAATAGATATCGACTCCAAGGTCCTCCCTAAATCCGGCCAATTCAGTGTAACGAAGGGTCAACAGCTCCGCCAACAGGTTGGGTTTGAATCTTTTCGCCTTTTCGTAAGAAATACCCAATTGCGAGCAGGCAAGTTTCACGACCTGCAGAGTGAGCGGAGAAACGTGGTGCGACAGGTCATCTCCGCGCGGATAAGCGCCGATTTCACTGAATGCCTGGCGCACCTGACCGCCGGTCGCTCGGCTGATATCGACTTCAAAAGCCACCCGTTGCGAGTCAGCAAAAGCGCGTTCCAGAGCCGGGTGAAGCGGGTAAGCGCTTTTTGGTAAAATATGAACGGAGCCAAGTAAATAGACGACGTTGTGCTCTCCACGAACGCGCCAGAGGGCGCTCTTGTTTTGGTTAAAGCCAGGGAGAGTTGAACAACCCGCAAGAAAGGCGACCAGTCCGAGAAGAGCGACGATCTTTATCAATCGACGTTCAACTTGCGGATGGATCTTCATTGGGTTCTCGCACAGCTGGTGGCGGTTCGTTGCGCCTTTCTGAAACGGTTAGCTTCTTTCCAACGATACCCATTACCCCGTCAAAAGCCTCTTCGGAAATTCCGTGTGACACTTTGACGCGAAATCGTTCCCAAAGAAATTCTTCCATTCGCATCCACTTACCACGGTAGTTAACGCGCTGGGTCCAAGCGCAGACCGTGATGATATTCTGCAGTAACTGAATACGTAGAAAGAGGATTCCTGCACCAACGATCAGCGCGGTGCTCGTCAATAACAGAACCGTCGAAATGTTTTCTCGTAGATCGAGCTTTTGCTCGCTCGTCGAATCGCGCTCAGCCAGCAGCTTGTCTTCGGTCATCCGCATCGCCAAAATTTGACGGCCAGCGGTAGTTGTCAGATTCCATGCACTGGAATTGACGATAGCACTTGCCCCCTTTTCGTTACCGGCGGCGCGTAGTTCCATCCCTTGCGTCAGTTCTGTCAATTTGGCCTGGAGCGTTGCCTGCAGCTCGCTCGCCAGCTTTTCCTGTGCTGGATTGTCTGCGACCAAAAGCCGAAGGAGAGAGCTTTCCAAAAGCAGATTTGCCCTAGTAAGAATGTATACCCCCATGTATTCCGGGCGCCCGCTCAGCGCGTAACCGCGTTCGTTGCTTTGAGCTCGGTAAAGCAAGTTCTCTACCGTGAAGAGCTTCTCGCGGACGAGATAGGAGTGACCGACCCAGCGCAACGCGACGCTCTGCTGGTTGCGGATCTGCCGTGAAATGTAAAAGAATATCCCTGAAATCAGCAGCGGCACGAGGATAACAACCACAAGCAGGTATCGCCGCTTGTGCTGGAGGAAGCTGCTTTTCATCCTACGTCTACTGCGTTAAATCCGCAACGCACAGGCCATCTGGTTTTATTGCGGGCTGATGCACATTCTGCCGCGAATTGCGGACATTTGTACAGGCGTAATAAAAAATCATCGGTCATAGAACGAAAAAGTTTAGATTCTATTCCAAACAAAAATGCAGCACGGATCGGTAAATGGCGTACCATGCTTGGACGCTTGAAGACCGCGCATGCAAACCGAGAAGATTGAGGCGAATGTACCTGTGACCAATTATCGGGCTCGCCGTCGCGGAAAAGCGATGCTGGTTGCCGGAGTTGCTGTTCTGATATTACTGCTCTTGGCGGCGGGCGCATCGATCTACTATTTCGGCAAGAGAGAGATCTCTGCTACGGGTGGGTTGTATTTTGTTTCTCGGGCGGAGCTTAATGTTCCCAGGTTCGCACAAGCGGACCCTCGATGGGCGGATGATTCGCTCGGGGCAACCGATTCGACGATTGGTGGCGAAGGCTGTGCCGTAAGCTCTGCTGCCATGGTACTTGCTTATTACGGAGTTAACGTCGACCCAGGGGCGCTCAATACCTTTCTAACTGACAACAACGGCTACACACCCCAAGGTTGGCTCTATTGGGAAAAGGCAGCCGCTTTTGCCCCGGGGAAAGCCAAACACGTCTATGAAGATGCACCTTCTTACTACCTTATCGATAGCAATCTGCTGAGAGGGAATCCGGTCATTATTCGGATTCGTCTGAAATCGGGCGTCACGCATTTTGTGGTTATCGTCGGGAAGAAGGGCTTCCGCTATCTGATCCAAGACCCTGGATCCAACGGAGAAAAAGGAATTTATCCCCTCTACCATTTAGTGCCAAAGATTGAGGCATTACGCTTCTACGAGAAGTTGGGCGACTAGCCGGACGAGCCGCCCACGCCTGCAGATTGATTTCCAGCTTGCGTCTAAGCAGCAGCGGTTGCCTATTCTTGGATTTTGCCCTCGGAAGGCCCAACATTCATGGAGACCAAATTCGATCCTGCGGATCTGCTCGTACGCAAATCCAGAATAGTGGGGGTGGTTGCATCCCGGGCGGACTGGGAGGTTGTAACCCAGGCGGACTCTTCGGAACTCGACTTGTGCGAATTGCGGATGGATCTCCTCATTACGGAGCAAATTGAACCGCACGAGTACTTAAAACCTTTGCCGTTCCCCAGAATTCTGACGATTCGCGACCCCAGGGAAGGTGGGAAGGACGGTCTCAGCGAAACCGAACGCGTGAATCTTTTTACAGAACTTCTCCCGCACGTGGATTACATTGACATTGAATTGCGTAACTTTGGCCTTTACGCGGATGTGGTCGCAGCCGCACGGACGTCGGCCCAACAATTGATCGTTTCAGTTCATGATTTCGAAAAAACGCCGGCCGTCGAACAGATGGAACGTTGGGCAAACGAAACCGAAGCGCGATCTCCGGACGCCATCCTCAAAATTTCGGTGCAATTGAGCCGTTGGGAGGAAATGGTTCGTCTTGGCAATTTCCTCGTTGACCAATCCCGGATCAGAGTGGCGGCGATGGGGATGGGACCATTGGGCAAGATTTCCCGCCTTCTCTTCGCCCGGCTAGGTTCGGAGTTGACGTACGCTGCTTGTGGTGAAGCGGTTGTACCCGGTCAGTGGGATTTCCGGACGTTGCATTCGATTCTGTCGCAAATTGTCGAGGGTAGTTGATTTGTTTGCGAGTCCCCGGAAGTCGGAGTTCAAAGATTCGGACTTCGAAGCTTACTACTCCGAAAGCTCCGATGAAGCGAAACCAGCCATGTTAGACGAAATGTTCTGCTCTCTTCTCTCTACCTGCGGATCGGCACCGACGATGGCATTTTCACTGACAGCTCTTCTTCTTGGCATGTCCCATTCATTGTGCGCGGACGAGCCGCTCGCTCCGACAGTGACTCTGCCGTTGAAGCGTGGCCTGTTTGGAACATACCATTTTGTGCCGGCCGGCGAAGCTCGTGCGCTGGTGCTTTTTGGTTCCGGAGACGGGGGTTGGGGCCGATTGGAGAACCGCGTTTGCTCGGCTCTGGCCAGCCGAGGAATCTATACGGTAGGGATCGACTTCAATAAGTATGCGGAAACGGACTATGACGAGGCGACGTTAACCTCGGATTTTGCTGCGATCGCCCAAGACGCATTGAGTCGGAGCAATCGCCCTGATCTTGCGGTTATTTACGGTGGCTGGTCGATGGGTGCGGTCCAGGCGGTTGCAGCCGCCGGAGGCGAGAGCCGGCCGGCTAGTCTGGTCGGCCTGATCTTGCTGAGTATGGATAAGCGTGGCCGCTACGGTCTGCGTTTACCCGAAAGAGTCGGGCTCGAGCCGGAAGGGGAGGGCACTTTTGGGGTGGCCGATTTTAGCGCTCAAGTGGCAAATCTCCGCGTGGTCCAATTTGCCGCGACCAATGATTGGATGAACAACACGGACTGGATCAGCAGACTCCAAACTGCGCATCGACTATTTGACCTGGAGAACTCAAACCATGATTTCAACGGAGCGGACGAGGCGTTTGAAAGCGACCTGTTCAGCGGCATTAATTGGATTCTAGATCCGGCGAAATCCGCCGGTGTTCCAACGAGGACTGAGTAGTGGCTATCGCGACCCCCATGGACGAATCGAAGTGAGACCGAGCAAGGAAGCCCAGGCAGAATTTCGTCGCACCCAGCGATGGGTCCACTTGGTCGCCTGGTTCGTTGCGACCGTTGGGTTGATCGGTATTTTCGAAGCCTTTCTCCCGAGAGAGCCGACCGTATTCGAATGGTTGGAACAATTTCTTCCAATCGATCTGTCGGAATATGGCCGGATCGGTATGTACTTAAGCGGTTTTTGCCTGCTGGCGATCGCTCGCGGCCTGTGGCGGCGGAAACGAGCGGCCTGGTGGATCGCTGTCGTGCTTTTGTCTTTGACCGCATTGTTACAGCTGGCTCGCGGACCGGATCTTCACCATGCGATCCCGACCGCGGCAATCCTGGGACTATTGATTTGGAGACGTCGAGATTACCTGGCCGAGTCGGATCGCGGTTCGATTCGCTGGGCTTTCATCATCGGTATACCGCTCTTTATCGCGGTCTTTGCCTACGGCGTCTTTGGTCTGATCTTGCTCCGCGGGCAGGTCACCGGGCGCGGCCACATCGTCGGCCCAGTGCAGACCGCGCTGGAACTCATTTTCTTGCAATCGACTGATGCCGAAATCGCGACTACCCCGCGAGCCGCGAATTTTTTCATTCAAGTCAGTGCCGGTGGGATGTCTTGTGGCCTGATCATGGTCGTACTTTTGCTTCGTCCGGTCTTTGAACGGCGGGTCACGTCCAGTACAACTCTTGCCCGTGTTCGGAAGATCATCGATCAATATGGGTGTGATCCGCTTGACGAGTTTGCCCTTCTGCCAGATAAACAGTTCTTTTTCGCCCGCAATGAGCGCTCGTTCTTAGCATATGTGCTTTGGCGAAATTTTGCGGTCTGCCTGGTCGGGCCGGTCGGACCTGCGGAAGACCGGCTATCCGCCACCCGAGGATTCGTGCGTTTCTGCGCTGCCCAAGACTGGCAACCGATATTTTATTTCGCGCGCTCCGAACTGCGACCAATTCTTAGCCAATGCGGCCTGAAGAGCTTCAAGGTGGGCGAGGACGCACGGCTTAGTGTCACCGATTTCAATCTGAAGGGCGGCAAATTCCAAAACTTACGGACCGCCTGTAATAAAGCTCGGAAGGAAGGCAAAGAGCTTCGCTGGTATCAGCCGGGAGATGGACCCTTTGACTACGGACTGGAGGCTCAACTCAAGATCATTTCGGATGAGTGGCTACGGGAGAAGCAAGGGACGGAGATGGCTTTTGATCTTGGTTCATTCAATCTAACGCAGATCCGGAAGCGTGGCGTAGCCACGATTTTTGATGCTGATTCCAAGTTGGAAGCCTTTGCCACCTGGTTACCATACAAGCAAGGTACAGGGCGCAGCCTGGACCTCATGCGCAGCCATTCTTCAGCGAAAGGAATTATGGATTTTCTAATTGTGGAATCGATCGACCACTTTCGGGAACGCGGAGTGGAAGAAGTTAGCCTGGGAAATGCTCCCTTGGCCAACACCGAGCAGAATCGACAACGTTATGGAAGAGAAGAAAAGGCGGTAAAGTTTCTGTTCGAAAAGTTCAACCGCTACTACGGCTACAAGTCTCTATTCGAATTTAAGAAGAAATACCAACCGATCTGGCAAGGCCGGTTTCTTGGATTTCGACCGAACGCAAATTTGCTTTTGATCGCGGTTGCTCTAGTCAGAGTTCATTTGCCGCAGGGCCTGATCCGAATATTGCGATCATGATGGGACGGTCTACCCGCAACTTTTACGAACCTCTCGGCCGATGGTCGATCAGGTCTCTGTCCGCCATGATTCTGCTTAATCTCGGCGGTGCCGGGCTTTTCCTATTGCTCTGTCATTGGTGGGTTTCTCGGGCCGGAGGCCTCCCATTGTTCGATTTGGTCGAACAGATGCCGGCAAATGAGGTTGCTCTCGTACTTGGGACCGCGCCGGTGCTGGGTAACGGAGCTCCGAATCGTTATTTTGTGGCTCGAATGAATGCCGCGGCTGCGCTGTATCATGCAGGCAAAGCTAAGGTGCTGCTTCTCAGCGGGAATGGCCGTGACGATTCATACAATGAGCCGATGGCGATGCGTGAAGCCTTGATGGTCAGGGGCGTTCCCAAAGAAGTCTTGGTGGAGGATCGGGCCGGAATGCGAACGCTGGATTCGATCGTACGCGCGAAATTGGTTTTTGGGTTCGATCGACTGACGGTGATCTCACAGGAGTTTCATAACCGTCGTGCTTTATTTTTCTGTAAGCATTTTCAGATCAAAGGGGTAGCGTTCAACGCGGCTCCAGTGATCGGGGAGCACAGCTGGCGTTTGACTTGCCGGGAGTTTGCGGCTAGAGCGATCGCGGTTCTGAATGTTTGGTCGACCCCGGGTGAATCGGGCTCCGTAAGGAGCAATGGTTCGCCGAAGATGACAGCGCACATTTAGCAGATAGGATCACGCTTGTGCACATTTCTCTCCTTAAGTCGAAAATCCATCGCGCTACGGTGACGGGGGCGGAGGTGAACTATGAAGGCAGCATCACGATTTCGGCCGACCTCGCCGACGAGGCCGGACTAGAGGAGTACGAACGCATCTTGGCCGGTAACATGACAAACGGCGAGCGATTTGAGACTTACGTGATCTATGGGGCCAGAGGACGCGGCTTGGTCGAGCTAAACGGAGCAACCGCCCACCTTGGCAAACCGGGCGATATCCTTACGATTATGAGTTTTGGCTGGTATGACGTCGAGGAGGCGGCCAGTCATCAGCCCAATGTAGTTCTGCTCGGCGCCAACAACCGGGTGATTCGCCAAAGCGCAACGGTTTGAACGGACCGTCTGTCGGCCTGTCCAATCTACGACGAGTACGCTTGGCCGAGAGTGGCCATCAGGTGTGCTCGGTAAATTCACGTTCATGCACTTTCGTTTTTGGGCTTGCCTCGGGCCATGTTTGCAAATCTGGGTGTCCGCCATGGCGGATCCAGCCGCGGCTTCGAAGATAAGCGAAGTCATTGTTTACGCCGATCGTGCGCGGGTCTCGCGCGAGGTAACGGTCAATGTGCCGGAGGGAGATTCTCAGTTCGAATTAACCGATCTTCCGGGTGACCTGGATGAAAATTCGGTCGGAATCACAGTTCGCTCCGGCAGTCCCGTAGTCATTCGTGGCCTTGATGTCCGGAGAGAGTTCCTGAGCGAGAATGCGGATGCACGCAGCCTCGATCTTCGGAAGCAACTCGAGCAGCTACGGGATCAGAAGCGAGCACTGCAATCGCAAAAAAGTGTGCTCGAAGATAGACGAGAATTCTTTCACCGGCTGAATACTGGTGGGGATCGCAACGACAAGCAGGTATTCTCTTCGGATGAACTGAAGAAACTCTATGATCTCTATTCGGGGGAATTGAGCGCGATTGCCGGTGCTTCCCTTGAGCTCGACGCGGCGGATCGCAAATTAGATCCTGAGATTGAGCGAATCGAAAAGGAGCTGGGCCAGCGCAGTCAAAAGAAAGAGCAACATCGGGTTGCCGTTAGCGTTCAATCCCCGTCTGCCGCCGAGCTTCGCGTCGAATTACGCTATGTTGTTCCGAACGCTTCGTGGCTTCCGGTTTACGAAGCGCGAGTGGATACTTCTGGCGGCAAGGTTTCGCTGATGTATGACGCAATGATTCGTCAGCGAACAGGCGAGGATTGGACCAAGGCGAAGCTGACGGTATCCACCGCTCATCCGGGACAAAATAATCAAATGCCGGAACTTGAGCCTAAGTACTTGCGGTTCTCGCAACCGCTGCCGGCTCCTCGCTCGATGGCCCTCAAGTCGGATAAGCCGGAGCCGAGTGCGACGGCGAGCGATGAAGTAACCGAGCAGGACAACTTGGCTAAAGTAGAGAGCGCACAGCTGGCAAGCGATGGACTCGCGGTCACTTATCAGGTAGCGCTACCCGTGACAGTTCCCTCTGATGGACAAGCGCATCGAACTAATCTCTCCCAAATCGAGCTGAGCGGTAACCTCTCATATGCGACGACTCCCGGATTGGAGCCGGCTGCGTTCGTGAAAGACCATCTGACCAATACCAGCCCCGAACCGCTGCTACCGGGAAAGGTGAACTTGTTCCGAGATGGGGATCTGATCGGAAGCCTGACCCTGCCACAAATTCCAGTCGGAGCCGAGTTTGACCTGTTTTGCGGCCGAGACGATGCGGTAAAAGTCGAACACAAGGAGTTGGTCAACCGGGACGCGGATGTTGGGATTCTCTCGCACCGCAAACAGAATCAGCGGAAGTACCAGATTGTCGCCCAAAACTTTCGCAAGAATCCAATCAAGCTGACGGTCTACGATCAGATCCCGGTCTCCCAGGATAATGAGATCGCCGTGACACCGGGCCAATATTCTATCAAACCGATAGCTGTCGACAAGGAGAGCGGGAAGATCACCTGGAATCTGGATTTGGCTCCCAGCGAGAAGAAAATAGTCGAATTTGACTACACGGTTGAATGGCCGGCCGGAAAAACGATTGAGTAGAGCCCGCTCCTGATCATTCCCTTCGAAACAGCGCAGCGAAAGCTCCGTCCATATTGTTCTGGAGGGGTCCGACCTTACGCGATTCCAGGCAGACCAGGTCCGGAAATTGGTTGAGAATCTGTGTGACTACCTGCTCGTTTTCTTCCGGTTCAATGCTGCAAGTGCTGTAAACCATCCGCCCCCCTTGGCGCAGGTACGGCACGATACTCTCGACCATCCGAAGCTGCAGATGAGACATTCTCCGGAAATCATCGGGTGTGAGCCGCCAACGTACGTCGGTGCGCCGTCGGATCACGCCGGTATTGGAGCAGGGGGCATCAACCAATATCGCATCAAAGTTGGGACTACCGCATGGAAGCGGGTTCCTTAACCAATCGACCAGGACCACTTCGGTATTGGTTACTCCCAACCGGATGAGATTTTGCTGTAAACGAGAGAGACGCAGAGGCTCGTAGTCGCCGGCAAACAACTTTCCCCGGTTCTGCATCAATTGCGCAAGATAGCAGGTCTTCCCGCCAGGAGCGGCGCATGCGTCGAGCACTCGTTCGCCGGGTCGCGGTGCCAGCAGCTCGCACGGAATCAGGGTACTCGGATCTTGCACGTAAACGACCCCGGCGGAAATCCACTCGGATGGCAGATGTTCCACCTCGAGACAGTCCGCCCGACTGGGCAAAGGTTTTGCGCTGGGAAAAGTGTTCAACAGTTCGTCCGGCGTGACCCGTAGCTCGTTGGCCCGGACGTAAATCTTAGCCGGCTGGTTGTTCCATGCGCAAAGCTGCGTGGCTTCCGTCTCTCCCCACGCTCCCTGCCATTTGAGATAGAGAAATTCTGGGTGGGAATAGCGAACGTGTACCGGCGCGTGTTCGAGTTCTTCCAAGACAGCCTCTTTTTCGGCGATCGATTTCCGGAGAATCGCATTTACCAAAGTCCGCGCTGGCCCAGCTATATTCACGGTCTCGTACACCGCAGCGTGAGCCGGAATCCGCATTTTGTAGAGCTGATACAGGCCCAGCCGCAAAACCTGGCGGGTCGCAGCGTCCAATTTGTTCGCTCGAAATCTTCGGATAACGAAATCCAATAAGGTTCGATTTCGGATGACTCCGTAGAAAGTCTCGGTCACGAAGGCTCGATTGCTTTGCGGAAGATCGGATTGCTCAAGCGTTCGGTGCAGGACTCCGTCGGCAAATTCTCGGCTGGATTCCCAGCGCTGCAGCGCTTTCAAACAACAGATGCGAGGATTACTGGCTGCCATAAACAACGCGCACAAAAATGTTCTTCCCCTTCCGTTGGCCCGGATGCTGAAAGTTAAGGTTCCATAAAATTCAACCGGTGCCACCGGTTTTGGGGAAGCTTTGGCCAGGCGAGGCTTCCTGGATCCTCTCGCCCCGCAAATTTTGGGGGTTTGCAGCCAGGTGCGAGAGTTCGAAACGTTCCCCACCTGAAGTCGTCTTCACAGGCTACGGCGCGCCTGAGGACTTCAGAAACACGCGTATATCGGACGCAGCGGCCGCGATCCGCCGCGGCGGGCGCGTAGTCGGGGTGCGTCTAGCGTGAGAGCCTCGAACTTGAACTTGAGCGACTCAGGCGAGCATAGCCTTGGTCAACGGACGCCCGATTCCGAAATATTGGAAACCGAGCCCTCTCATCGTTGCCGGGTCGAACAGATTTCTGCCGTCGAAAACGATCGGCGTATGCATCCGCCGGTAAACGTCGGTGAGGTTAATGTTACCGAAATCCGGCCATTCCGTCGCCAAAACCAAAGCCTCCGCATCTTCGACCGCCGCGAGTGCGGAATCGGCCAGACGAACTCCAGGGCAAAGGTCAAGTTCCTTTACTCGTTCGTTACCTTTCGGGTCGTAGGCCGTCACATGGGCGCCTTCCCGCAGAAGGTCGTTTACCAAATCAACCGCTACCGAGTTCCGCACGTCATCGGTATCGGGCTTAAACGTAAGACCCCAAACTGCGATTCGCTTTTCCTTTAGCACCCAGAGCGTGTCACGAAGCCTCTTTACGAAGCGCTCGCGCTGATACCCATTTATCCTTTGGACTTCGCGCAGGAGATGAAAAGGTTCGCCGATTTGTTCGCTGATGGCAATGAACGCAGCAATGTCTTTCGGAAAGCAAGACCCGCCGTAACCAAGACCGGCATTAAGAAAGCTGCGTCCGATTCTTTTGTCGGCACCGATTCCATCAGCAACTTTTTCGATGTCCGCTCCGCTCGCCTCACAAATGCCAGACAGGGCATTAATATAAGAAATTTTAAGCGCAAGAAAGGAGTTGGCCGCGTGTTTGATTAACTCAGCGCTATTGATGTCCGTCACCATGATCGGCGCCATGAACGGTTCGTAAACCCTTTTCATGATGCTCAAAGCACGCTCGCTGTTTGATCCGATCACAATGCGGTCGGGTTCCAGCAGATCGGCGACGGCGCAGCCTTCGCGAAGAAATTCTGGATTACTTACAACGTCGAAATCGACATTCTGTTTGCTGTACCGACGGATAGTATCGGCCACCTTTTCTCCGGTCTTGACCGGCACGGTACTCTTGTCGACGACGACCCGGTACTCTTTGAGCACCGAAGCTATTTCGCGGGCGACTCGCTCGATGTAAGTCAGATCCACGCTACCATCGGCTTGAGGGGGGGTCGGAACAGCGATGAAAATCACTTGAGAGTTATCAACCCCTTCTTCGATGCTGCCGGTGAATCTCAGGCGATGGGCCGAGACATTTCGTTGGACCAGCTGTTCGAGACCAGGTTCATAGATTGGAATTTTGCCGCTCCGGAGGGTCGCTACTTTTCGTTCATCGTTATCAACGCAAGTAACCTCGTGGCCCACTTCAGCAAAGCAAGCGCCCGTGACCAACCCAACGTAACCAGACCCGATAATTGCGATTTTCATAAGGCATCGGAACTCAAACCTGATCCAATAACGACGATTCCACCTGTGTCCAGCGAAAGCTCTTGGCTGGCGGTTAGAGACCGCTGCCGGGATTCAGGTCGACCGGCAGGCCGAACCGGGGTAGATCTTTCAGCGTCAAAATCAACTGGACGCCGACGTCTTGCTTGCCGCTCCCGTTGTTCTGAGTAATGAGCCCAAGAGAGGCGACCCAACTGCTTAGGTCGCGATGGATGATATATCGCTGCTGTTGGAAGCGGCCGATTTCAGCCTCGTAATTCTCGTAGATACTAAAACCCCAGTTGTCATTGATGCGAAAGTAAGTTTGCAAGAAGATTTGATGACTGTTGGCGAAATTTGGATTGTGGTCCAGATAGAGGTCTCCCAATGAGATATCGATGTTTGGAGTGACGGTCCAGGAAAGATACGTGTTGATTTCCCAGAACTGGTTCTTGTTGAAAACCGGCAGCTGCGAATTTACGACCAGAGCGAGCCAAGGTACCGGAGAGAACCGGATATTGCTGACAAAGTCGGAATAGTGCCCCGGCTGATAAGGGTTCTTGAAGTTGATATCGAAATAATTATCCACCTCCAGCCAGTTGATGGTCGCGTTGTCTCGTCTCGTCTGCAGACGGTTTCGAAGACCGATCCGCCAGACGGTTTCGTGATCAAGCGAATCGGTCGCGACAAATTGGGGGAATTCGATGGGCGGTATCTGCGTGCTCGGAATGAAACGGTCAAAAGGCAGAATATCTCCCGGTTTGAGCGTCGGGTTGGACACCCAGGAAAAATCCGTGAACGGCTGGATGACGTGGCGCAATCCATCCAGTCCAAGCCATCGGATTTGAACCCCTTCATAAGCGCGTGACAATTTGAAAGATGCTTCGACCCCGGCATTAAACAAAAACCGCGTGCCGGCTCCTTCGTTTTGAATCGTCCCTACCGCCGGAAAAGTATTATTGAAAAGAGAATCCGCCTGGATGAATTGACCGGTATGTTCATAGTAAGTAGCTCGAGCACCCACTCGCGGGACGATCGAAAGCCAGCCAAAATAAGTCTTCGGATAGGTAAGCTGGTGGAATGTATCAAACCGAAATGAGGAGAAGTCGGGATTGGGCGAGCCGGAAGCGAACGCTTCGCGCAGGTAGCCGGCGCTCGTGGTTGCCTCGTAAAAAATCGGCGAGTTCAGAAGCGGCGTACGAGCGACTTCCCACGAAAATTCCGGCAGTCGCTCGGTGGTCTGAAAAAAGGGATTTACCTGGTAACGAACAAAACCGCTCAAAGTGTACGCTTCGCCCTTCTTGATGACTTCGACGAAATTGTCGGGCTGCGGATCGGTTTCAAATTCGAACGGATAAAAATCCTGAGTTAGAAAGGCGTCACTGAATTTATTGACGTCGACAACGACAGAGATGTCGCTGGTCAGGAATGTCCGCGACTGATAGCTGATTCGATAACGGCCGGGGCTAATCGGCGGCCGTCCGAGCGAGGTTTCGTTGAGGTTAGGCTCCTGGTCATTGATGAAAAAAGTCTTTAGCAACCCATAGTTCTCGTCGTTGTCGCCAAAACTGTATTTGAGATCTAATCCGATCGAGGGACCCCGCAGCGTGCTGTAGTTAAGGTGCAGAGTCGCATCCGTATAATCGTTGACCGGAAACTTGATCAGCGTGAACAAGAAGGCGTTATAGGTATTATTGTAACCAAGGCTCGGTAAGATAGAAAACTCGTCGTTAAGCGACTGGTAGAGATAGGGGAACCAGAAAACGGGGGTCGTGCCGACATATAAAGTGGCGTTGGTGAAGATGACCCTGTCATTCGGATAAATCCGCATGCCTTTGGCCTTGAGGTAGTAGTCTGGTTTGGACGAATCGCTCGTGGTCAGCGACCCAACGTAGACCTTGTATTCGTTCTCCTGAATGGAGGAGAGATTGTCTCCAGTAAATAGGAACGGTGGCTTCGATCCACCAAAGTCCGCCGCATCGAGCTTCTTGGTTTCCAGATTGTATACGGCCCGATCGCACACAAACGCGTAGTCGCCTCGATAAATGCGCACTCGGTCCTTCAGCAGCACATCATGGGTGCTCGGGTTGTATTCGGCGTACTCGCAATAAATCGCCACGTCCCCGTAGTGAATGACCACATGACCTTGAGCAATGGCAACGCCGTTTTCAAATTTGGTTTCGCCGGCTGTAATCTCGACTGGAAACTCGCCGAACTTTGGGAGCTCCGTAATGTCCTCCTGGGCGCGACAGATTGCCGTCAACAGAAGCAAAAGAGAAAAGGCGATTAGCCGGCCGAACATGGGAGAAATCAGAGCATTGAAAATGAATCCCACCGAATCGCGGCTACGCGACAAAAGCAAGGAGAAACGTTTGCGCAGACGACTCGCGGCGTGACGATCGCTGCTGATCGGATCGAATCGCGTGATTCTAGTCAGAATAGCCGTTGGGGTATTTGCAATGCCACGCCCATGCGCTCTTCACAATTTCGCGAATGTCTTCAAACTTGGGCTTCCATCCCAACCGTTCTCTCGCTTTGGCCGATGCCGCAATGAGGCGGGGCGGATCTCCCGGCCGTCTTGGCTTTTCGACTAATGGAATTTTGTGTCCGGTTACCTGGCGGCAAGCTTCGATGACTTCTAAAACAGACACGCCTCCACCGGTCCCTAAGTTGAAATAGCCGCTATCCGCAGCAGACAAGGCAAGGATATGGGCCTGAGCGAGATCCTGGATGTGAATGTAATCGCGGATGCAACTGCCATCAGGAGTAGGATAATCAGTACCAAATATCTCTGCATGTGTATTATGTCCCAGAGCAACCGCTAGTATCCGCGGGATCAAATGGGTCTCGATCCGATGATGTTCGCCGAATCGTTCGGAGGCCCCGGCAGCGTTAAAATAACGAAGGGCCACATACTTGATCCCATGAATCTGGTTGAACCATCGCAGGATCTTTTCGAAAATCAGTTTTGATTCGCCGTAGGGATTGATCGGTTTCTGCGGGGTTTCTTCGTCGATCGGTACTCGTTCCGGAATGCCATAGGTGGCACAAGTCGAGGAAAAGACGAAGCTTTCTACCCCGGTGTCGACGGCCGCGTGCAGCAGGTTGAGACCCCCGTACACGTTGTTATGAAAATATTTGTATGGATTCTCCATCGACTCGCCCACCAGCGCGCTGGCGCCAAAATGCATGATCGCTTGCGGCTCGGTCGAGCGGACCGCGGACCCGACTGATTCTGGGTCGCGCAAGTCTCCCGCGAAGAATTGAGCACGAGGATCTACCGCCTGCCGATGGCCCTCAGAACAATTATCGAAAACGGTGACTGCGTGTCCAAGGTTGAGGAGTTCTTCAACACACACACTTCCGATGTAACCGGCCCCGCCGGTGACTAATACATTCACAGGGCGTGACCCTAGCCTGATTTTGAGGGCTGGCCAGCGTTAAAAAGAGATGATTTCTATAACCACTCAAAGGAGTGGTCCAATGTTGCCTTTCGGGAGAAACGTGGCGCACCCGCTCAAAGCGCAGCCGCTGCCGGATGCTAGATTTTGGATTGTAGAACCGCCATCATTCTTCGGATGTAGGATGCCCGACATCGCGGCCGAAGAATCTTTAAACTGTCTTTGTAAGAACCAAGTTCGAGCAGCTCGATCGTTACATCTCTTGAGCCCCAACCCTTCATCATTGTGCGAGTGGGCATGTAGAGATCAATGGTGTTCTTTCCCACTAAGGCAGAGCCGTAATCGTCAACGATATAAAGCTGGTCTTGGCCGATTACCTTGAACTTTGTACCGAGAGGAAACCGGGACCAGTCGGCGGCCGCACTATTGAGTCCCCCAATCCCCAATCGGCTGCCAACCGCATTGCTCCTGCCATATCGACGATGCCCGGACTCCGAGTGCGTGTATGCGGTCGTTCGTACCCGGACGGTCTTAGACGAGCCTTTGGTGGACGCCGCAGTTTTGTTGTGAAAATCATCTAGAGCACAACTTGCAACCAAGCACGACAATCCCACCGGAAGCAGGTGGAACAATTTCATAAAGCCCGGAAAGTTCTTGTTTCTGCCTGGATGTCAACAAATATCTCGACGATCAACATTGTCGTGAAACTGCCGAAACTGGGGGGATAGGTCCGATTTTCCGACAAAATAAAGGCTCTTATTGCCGAACTTTGCCCGATATTATGTCAAATCGAAGACGGGTTGGGAAGAAAAAAGACGCTTCATCAGGACCGATTGGAATGTGACATGATGACGGATCGAGTTCCTGACTCGTTGCCCCGCCTAGTCCACACTCGCAATACTGTCTTCTTTAATGTCGCTGAACCGCGCAAAGGCGCAGATCCCACGTCGAGAGGATCGAACGAAATCCCAAAACTCCTGGACCGGAGCCGGCCAGGTCATTTCTGCCGCCCGGGCCAGAGCCTCACTAGTTTTCAAGCCCGAGTGATACAATAGCTCATGCGCTTTTTTGACCTCGGTTCGTAAAGCGGAACCCAATCCTGCCCTGCGCAGCCCGACGACATTGACGCCGACAATGCTGTTCATTCCGACCGCAATCGAGAAAGGAGGGATGTCTTTGCTGATCGCCGCAGAACCAGCCACCATGGCGATCGTTCCGATCCGAATGTGCTGGTGAAATACCGCGCCGCCCCCGAGAAACGCGCGATCAGCGACATGAACATAACCGCCAAGCAACACATTGTTGGCCAGGATAACGTGGTCTCCGATCTGCACGTTGTGGCCCAAATGGGCTCCCACCATCAGCATATTATGGGAGCCGATTGTCGTAGCGCTTCCCGGCTTCGTGCCACGATGAATCGTGCACTGTTCGCGAATCACGTTGCTTTCCCCAATCTCGACTCGTGTCGATGAATCGCGATCAAATCCGAGGTCCTGCGGCAGCCCTCCGATCACACTTCCGTACCCGATCAGATTTCCAGCTCCGATCCGGACCTCTCCCGTCAGGATGGCGTGCGCCTGAACTTCGTTGTCCGGGCCAATGATTACCTGGCCTTCGATTACGACGTAGGGTCCAATTTTCGTCCCCGGCCCAATCTCGGCCCGCGAATCGACAATAGCGCTCGGATGAATCATTCGAAATTAATAGAATGTTTCTTGGCAGAAACAAAGCCGGGAACTTAAGGGAAACGCCGAGAACCGAGACCGTCGGGAACATCGATTGCTAGGACGATCTCTCCGAGACCGCCGTACCGAACTACCTTTAGGCGGAAGCGATAGCGAGATGATCGGCGACCCTATTGCCAAGTCCGACCGGCTTAGGCCAACCAGAATCCAGCGGTCTCGGAGAGGCCGCCGTACCAATTCGCCACGCTACCGGCATTTCAAGCCTCGGCCATTGCCGTATCGACCGTGACTACATCACGACCTCGGCTCTTCGGGATCAAAAGCAATAACAGAGACGCAATCGCAAGGAGGAGCAGGTTAATTAAGCTGGAGATCACGAAGCCGT
>DASTDH010000145.1:0-7482 GCA_035710445.1 Chthoniobacterales bacterium
GTCTGCCTTGCAGAGGCACATCGGGCCTAACCGAGAGTCTCTCCATTGAACGTCCCGGCCGTGGCTGAGCCCTCCTAATCAATGACCGCGACCTTGCCGTCGTTCGAATGATCCTGATCGCCTGCCCAGCACCTATTCTAGTGCTGCAGATACTGCAACAAAGTAGCAAGGCCGATCCCGCCGGACGGAAATAGTAGGGCCGAATCGCCGGCTGCTCCCATAGATATGAGAACGCACCCTGATGCGTAGACTGAACTTCCTCAATCATAGTATCGGTTGCGTCCGGGATCCTTTCCGCTTGCAGCAAAGCTTTCCGCTGGCGCTGCTTCAGGCGCTGCAAAACCTTGTCCCGGTACTCCTTCGCCATGCTTGGAAGTCGCCAGGCAGCATAAAACGCAAGCGAGAAGTGCAGGCCGATCGCTATGACGAGAGGGCGCGTCCAAGTCCAATCGTCAAAGAGTGTCAGCCGCGCGACGATCAAGAGCGACAGAATGACGAAGGGATAATATGTTATATTCCCAACCGCTTCGGTACGCCTTGCGATCAGTAAGATATCCCAGTAATCTGCAAGATCTCTCTCATTAGGCGGCCGGCCGACATTAATCCGGTAATCGAATTTCTCGAATGTACCAGTCGGCCAGTAACTCTCCCCCTTGGCAAACTGTGCAAGAAAGCCTTCGTGTAAAAGAATGGCATCCAGCACAACGAAGGTAAGAAGGAGGAAGAGGCAAAGGGTGACAGTTAGTAAAATATAGAAAAAAGAAGAGTCACCCCTTATTGGTGGGACAGGGAAATGGCCGAAGAGAGGCAGGAGAGAGTCGAGGGCAAGAAAATATAGGGTGGTCATCGGTGCCGCGCGCGTCAGGCGCCTCCAGAACCGGCCACGGCAAAGATAACGTTGCCACAAATCCACGATATTGATCCGCTTCTCAGGATTGGTTTCCCATTCAGGAAAGCGAGGAGCAGAGTAAGCGATCTCTGGCGCCAACGGAGGAGCTTGCCAACCGAAAAACGGAACCTGATCCGGTCGCTTACCTAGCAAACCAAAATCCTCAGTCAACTCATCTGCATTTTGCTTCAGGCCTAACTGAATCTTAGCGATGAAGTGAATCGATAAAAGCACTGCGAAGAGAAAGATCGCGATGGAGGGCCACGCGCTGGTGCCATCAAACCAAGCGAATGCCTCACCTCTGCCTGAGTCATTCTGAACCTGATAAAGGGGACAAACGAGCGCGCTGGCCAGGATCGCGCAGATCGGAATTGCCAACCAGCTGGAGCCGGCCATTGCACATACCAGTCCCCACACCCAAACAGCGATTCGATGACAGCGGTTCCACAGCCATGCGGCCATTGCCTCGCACTTATTCCGCACCCATCCAACGTTCGGACCGCGTTGCTTCCCCATGCTGACCACCATTGTTCGAATCGCCATTTCTGATTACCTCTACATCTCCGGTTCGGTCTTAGGCTTGGAATTCTCGTGAGCAACTCGTGAAACCAGGTATGCCCAGACGAAGAGCAAGCTTACGCAAACGATAAAGCCACCGACCCCAAGGCCATAACGGTGCAACAGCTCGGCAATCGTGCTTTCACTTCTCGGGACGGGCAATTCCTTTGGTACACTGCCGTTGCGGCCGATTTCGAACACCAGAGGGCGGGGTATCCCGGCGTCTTGAGCGTCAATCTTTCCCATCGCCTCCAGCGTCGCTTCATAAAGCGCCGTCTGCCCGCCGTCCCGAAAAGGAGCGACATTTTGATAATGTTGTTCTTGCTGCTTATTTAGCGATTCATTTATCGACAGAGAAGACTCGGACACAATCACCAGGTTATGTGTCTCTTTCCACTCGTCCGGATGGGCCAGACGAGCGTCCAGATGGTTAGTAAAGAAGACGGCCTCAGGCAGCACTGGTCGGAGTGCCTTGAGAAGTTCCAACTTGTCGTAGACGTCGCTACCGAGAAGGCCGACCGCTTTGAGCGACGCACGGTTCCCGTTTTGCCGGCAGCTTGCGTCCAGGTTCTTGAGCTCCTCTGCCAGCCGGCGAATATCGTCTGCTTGATTGAGACCTTCCGTGTGCTCCGTAGGCCTGAGAGGTGCCTGAGTGTTCTTACCGCCGTTTTCAGTCGCGCCCTTCGTTTCGTTTTGATCTTTCTCATCTGAAGGAAGCTTTCCGTCGATTCCTCGAAGATAAGCATACGAATGCATGTTCTCGATGGGGATAGTCCGACGGTTCGATTCCGTGAAGGTTGCAGAAAGGGCCCGCGCATAAAATGTATCTTCCTCCGAATTGATAGCGACGTGATCATACGGTTTGATGCCGCGGAGCTTTAACTCCTGCCACAGGGTGTCTACGATCCGATCATCGAGAATATTCGTCCGATCAAAGCGAAACCCGCTACCCAATTCAGGACGGTTCAGGTTTTGCTCAATCAGATTTTTGGCATCGCGCTTCAACGGTATGCGAGACTCACTTCCGAAGTGTATTCCAGACAATAGTTGCGACTCCGCTGCAGAAGCTTGGCTTGAATAGATATGGGTCGTCGCTAGGCAGCGTCGCGTCTCGTTGTTCCATGGGTAACTCTCAGCCTCGGTGACCATCCTGCGCAGCGTCCCGGAGTTGTCCGGGCCGAGTACCGTGAAGGTTGGAAGCGGCAAAAAATTTCCATCCCCTCCGATCCCATTGAGTTTGAAACGAAACCACGAGATGAAGTCTGCGAGCCGTGCAAGGGGAGCATCGCCAAACGCATCATCCGTAAGCCAGAGCACTAACACACGTGCCAGGGATGCATTCTCCGCACCAGGAGCTTTTGGCTCGCACCACTCGTAAGGAACGAGCAGAGTATGTGGATCTGGGTCTTTCCGGTTGTCTAGATCGAGGAGGCCATTTGCAACCGGTTTTTTCCGGTTGCACCGCGCCGCCTGAATCCCTGGCTGGTTACCGGGCGGACGGACTTGATCTTTGTTTCTCTCTTTCTCGAGCGCGGAAACGCAGGTGACAGTATCTGGCCCAAGAGGTAACCATGGGACGCAGAAATACCCAATCTCGTGGGCCTTCTCCGGATAGTAACCGCTTGTTCCCAAACCCTCAATGACTGCCCGGCGGCTTCGAAGGCGACGTTCGACGTCCTCTACATACGGCCCTCCAGGTATCATTACTGCGAGTATCTGTACGTGTTTCGCTCGTTGCGCGAACCGCAATTCCTTTTCCAGAGGATAAATGAATGAGGGTTTCAGCGGGTAAATCGTGAGTTTTGGGAGCCATTTTTTGATCAGCAGTCCCTGGAACCATGTGATGGAGTGCGCTTCGCTGTTCTTTTTCTTGTCGTCGTCCGCCAGAGCCACTCCTAACGGATCCTGCCACAGTCTTGCATCGACGGTTTGATCATCGAATTTGTTGTCGGCTAACCGCGGATCCCCGCCGCCTGGCCTCGAGCTGGTAAGCTGCGGAAAGAAAAGAAGGACCCCGCTACCCACTCCGATCAAAGTGATCAGCGGCAGCCACGGAATTGAAACGGATTTTTCTTCCTTCTCGCCCACTGTTTACTGCTGGCAAAGGGACCAATCTAACAGGCGAGCCGCTGCCAGGAAATACGTCATCTGACGTATTGACAGCTCTCGGATGAAGAGTTCGAGGTTACGTATTCGGTGGTGAAGGTTGCGCTCCAAAGAAATCGTCCAACGATAGATCAATTCGCAGTTGGCCCCGATCTTTCCGCGATTGCAGGACGGTTGCCGCATTTAGGAGGTATTTTTCGAATCGAGCAAGCTGAGAGTTACTGAAGGTGCATTCCTCGTGAAAGAAGGCTTTAACGGCCGGATCTGTTTTCCAGCGCTGCGCAAAATCGACTAATCGCGCAAACGTCTTTGGATGCATGTGCGAGATTCGGTTCAGATACCCCTTCTGTTCGAACACATTCTGGTTCAGCAGCCCGGCGTCAGTATCGACAATGATTAATTTCTTGACCGTTACCGCCGTCGCGCCAGTCGGCACTTTGTCGGCCTTCCGGGTATGGTTAATCTGCCCTTGATCCTGGTAATAGATCGTTGGGTAGTCGCTGATGTTGCCGCCGGTGAGCCGGTCGGATTGGGCCATCAGGTAGTCAAGTAAAATCATTTCACTCATATCGCGCATCGCCACCAGGGCTTGTACGTTAGCTTGCGTAAATCCACGCGAACCAAGAATCGCCTGAACCGGCCGCGAATCCGTCATATTTTGAAACGCGTGCGTTGAGCTCAAGTTGTTCCCTACCTTCAACCAGTCGGAGTAATGTTCTTCGCCACGGGCATTTCTTTCGAGTGCGCCATAGATTTGCAAGAAATCGTTAGTGAAGAGGGTTCGTGCCACCGATGAACCGCGCGGATCAGCGTAGTACCGATTGAACAAATCCCAACTTTTTCGGACAGTTCCGTGGACCCCGAGATCCGCTGCCATTTTGACGACGCGCTTGTGCTGCTCGATATCCATCGTGCGGAGCACCGCTGGCTCTATCTCACAAATGTCACCGAGCATCCGAGAAACGTGATAATACCCAAGGATTGCGGCCGTGCTTGTCGTGGTGAACGCGTTGTCAGTCTGCTTGAATTTCGCCAAGTTCTTGCTCGACTTGCGAATAGCGACGCAAAAGGCCGGCGTTTCCGGTCCAGGTTTCGGAGAATCATCCGGAATTGCAAATAGTTCGACCGCTGCGCTGGTGCTCTTATCTTTTGGCAATACTGCTACCGCTCCGTCCGCGGCCGTGGTGCCAAGTTTGTAGAAGTCATAGCGGACAAGTTCCTGTTCGTCCGCAATATCGTTCGAGCCATTTTCACCTCGATAGTCACCAAACGGAAGGTGTTTCGGTATCACACCAATTTCTGGCGGCCGATTGCCCGGCACGCTGAATTCAACAGTGCGCGTTCCGCGCGGAGCGCTGCGATCAAGGGAACCTTCGTAAACATCAGTGCTTTGAGCAACCGACTGCCAGGTGAAACCGATAGTCGCAAGGTAAGCGAGGAAAAGAAGCAGGCTCTGCGAGCCCGGGGGAATCAGAGCTTTCATACTGATCCGCGAGTCTAATCCTTTTGGCCGACGCTTGTATAGTCACTGAAAGCATAGCAAAACAAGTCTTGATCGGAATCCGCGCGTGATGGTTTAATTCGGGTTTCAACCGCGGTCGTGAACGTTTGGTACCTTAGCTTCCATGGTGGGACAGATCGAAATTCCCGCAATAACATCCACATCTACTCCGCGGCGGGCGAAGAACTGGGAAAAGCACTAAATCGGAAGAGCCTACCGGACTACATCGCATTGCGCGAGTTGCGCGGATTCGGTTTCGGGCCGGACCAGCATCTCTACGTCGTTAATGCCTACCGCGAGGCGAGCCAGATCCTTCGATTCACTGGAACGACCAATCCAGATGGGCAACACGATTTCCTGGACGTCTTCGTCGCTCACCACCACGAGCGAAATCCACAGTTGCTGCATCCGTTTAATTTTGCGTTCTGTACCGCAGGTAATCTTCACGTCTCCAATCAGGATACCTCTTGTGTATCACGCTACCATGGGCCCCACACTGAATACCCCGGTTTACCGATGCCACTACCGGACGCAATCCGGGCAATTGGCCAACACGCTCCCGGCGTCTTCGTTCCCTCGGTGAAGCATTGGGAAGACGGGGTGAGCGTTGTCCGCGACGTGCTTATTGGGCCGGACGCGAACTTGTATGTTGCGGACCGAGACACAAACGCGGTGATTGTCTACGAGCCTGACACTGGCCGACGCATCGGTGTCATTCGGTCCGAGCACCTTTCAAAACCGATTCATTTAGCCTTGGATCCGACGAAGCGCTCTCTCCTGATCGGCAATGCCGGCAATGACTCAGTGGCTCGGTTTGAATTTGCGACTAAGATCTGCTCGATGCTGGTCCCATCGGGCGCTTGCAACCTAAATGGTCCCGCGGGAATGGGATTCGGGCAGGACGGTGCTTTTTACGTGGCAAGCCGGTTGTCGAAGGAGGTCCTTTGCTTTCGGTTTGAAAACGGCGAAGCCTTTGGCCGAGCATTCATCACCGGACTGGAAGACAATCCGGAATTCTTATTGTCTGTAACCGTCTAGAGGTGAATCGTGCCACGGCTGATCAGCAAGATCGCTTCAGGCACATAAAGTAACCGCAGCTTCAGCTGCGAACATTGCGCTGCGGAAAGTATGCCACTTATCGCGTAAGGGTCTTCCGCGAAGTCGTACCCCTCCTTCCTCAGATACGGGCGAGATTTTTGCTTGTTAACACTTGGCCTTATTAGGTTTCCTGCATCCGAGTTCTTTCAACGCAATCCTTGCTAAGACCTGACCCTTGGAACGGTCCCTAACTGTTTCATCTACCCTCAAAAGAACTGTCAATTTGCGACGCATTCTTGAGTTTTACCGCCCTCACGCGCCGTGCAGATTGCCTACCCATACTCGCAAAACGCTGGGTGCCCTTGTTAGGCCGGAATAGAAAACCTCCCGTGCTAACTCCCGCAACGGTCCGCATCTCCATGCATCTATTCGCTATGTGCCACTTGCTATTTCTCTTGCACTTCGCCCGTTATTTCCTACGTGCGCAGTTAGAGAAACCGTAGATTACCCAGAGTGTCTTGGTTCAGTCTGCTATTAGCATTCACGCGACCGAAGGTGAAAGTTGCTGCACGGTAGGAGATAGTAAAAAATCTTTTGCCTGGTGGGAATAAATCAGGTGTCTGCGGGTTTATATCTGTGCAGCTATATATATTACAATGGAATAAAGTCGTTACATTCAATCTCATGGAGCGAGAAGCACTTCCCGGAAAATCTTGCAGCGTACTATATGAAAAAGCCGCAAGAACGGCCGTAAGGTATCGATTGCATCCCGGCATAAATTCCAATAGTTGCTACCTATTTGCCGAAAGCGCATTGAGGAAACAATGAGCTTAGGCAAAAAACTCCGGCACGGACGGGTGCGCTCCGGCACTCCTAACCCTATAAACCCCAAATCATTATGTCAGACTTTGTCGAAACCAAAACGAACGACGACGGCGTTGTTGAGATCGGAAATTCCGGTTTACAGAAAAAGAGAAAATCTATCAGCAACTCTGTTAGCACGCACTATCTCTCCGGCCATGCCGCCGCCCTGCTGGCATGCGCTATTCTCTTTGTCACGTCGAGCGTGACCCCGGTTCTTGCACAATACAAACGTGCGGATTTAGCCTCAAATCAACCAGGGGTTGCGCCTTCCACGGACCAGAAACATTTGATCAACGCCTGGGGCCTTACGGCGCTGCCCACGAGCCCGTTCTGGCTCAGTGACAATGGCTCGGGATCCTCCACGCTATACACCGGCGGCGGTCAACAGATTCCCCTGTTTGTGACTATTCCGGCGTCGGCAAGCAGTCCGGCAGGAACCACCGGCACTCCGACCGGAACAGTGGGAAATATCAGTCCGACGGCAACGGACTTCACCGTAACGGAAAAGGGCAAGTCGGGCCGGGCT
>DASTDH010000146.1:0-3411 GCA_035710445.1 Chthoniobacterales bacterium
GTTTAGAAGCGTCCTGTCCTGTCCATAAATCCAGGACGGAGATTGGGTACGCGCCGGAAACGATTCCTTTCTCGGATTAAATCGATACCTGAAATCTCAACTACTCGAATGCCTTGTTCGTTGATATAGCGACCCTCAGCAAATAAGCGGCATGCGATCTCGATCAAAATCTCGATATTCGGCGACGCGTCCGCCCACTTTTGACACTCTGGCACGTCGGTTATTTCGTGAATATTCTCACATCTAATTCTGGCGACGACCGGCGGCCTCTCGTCGGAAGCCCACAACAGGATCCCCGATTGGTCCTTACTGATCGTCGATTTTTGGGCAAATCTCACAACTACTTTTCGACTTGGAAAGACGGTTCGACAAGCGAACTAATAATGACGTTTGGGGACTCCCTGCTTCAGGCATTAGGAACCGGTCTGTGCGAGCGCTCGGTACCACCTATTCATTCCCGCCGTTCCAGGCTCTGCGGGCCAGCTGCTCATTCTCGTGCTTTGGTCCGCTCGCTCCGCAATTCGGGCAAGTACCTTCGAATTGCTTCCTGCTGACTGTCTGGATTTTTCCGCGCGCCTTTCGGCAGAAAGGGCACAGCGTATATCTCAGTCTTTTTTCAGGCTCGAGGACAGTCGTGCAACGCGTCCCGCAGAAACTGTGGGAGGTTCCTATTGTTTCCTGCCCGCAGAGCGTTTGCGGCGGAATTACGCTGATCGTGCCGTTATCTTCAGACACAAAGAAAAAAACGAAATAGCCGGTGCGCGAGGTTTGACTGTCCGGAAGAGCCGGTCGGTTTACAGTGGCCGAATCCCAACTACCGTGAATACATGGGCGATAAATCTCGGAAAGAAGTGCATAAAAAAGCCTTGCAGAAGCGCATCAAAGACGACGCGGCAGTACATGAGAAGCAGGAAATGACCGAAGACCAGCATCATCCCACTTCTGGCCACACGGCCACTCCTGGCCACCCCACCACGTCCGACGAGCGTGACCCTCCGCGTCCTCAGACGGATCAACCCTCCGGAAAGAATGAAAGGAGAATGGATAGGCCTAAGAAGTGAAGAATCATCAAGTCTAGACAGAGATCGCTGGATCCTTGGTATTATCGAAACGAGCGCAAAAAAAATCGTCGGAGCGGTAATTTGTTTCGCACTCATGCTTTGGTACTCGATCCTGATGACGGTCGCCTCAGCTGTAGTGTTCACCCCGATAGCCGTTCAAGATGGAGATCGGCGCTGGCCTCCGCGCCGCCCGCGAGAGCTCCTTAAACAGGAAGCTCGGGACCTGATCCTTTTTAGTGTTAGCCCGGGACCTCACCGCAGAATCAGCTATTCCAACATCTGCGAGGTGGATGAAAAACGGCTGCGTGAGCTAGGTCCTGCCACAGATCTCAATCGAGTCGGGAGCGTCGAGATTTACTTTTATTCCTCCTGAATGATGCGCGATTTGCGAGGAGCCGCTCCGAGCGGGAGATGCACGTTGGATTAGTTAGCGGAAAGCCTCGCGCCGGTTTGACTATCCCAAATCGTGCGACTTTCTCAATAGTAACTGTAATTTCTGCTAAATATTCCCAGGCTGCGTCCGATTGGGATAGAGGGATGCGAAACGATGCGCCGCCGGCGTAAGTTGTTGCCTCCTCCGGAGACGCCTTCCAACCGCATAAACCAAGTATGCAGAAGGCAAATCAATTTGCTCTGAATAACGGCCTGACACCAAGCCCGCCTGCGAGTAATCGCCTTTCATCTCGGCGTTCAGCCGAACGGAGAGGAGATTACCATGTCCCGGCTTAATCAACGGCCGGCTGCCACTCTGGTATTGCCGATCCTGGCCGTCATAGTAGCTATTCTCACTTTTCTGTGGTGGCGTCCGATGCAGAGGTGGGCTCTCGGTATTAGTGAACTGGAACGAAGAATCGAAGCATTGGAGCGCAAACGATGATCTTGGATTTCCCGAAAAGACATTGATTTTACGCTTGTCCGACTGGCCGGCTGGCTTGTGGCAACCTTAGCTGGTAAATCCAACGGTGACAAACATCTTTGAGTTCCCGATCATCGCTCCTCGGACGGGAGAGTCCTTGATAATGTCGTACTGCTGCACGACGGCAAGGATGTTACAGCCAAACTTTCGCATCAGTGGCTGCGGCGGTCTGAGGATCCGCTAGGCGATACATAAAAGGTCGAGACGTATATAAGTTGGCTCACTTCATAACCGATTTCTTCCCGAATCCCTCCGCGAATAGCAACGTGGAAACCGCGCAAAGCTTTAACATCGGGCTGCTGGCTTTTGTGAAGGCTCCCGCTACGATGCTATTACCCTTTTTCGGCCGATCACCCATCACGCGGGAAGCGCCTCTCTTAGGAAGGCTTTGGGCGTTGCGGACGGAGAAGGGCTCGCTCCGGGTAAGGCTTTGGACGGCGCGGAAGGAGAACGGCTCGCTCTTGGTACGGTGCTCTTCTTGTGATGCGTCCGGTGATGATGACTGGGGGCTTTGGGGCTCGGGCTCGCGGCGTAAATCGAAGCGATAAAGCCAAGGAGCGCAATCGTTAGGATGGATTTTGTCATAACGATTTTGGGTGTTTCCTGCCGGTTGACTGAATCTTGCTCCGCTTTTAGACAGAACGGGTAAAGCCTCTAGTCGAGGAACCCGTCAGGATGGCGAAGCAGATCTGGAGGTTCGGTCAGCGAGCAAGATTAGACTCTCGCCGCTTTGGTCTTAATTCCGAGAGCAGTTCCCGCTCGGCCTGTACCCAATCCGAAAGTTGATCACCGGGCATTCCCACTTTTCGACGACGTTCAGCGATGAAGTAAGCATGCAGTGCAACCTGGTCCTTATTAAGCTGTTCCATAGCCTTCTTCCGCGCCTTGCTCTTAGCGGTGGTTGAACTCGACGCGGTTTTGCCTTGTACGGTCTTTTTACCAGAAATAGGGGATGACGAAGCAGTTTGGGATGGCGGTATATTCATCTCTTTTCGATCTTTCTTAATTATTGTTTTGGCAGCGTTTTTCATGGTTGTTTTCTTTCAGAACTCGAATTGCTTTTGGGCGGTTTTGTCCCTTGATCCTTGTACCAGCTTCCGGGGAGGGGCGTTCAGCGCATTGACCCCCTGCGTTGATTAGAGGTCCGGTCGTAGCTACGGACATCAAGTTTTTCTCGCCTAGATGGCCCTCAGCGGTATCCGTCATGATTTCTCCGGCATCTGCACCTGCGACTTGCACACTGGGAAGCCTTTTCACCACAGTAGGGCATATGTTGTGGACCATGGGTATAATGCGCACAACATATAGCGGTTGACTCTCAGAAAGCAAAGAAAAAGGCTCTTAAAGAGCATCTGAAGCACCAGCCCTGAAACTATTGGCAATGCTGCGCTTCAGAATTGAGATAAGTCTGACGGTGCGATTCGAAAACGATTT
>DASTDH010000147.1:0-3177 GCA_035710445.1 Chthoniobacterales bacterium
AGTTCGTCGCCCTTCTTGAACAGCCCGATATCGCCCTTGGTCGCGAACGGTAAACGCAGCCGCACCTCGTACCACTTCCTACAATCGTTTCTGGATCCGAGTCCGTGACTAGGTGAATCCTGGATGAGCATGGCGGGCGCACACGCGCAGTCAAAAACTACTTTGCTGCTCGTGGGTTCGGGACCTTGTAGCCGTCGGTGAGGGTCGTCAGGAAAGAAACAAGGGCATCTTCCTCCTGGTCTGTGAGCTTAAGGTTGCCGAGTTGTCGTTTGTTGAGGTTGGTTGAGTCCTCTGGCACTGGCCAGCACGTGACCTTTTCGCCTGGATCACCTGCCGCGCACTTGGGCAGAACATCCCGCGTGTTGTAAAAGTGCACCACCTCTTTCAGACTTTTGAAGTAGCCATTGTGCATGTAGGCTTTCACGAAGTCAGGCCTTGGACGCATATCGACATTGCGCAAAGTGGCTACTTGGAATTTCGCGTCGAACTTCGGCGCGAGCTTGATCCACTCTGAATCAGGATTCAGTTGGCCGCTATCGCTTTGCAGCGTGCGCAGGAAGGATCCGACTCCCTTATCGACATAAGCGTATCCGGCTGGGTTAGGAGTGTAGCCACGTTGGTCAGGCCGGCCTTCGTAGTAAATCTGTAATCCCGGATTTCTGGGGACGCCGAGATTACTGGCCGTGAAGTCCGTAAAGAGGGGCTCTTCGCCGGGCCCGCCATCGCGATGGCACTCGTTGCATCGCGCCTTGCCGCGGAACAGCTCGTAGCCCAATTTTTCCTGCGGCGTGAATTGGTCCGTTCCTGCCTGGACGTGGTCGTACTTGGATGTGAAGGGACTCACCTCTGGTGAGAACTCGTAGGCGGAGATCGCCAAGGCGAAGCAGTCATATGCATGGTCAGCCCGCGCTCGGTCTGCCACGCTGAGATGGACCGGGTACGGATCATTCGCGGGTGGTGGCCCTGGACTCGTACAGACTTTTTCCACGTTGGAAGGCCATTGAATGTTGAACGAGTCCGCCCCCCACACCGTCTCAAAAAGTTTGCGATAGGGAGCCTGGGAAATGCGGTACGCAACACAAGCCGAATCCGGCAATCCCATTTCTACCGGATTCGTCGGCGGCCCTTGCGCTTGTTCGGCGCTTGGGTTCTGCAACCGATAGCCGCTCGCGCGCATATCCCAGAAATTCCCGCCAACAAAGTCACCCTGGAGTGCATTGTAGTGGAGCACCGGAGCAAAGGGCGCGTACATGTAGCTTTGCGGCTTCCGATTGCTGAACCGCGCTCTCACCGATCCGGGATACGACACGGTCGTTAGATTCAACGATTGGACCGGCCCGGTGAATCCCGTCTCTGGCGTATGGCAAAAGCTGCACGCCTCGTTCTGATTGACCGAGAGATGCTTATCGAAGAGTAGTAGCTTTCCCAACGTGCGGACCTGCCCCTGGCGATCGAGCGAAGTGTCTTTCATCTCGCTGAGGGTGTCGGCCTCAATCCGATCAATTTCCGCAACGACCCTTGCCACATCCTGATCGAACGATGCAGGTACCTGACCGCCGAGGTTGCTGGTTGACTTTACTTCGCTGGAACGGGAAGTACCGGCCTGGGGTTTACTTGCCGCTGAGATTAAGAGCGCGCCGAATGTGAAAAGACCTAGTAGCGGTACGGTGCGATTTCGATTGCCCATGGGCTGCTCCATCACTGCTGTTTGAGCCTATGGCGAACAGGATCGGAGGCGAGCGTAGCACAATCATGTAAGGCCAGAAACACTCCACAGTGTCTTACGGCTCTCAAGAAAGGGCTGAAATGTTGCTCCTTACTTGGAAGAAATTCCGCAGGTTGGACGCGCGGGGTTGTTGGCTGCCGGTCTGCGACGTTGGCCAGAAGTCCGTTGTGGGAAGTTGGAAACCCCAAATTGCTCTTCTTGACGATTACGGGCAACCCGGAAATTATCAGCTCTCGGCTCGGGTTAGTACCGAGAAACGCGCTTGTATTGACTCGCGTGGCCAAGTTCGGACTGGTCGGTTGCACGGAATCGCCCGCTTATGACCGTTGACCTTCGCGGTGCCGCCTACGCTGCGAGCCGGATCAGCTCCACGCTAAAAGGCAGTACTAAACAATTCGGATGGTTGCAGGCCCCCGCAACCAATCCTAAGGACGACGGACGTGTCGCACCGTGGCCGGAGCTTCGCCGCTGCACAACACGGTGCGCCCCGTCAGGACAACACGCCAGCCTATCGGGAGGAAAACTGCATGAATCATCGCTGATGTAAGCGACGATTCATGCGGCATCACTTCTTGCCGTTGTGATCGCCGGAATGGCCATGGTCGCCACCCGAGTGCTCGCCATGCTCCTTCGCGCCGGCCAGAGTGAACGCGAAGACTTTATTATTTCCGGTTCCAGAAATCTCCCGGTAACCGGATCCCCAGTAGAGGGTGCTGTCCACGATGGATGGACCATCGATGACTGTCCCTCCGCTTTCAAAGTTCCAGAGAATTTTCCCGCTCATCGTATCGAGGGCGTACATCTGTCCTGAATTAGAGCCGGCATACATGACCCCGTTCGCAACGCTCACCGAACCCCTGTCTATGGAGCCCGGCGTGGGATCGGCCGTCTGCCAGAGGATTTTCCCCGTGGCAACATCCAGCGCACTCCACGCGCCCCAGGTGATCTGCTGTCCCGAAGGCACCAAGGTGTATGGGAGAAGGCCGCTGTTCGAGATCGCAACATAGCTACGCTGCCCGTCGGTCGCAGTGCCCCACTCGATTCCTCCGAGCGAAGCGCCTGGCCCCACGGGTGTGCTCCAGACAATGTTGCCGTTATCGGGATTCAGTGCCCAATAGATTCCGCTCTTCTGGCCAAATCCCACAATGTCTCCCACCAGATTTGGGCCTGATCCTCCCAGATCGAAATCGGGGCTCGTCGGCACCGGGCAATTGGGATTTGGTCCCGTCGAGAGGATGCACGCCACGGTCCACGTATCAAAACCCTGCAATTTCTTCGCCCACTTGACCTGCCCCGTCTTCAAGTCCAACGCCAAGGCTGTGTCGAAGAAATCGTCGGCAGCTTCGCAGTTCACCATCGGGGTCATAATTTCGCAGGCTTCCACGTCTGCCGGCGCCGTATAGTTGTTTCCGGTCCCGATGAAGAGGGTGCCGCGCTTTCGATCGATCGCC
>DASTDH010000148.1:0-6268 GCA_035710445.1 Chthoniobacterales bacterium
TGCGATGGCGCTGCAGCAAGATCCAGTGCAGCCATTGCCGGAAGACATGCAGAAACTTTTGGCGGAGACTAAGTAGAGACAGCGAGGCTCGGAATGAATGCGTCCAGCGATGAATCGATGATGATGGACGAAGCGGTCCTGCGCGTGCACCGCGGTGGGCCGGAAGGCGGCCAACCGCTGGATTATCGCGTGCCGATCGCCCCGGGCATGGTCGTACTCGACGCCTTGCATTCGATCCAGGCGCGCCAGGCTCCTGATCTGGCGGTGCGCTGGAATTGCAAAGCAGGGAAGTGTGGCTCGTGCTCCGCGGAAGTGAATGGCCGTCCGCGTTTGACCTGCAAAACACGCATGGATTCGCTGCCGCTGAACGAGCCAATCACCGTTGCGCCGCTGAAATCCTTTCCGCTGATCAAGGATCTGGTCACCGACGTTTCCTGGAACTACCAGGTGAACAAAAAGATTCCCGCCTTCCAGCCGCGCGCGGGCGTGGAATGGAAAATGGACCAGCGCGACGTGGACCGCGTTCAGGAATTCCGCAAATGCATCGAGTGCTTCCTTTGTCAGGACGTCTGCCACGTGTTGCGCGACCATCATAAGTACGAGGAATTTATCGGACCGCGCTTCTTGGTTTACGCTGCCGCGCTGGAAATGCACCCCCTTGATACCGCGGACCGAACTGCGGAACTGAAGCGGACCGACGGGATTGGCTATTGCAACATCACCAAGTGCTGTACCAAGGTCTGTCCCGAGAACATCCAGATCACTGATAACGCGATTATTCCGTTGAAGGAACGCGTGGTCGACGAGTTTTATGATCCATTGGGTAAGTTGCTGAAACTGTTTCGTCCCAAAACCTGAAAAGGAGAAAGTCATGTTTGAACTCAAGCAACTTTCTCAAGATGCCATTCCGGCGGCACTGGAGAAAGCCCTGCGCTATCGTTTGCTCAATGAGCCGGCAGAAGCGGAAAGCATTTGCCACGATGTCTTGCAAATCGACCCGGAGAATCAACAGGCGCTGGTCCTTCTGCTGCTGGCCCTGACCGACCGCTTCGGTAAAGGCTATGCCGTCGGGGTTACCCAGGCCCAGGAGATTTTGCCCCGCCTGCGCGGTGAGTATGAGCGGGCCTATTACGCCGGTATCATCTGCGAACGCCGAGCCAAAGCGCAGTTGCGTCAAGGCCATCCCGGCTCCCGGGCAAACGCCTATGAATTTCTGCGCGAAGCCATGAACTGGTTTGAGCAAGCCGAAGCAACTCGTCCACCCAAGAATGATGACTCATTGCTGCATTGGAACACTTGCGCCCGCATCATCACCGGGAATCAGCTTAGCGCGCGACAAGAGGAGAAGGTAGAATTTTCGCTGGAGTAACGGACAACGAAACGTCCGCCGCCCTTACAGGGCTTCCCGTCTAATGGGAGTCTACCCAGGCTAAAGCCTGGGCTAGGTTCTCTAACCGCTTCGCGGTCAGTTCGAAACATACCTGGGCCCAGGCGGTCCCGCGCCCGCGGGACCGCCCTACCTGTACGCTTCGCGGTAAATCCGACACATCCCCAGGGTGTAGCCTGGGCGGAACCGTGGACGATCTGTTTTTGTGCGATTTGCCCCGTGGGGGCGAAAGATTCAACGAACGAGTTCCTCCACCCATTCGTGCTCAATGCGCCGAATAGCGCCGGCCGGAACAGCCGATTATAAACCCGTAGAATAGCTTGCTATGCGTCATATGCGATGCTTCAAAAAAGGCATGAGCAAAAAAGTTCAATGGGGAGTGTTGGGCGTCGCTGCCATCGCGGTCAAGAAGGTCATTCCAGCGATGCAGCGAGGCGAGTTGTCCGAAATAAGCGCTATTGCCTCCAGGGACCATAATAAGGCCAAACAAGCAGCAAAAGAACTAGGTATTCCCAAGGCTTATGGATCTTACGAGGAACTTTTGGCCGATCCAGATATCGAAGCCGTTTACAACCCGCTCCCTAATCATTTGCATGTTCCCTGGTCGATCAAGGCAGCAGAAGCCGGAAAACACGTGCTTTGCGAAAAACCGATCAGCATGACGGTGGAAGAAGCTTTATCGCTGCTAAAGGTGCGCGATCGTACCGGCGTCAAGATTGAGGAAGCCTTCATGGTCCGTACGCACCCGCAATGGCGTGGCGCAGTCGAACAAATCGAGGCCGGCAAAATCGGAACGGTTCGTTCGATTTCCGGATGCTTCAGCTATAACAATCGAGATCCGAAGAATATTCGCAACATCCGCGAGTATGGCGGTGGCGGAATGATGGATATCGGTTGCTACCTGATTTTTACTTCTCGCATCATTTTTGGCGAAGAACCTACTAAAGTCTTTGGGGTGATTGAAGAGGACCCCGATTTGCATACGGATGTGCTGTCGTCCGGAGTCCTCTATTTTCCTTCTGGGCACTCAGTGTTTACGTGTAGCACGCAGATTGTGCCTTACCAAAAGGTGCAGATCTTTGGAACCAAGGGCCGGATCGAAATTGAGATACCGTTCAACGCGCCGCCCGATCGTCCGTGCCGTATTTACATAGATGATGGAGCCGATCCTTCGGGCAGGAGCGCCGAGGTGCTGGAGTATCCGACCGCCGACCAATACACGATCCAAGGGGATCTATTCTCGAAAAGTATACGGGAAGCCAAGGAGCTACCGGTTCCGCTGGAAGGTTCGATCAGGAATATGGCAGCAATCGAGGCGGTATTCCGTTCCGCCAAATCGGGCAAGTGGGAAGAGCCAATCGTGCCAAAGAGCAGATAACAAAATCGCAGCTTAGCGCTACTGGCGGAATTCGAATTGCGGATTGGGGAATGGCAAGAAGCAATCCCTGATATGGAGGTGCGTCGCGTGCGACCTCGCCAAGTTCTAAGAGTAGGTCAGACTAGCGATCAACGCTTCGTCGAACACGTCTGACGTGGTGGGCGATGGGGCGAAAAGTTCCGTAGGGACCAAACGAAAGTAGCCCAGCAATTTATTGCTGGGTTTGCGTTTGGATCGCGGCCGGTCCCGGTAGGGGCGATCGATCAGGGCCGACGTGCCAGCCAAGCGGCATTCCGCGCTCCGCACTTCGCAATCCGTGTTTCATCTTGCCCATCGATCAAATGGGCTCGCGAAAAGTCCGGTGACGCAAAGAAGGACATACAGGTAGTTGTCACTGGCCACATCGTATTTGCCGGCAAAAATCATTCCGATCGCTAGGCTGATCAGTACCAATCCCGCGACTTTCCAGGCCAGGCGAAGCTGCCAACCGCTTAAGAGCGAGGTGGTCCTATCCCGGAGTGCGCTTTCCCGGTGTATAGACCGTGTGGCGGCATCAGGTCTGGTCGAGAAGTTGGACTGTCCAGAGGATCCGCGCGGTCTGATCGTGCGAATCACGCCCAAGGCGAGCAAGAGCTTAAGCAAGCGTGGCCAGTCTATCGAAGATTGATTGAGACTTTGTTTGGCCGGCACTTTAGCCCGGATGAGCTGGAATTTCTCGCTAACCGCTTCGGCAGCGTGACCGAGCAGCTGGCCGGCCAAGAAACCTAAGCCAAGACGCGAAGACTTAGCGCAGCGGAGTCGTAACTGCAGTCGACCAGTGACTGGTGATTGGTGCGTGGTAGCGGCGACTAGCGTACAGTGAGTCCAAAGAGAGGGAGATGAGACGGAACCGCGTCCAGCTTATCGAACGAAGTATAGAATCGTTCGATATAATCCTTTGAATCGCCACTCGCGGTTGGAATAAAACAGACTCTTGGCTTATTGCGGTTCCGTGACAGATTTAATACGTACCGTTCAAGAAGCAGATTTCTGGTTCCGTGGCGAAACCACCGCCACCCATCGCTACAATTTGCGGTTCCATCGCGTTCGCTCAACTAACCACGTTAAAACCAGAAGCATGGCTGCATACGTAATTTCGGAAATCTCCGCAATCCTTGACCCAGTGTTGATGGAGGAGTACCGATCTCTGGCGCACAAGGCTATCAGAAAATACGATGGCCGTTATATCGTGCGCGGCGGTGCGATCGAAAAGGTCGAGGGAGAGGGGCCGCGTGCCGTTGTTATCGTTGAGTTTCCGTCGATCGAAAGAGCGCGGGAGTGGTATCGATCGCCGGAATACGCCGAAGCACTGGCAATCCGCCCAAGCGCGCTGAATCGAAGGCTCCTCTTTGTCGAAGGCGTTTGAACGGAAGCTGCACGGCGAGATCCGAATCTGGGATCAGCTCGGACATCACTCAAAGCAGCGGCGCCAACACGGTGACAGCGGCCGATTTTCCGTGCGCCTGCACTCACCTCGGACAGAAATCCGTATCATTGCCCGGTGAAGTCGCCAGAAAATTTGCGCGAGGACTTTCACGATTTGGCTATCTGCCATTTAGTCTTGCTTATGCAACTTACCCGTTTTCTCGCGCAGCTGTTGGGTCTCTATTGCATCATCGTAGCGGTGGTGATGCTTGTGCGGAAAGAGGCGATGTTGGGGATCATAATGAATCTTATTCAAAACCGGTCTCTGCTCTTCCTCGTCGAAATACTCGGACTAATCACTGGTCTAGCGATGGTCCTGGGACACAACGTTTGGTCAAAAGGCCTCCTTGCCTTCATTGTTACCTTGGTCGGCTGGGTGGCGCTAGTTAGGAGCACCGTCTTGCTATTTCTGCCATCGGAGACAATAGGCAGATTCTTGAAGATAATCCGCTATGAGCAAAACTATTATGTAGTTACCACGATTATCCTGATCCTTGGGGCCTATCTAACCTATGCTGGTTTCGTGAGGTAACCCTCCGTATCTCCCGCCAAGACGCCAAGGCGCAAAAATCGGAGAACAACTACTCAATTTGGCGGAGCAATCCTGGAAGGTAGCATTTGCTCGGCTGCCCTTGATTTTCTGTCATCTTTGCACCTTGGCGTGAGATCTTCTTCTAGCGTTTTGGCGAGAGATACGATGGGTCCTTGCACGAGCCTGAGACTGGGCTAAAAGACTGTGATGCTCGCTCGTGTTGTTACGGTTCCGGTTGCTTTTGCTGAAGTCAAAGAGTTGAATGCTCTTGAGGTGGAGTCTGAGTCGGATCCGGACGGGTCCGTTCTCCTGTTTCTGCACGGTATGGGCGAAGCCGGTTCCTCGCTCAATGAATTGCCGAAGGTCTGCATTCATCAGACACCACCATTTCAAGCTATTCTTGGGCATCTTCCCGGAACGCTGGTCATTGCACCCCAAGCCCCGCCTATCCCGAACGTAGAGGATTGGAACTGGTGGGAATATGTCAACGATCTGGCAGGTTTCCTAACTGAGCGGTATAAGGAGCGGCGGATCGTTGCAACCGGCTTTAGCCGAGGCGGACTGGGTGTACTCCAGTTGATTTCGACGCATCCAGAATTGGTGCAAGCATGGGCGGTTGTCGATCCGCAACCGGCCCGAGATCAAGCCGAAGCCGACCTCATTTTGCAAAACCCACTGCTGGGTACAAAAGGATGGGTTCGCTACGGTGAGTATCGTCACCGGAACGAAAGCTGGAAGATCTTCAGCTCTCGGCTCTTCGAATACCTTCCGAAGGAAAGCGGGGATACGACTGATTTCTCGCACGCCGAACTGGCAGTGCAGGCATATGGCGGTTCTGCGCTAAGCGCAGACCCTGCCAAGAAGAACCTCTACGACCATTTGGGATTGCGGTTTGCAGTTAATCACTCCACGGTCCGAACGGTATAGCCACCGGACTTTTCGTCGGCCTCCAGCTTTAAGAGTCCCCGCTTTTCCGCTTCCAAGAGCAGATCGTTAAATGAGCGAAAACCGTACGCCCGCTCGTTAAATCCGGGGTTCCGGCGCTTGATCGCCTGCTTGATCATAGATCCCCAGATGTTCTCGTCCTCATTCCGCTCCTCGGTGATGGCTTCAAGTGTCTCCACCAAAACATTGAAAGCGTCGGTCGGCGGGGGGCCTTTGCTCACCTCCGGGACAGCCTTGGAGTTCGAAACGGCTACCGTGTTCCGCTTGCGCGTCTTCGAAGCTTCCGTCCGAACCAGGTCGTCGTAATAGAGAAACTCGTCGCAATTGCTGATGAATAAATCGGAGGTGGAGTTCTTTACTCCGACGCCGATAACTGTTTTGGCATTCTCCCGCAGTTTACTCACGAGTGGAGAGAAATCGGAGTCACCGCTAATAATGACGAAGGTATCGACGTGCCCTTTGGTGTAACAAAGGTCGAGAGCGTCTACCACCATTCGAATGTCGGCAGAGTTTTTTCCTGACTGGCGCAGATGAGGGATTTCGATCAGCTCAAAGGCGGCTT
>DASTDH010000149.1:0-2526 GCA_035710445.1 Chthoniobacterales bacterium
CATGTTCGTGATGTCTTCGTCAAAAAGCTTTACCGATCCTGAAGTCGGTTTCATGGAACCGATCATGTGCCGGAGCAGAGTGCTTTTGCCGCAACCGCTGCCGCCCATGATAACGAGTGTGTCACCCCGGTGAACGTCAAAAGAAATATTATCGAGCACAGTGCGGTCCCCGAATTTTCGGACCAGATCGGTTACTTCGATAATGGTTTCTCCCTTGGTACTCATGCACTAAAGAAAAAGATACCTGTTAGCACCGCATTCATCACCAACATCGCCAGCAAAGCTTGCACGACCGAAGCTGTTGTCGCCTGGCCGACCCCTTCGGCGCCGCCTTCCACAGTCAACCCTGCGTTACACGCGATTGTGATTACAATCCACGCGAAAACCACGCTCTTAATCATCCCAGAATACAAGTCCCAGGGCTCAGCGCTTTCGAGCGCACGCAGCACATAGCCGGCGGTATTAAAATCGAGCGCAAAACGACAGACTGCCCAGCCGCCCAGGATGCCGATGTAATTTCCAAAGATAGTTAGCGCCGGTAGCATCACCATCATCGCAAGAAAGCGGGGCACGACAAGATATTGAACGGGATTAATTGCCATGACTTCGAGCGCTTCGATCTCTTCCGACACTTTCATTGTTCCAAGCTCAGCTGCCACGGCAGAGCAGCTGCGGCCGATTACGATTACCGCGATCAGGACCGGTCCCAATTCGCGCAAAAGGGTAAGCATGACCAGGTCTGGAATGTACATTTCCGCGCCGAGGCTTTCGAGAGAATGAGCGGCTTGCATGGCGAGCGTCACACCTATGCTGAATGCCGTCAGCGCCACCATGGGTGTCGCGCGCACGCCGATGGCCACCAGTTGCCTGAAGATCGGCGCGATCTTAAAAAATTGCCCGGTAAACGGCGCAATCAAAATCCAGTAGAGCAAACTCAGATTAAGCTGGAGATAGTTTTTCACTTGCCCTTCGAGCGCGCAGAATGACAAGGTCTAAGCGTTGACAAAAGCCGAAAGTTCGTACCCTGATTGGAGTTGTCGGCTAACCCTTGTCTAAAATGCGATGGCTCAAAGCGAAATCGATGCCATCCGCGGATTCTTAAGTTCCAAGCCGCGACCTGTTGGATTGCCCGAGCGACGAAAACGCCTCGATGATGTCGGTTCTGTTTGGCCTGTAGCCGACGATGTGACGGTCACCACCGTCGATGTCAACGGATTACCGGGCGAATGGTCTATCGTTCCGGGCAGCGATCCCTCCCGCGTTCTGATGTTTTTTCACGGTGGTGGCTATTGCTCCGGTTCAATTGTCAGTCATCGCCGCTTGGTGACAGAGGCGGGTCGCGCCGCTGGGGTTCAGACCCTGGCTATTGCCTATCGATTGGCTCCGGAGCATCCGTTCCCTGCAGCGTACGACGATGTACTGACAGCATGGCGTTTTCTTCAGGACCAGAGTGTTCCTGCTGCGCACATCGCGCTTGGCGGAGACAGCGCCGGGGCGGGCCTTACATTAGCCTTGATCGGCCGGCTGCGCGATGCACAGGAGGAGCTGCCGGGTTGCGCCTGGTTAATTTCCCCATGGACGGATTTGACGATGTCGGGCGCGACACTTTCAAGCAAGGAGGCCGTCGATCCGCTCATTCACAAGCGGTATCTGACCGAGCTGGCCCAAGCCTATCTGCCAGCAGGAATGGATCGGAAGGACCCGCGGGTTTCGCCTCTTTATGCGGATCCCAAGGGCTTTCCTCCAATACTAATTCAAGTGGGCTCAGCCGAGACGTTGCTTGATGACGCTACTCGCTTTGCGGACGTCGCTGGCGCGGCTGATGTCCGCGTGAATCTGGAAATCTGGCCCCAGATGATTCATGCATGGCCCTTATGGAACGCTCATCTTGAACCCGGCCGCCGCGCGCTCGCCAGCGCCGGCGCATTTATCCGCAGCCATCTTTGCGGGGATAGTTCCGTCCAGCTTTCGACGAGCTAGATAACGCTCCTGAAATCCAGCCCCAAGTCTCTGAAGATCACCTGCGCTGCATTTCTTCCCGGTGCCATCGAAACGCCGGGCCCTGGGTGACTGCCAGAGCTGCATAGGTAGACATTAGGGACTGGAGTTTTGTATTGGCCGAGCTCGGGAATCGGGCGCAGCGAACCATTTTGATATGGGAGAAACGCGCCCTGTCCGAGCGTGCCCCGAACAGCACTGATAATTTTGCGCGAGATGTCGACGGGTGAATGGGCCACGCGCTTGAGTATTTTGGCCTTCAAATCGGCAATATAGTTGTCGGTAATGAGATCGATCAGGTAATCGGCGTACGGTTCGCGCGCCTCATCCCAAGTGCGCGCCGGAATTCTGCCAGTCGCGTCGCCAGTGATAGTATAAGGAACACTCAGGACGACGAATTTCATGAGTGCCTTGCCGGCTGGTGCTCGACTCGGGTCTATGGAGGAATCATTCCAGCTTACGATCATCGGCGCCGAGGGCAGTGCGCCACCACGACATTGCAGATACACCCGTGCGAAGAAGTCGAGC
>DASTDH010000150.1:0-3595 GCA_035710445.1 Chthoniobacterales bacterium
GTCAAGCTATATTCGATAGCAAGACCTAAAACAGCATTTCTATTTGCCTTTATTTCGTAGATTTTTAGGACGTCCGAATCCCGGACGGCCGGGAAAACTTTTGAGTGGATCCGAAAAAGCGCCACGCGACGCTGTCGCGAAAACGATCAATTGCGAACAAGGGCCGATGCCGATGCTATTCCTAGGCGGCGAAGCAAAGGGCGAGGATGGTCCCCTCGGCCGGAAGAGTGTCAGTGTCAGCGTGAGAAAAATTTTCGAGTGCCGAATCTCCGAAAATACTGACACTCCTAATCGTTCCTCATTCTGCGGGCAACTTTTCCCCACGGCCCGGCTGCGACCTGCCCAAGTAGCGGAACAGGGCGGACTCGGCGGAGAGCAGCAGGGTGCTACGTTTGCCCAGGAATTGTTCATAGGCCTGCAAGCTGCGGACGAAGCTGTAGAACTCCGAGTCCTGGCCGTAGGCTTGAGCGTAAATCTGCGCAGCGGCGGCATCGCCTTCGCCACGGAGCTTCTGGGCCTTCTGCTCGGCGTCGGCCAGGATGATGGTGCGCTGCTTGTCAGTCTCGGCCCGCAGCTTGGCCGCCTCTTCTTCACCCTCGCTACGGTAGCGTTTCGCTTCGCGTTCACGCTCAGCCTGCATCCGCGCAAAGACGCTGGCCTGGACTTCGCGTGGCAGGTCCGCACGCTTGATCCGCACGTCGATGACCTCAATGCCAAACTCACGAGCCCGCTCTCGGGCGATGCCAGCAACGGCGTTCATGATCCCTTCGCGTTGGGCTCCGATCACGCTGGCGAATGTGTGACTGGCCACTTCACGACGCAGTTCGGAAAAAACCAGGTCGTCGAGCCGGGCGCGAGCGCCGGCCTCATCGCGCACGGTTTTATAGAACTTGAGTGGATCAGCAATCCGCCACCGAGTTACCGGATCAGCCACGAGCCGCTTTTTGTCCTGGCTCAGATACTCCGCTTGTGGGGCATCGGTGGCCAGCACTCGCCGATCGAAGCGAGCGACTGCCTGAATGAATGGGACCTTCATGGCCAGGCCAGGCTTGTCGATGGTGCGGATATATTCGCCGAACTGGGTGATGACAACCTGTTCGCGCTCGTCGACGGCGAAGAAGGTTTGCAGCGTCAGGATGACAGCGACTGCGAGCACGAGCGCAACGCCAATTTTGAAGAGCTTCTTGGCCATCGTTATTACCTCGTTGTTGCAGGTGGCACCGAGGGGATGTTCACAGGGGGCGTAAGTACCCCCCCGCCCAAGGGCAACAGCGGCATCAGTCTCTGGCTGATGTCGCCGTCCACGATGAGCTTGTCAATCTCGGGCAAAACCCTCTCAACCGTCTCCAGATGGAGCCGATCGCGCGTCACCTCTTTTGCCTTTTCATATTCGGCCAGCACGCTCAGGAAGCGGGCTGTTTCGCCCTGCGCTAGCAAGACGCGCTTTTCCTTGTACCCCTCGGCTTCGCGCAGGATTTGCTGGCCGGCACCCCGGGCGCGCGGCAGCACGTCAGCTTGGTAGCCGAGAGCCTGGTTAATGAGTCTTTCGCGGTCCTCGCGGGCGCGCACGACGTCATGAAAGGCGTCTTTAACCGCTTCGGGAGGGTCAGCCGCCTGGAGCTTGACTTCCGTGATGACCACGCCGGACTGGTAGGTATCCATCAAACGTTGCACGAAGACGCGGGTCTCATCCTGCACCTTGGCACGGTTTTCGATCATTACCTCATCGATGGTCATACTTCCAACGGCGCTGCGCAGCGCCACTTCGGTGGCCATGCGCAATGTGGCCTCGGGATCATGCAGCCGGAAGAGGAACTTGCTGGGATCGGCCACCCGATATTGCACAACCATTTGCGCCTCAACAATGTTCTCATCTCCCGTGAGCATTAGCGCCTCCTCATAGACCCGTCTTCCTGCCTCGAAGCCCACTTCGATGCGGCGAACTTGCTCTACACTGACAACATCGGTGTACTGGAAGGGCCACGGGAAGCGGTAGTGAAGGCCGGGCTCGGTGCGGCCGGTCTCCTTGCCAAAGGTGCGTACCACGCCAACGTGGCCAGGGCTCACCATGTAAATTCCGGACGCAAACCACAGCGCCACAAGGGCGGCTAGCGCGATCAACAGAATCCGTAGTAGGCGCTGTCTGAGCCACCCGCCCGCACGGCTAAGCTCACGAATTAACTCCTCCCCGACGGGTTCATAGTCTGAATGCGGATTCATCTCTTAGCTGGTCCTCTGCCGTTCGACACGTTCTTTGGTTTGCGCGTCGCCGCCGTCCAACGATGCGACAGAGTAGGCAACCTTGGAATCTTCCGCCAATACGAATAATGGAAGTTTTGCTTAGTTTTTCTCACACTCGTTCCGACTGCTGCGACTGAAAGCCCCTTAAGCAGATACAATTTCGGTCTGCTGATATTCGGGTTAGTTGATTGCGCAAGTGTCGCAACCAAGTATCAGCCGATCAGTATGTTGAGCGAATCGGTAATCGCCCGCCTCTGTTAGCTTTTTTCGAATCTTTCCTTCCATTCTTCATATTGGAAGAAGAGGCTCTTCTACGCCACGGTCTTTTGTCGAATGGCGCATAGCCGACGTGAAACGCGATTTTTAATTGACAACTTTGCAGCGCCACCGCGAGAGCACCAAACTACGCGGTAATTATCTGTTATGCCTTACCAGGAGAACGATCATGAGAAGAGCATTTGCCTTAGCCGTAGTGGCAATTTTGTCACCCGCGATGAATGTCGCTGCCGGTGGACCGGTCGTCCCTTCGAAAGAAGTTGTGGCACCGTCCCCACTGCCGCCCTCCTCTTATTTTCGAGCGAATGAGTTGGATCTGGGAGCATTCGCGACCTACGGAACGAATACTGGGAGCCAGTCAAATTTCAGCGGGATTGGCGATCATGCATGGGGTGGAGGCGCGGAGGTCAGTTATTTTCCCTTGTTTTGGACAGGTCTTAGAGTCCAGGGAGCCGTGATCAATCTCATCCCGGGGGATAACACCGCTGGGATAGTCCGGGGAGATTTTTTGGCGCGGTACCCGTTAGACCTCGTGTGGACTAATGTTCATCTCGCTCCATATGGTATAGCTGGTGTCGGCGGTCTATTCTCTGGGTACGATGGGATACGCTCGAATGGTAGCCTGCGCTTTAGTAACCGGGTGCTGGGCGACTTTGGCGGGGGGCTCGAGTATCGGTTTACTCCCCATATTGGGGCGTTCTCCGAAGCCACCTGGAATGTCGTTGACGGACCCAAGAACAACTTCCTGCAGGTCAATTTCGGCGCGAGATTCGCGTTTTAGCCTCCAGAACAAACCGCCCGAAATCGACGTTCAACAGTCAGTAAGTTTCGCCAAATTCCATCCCTGACGGGACGTACACCTCTACAAAACGTTGCCCTGCACTAAAGTGCCGGGCTATTTTCTGCCTGCCCCTCCGAGGCGAACGGAGCCAGTGCATGCACCACCACCCGGATCGGCTTTTCTGGGCGCAAAGTGATCGATGCTTTTGGCGTGATGGTTTGACCAGGAACCAATTCAAACCGCCACCGGCGCAATAGTTCCGTCAAGATTATTTCCAGTTCCATCCAAGCGAATCCC